>CAJWAD010000004.1 GCA_913020245.1 uncultured Oleiphilus sp.
GCCTTGCCGGGTTTGACCGCGACGCAAGGTTTGTTCAACGTGGGTAAACCCAAAGAGGGCGAAACTATTATCGTAACCGGTGCAGCCGGTTCGGTCGGGTCGATAGTCGGACAACTGGCGAAAGCAGAGGGCCTAAAGGTAATTGGCGTAGTGGGTACTGAGGAGAAAGCAGCTTGGATTGTCGACGAACTCGGCTTTGATGGGGCAATCAACTATAAATCTGATGACTTGGATGGTCAATTGGCTAAGTTGGCGCCAAACGGCATTGATTTATACTTTGAAAACACAGGTGGTCCGATACAGAATCTGATCTTCGAACGCATGAATGCCCATGGGCGGGTAATTGTATGCGGTATGATTGCGGATTATAGCAAAGAAGTACCTAGCCCCGGCCCTAACTGGATTCCTATCATTAAAAAGCGTTTAACGATTCAGGGTTTCACTATGCCCGATCATTTTGGAGAAGTGCCCAGTTTACTAGCGAAACTGAGCACTTATGTAATGTCTGGAAAAATAAAACATCGCTCACATATTCTTGAGGGTTTGGAATCGGCAATTGAGGGGCTAAATTTATTCTTTACCGGTGAAAATAAAGGGAAGTTAATCGTTAAACTGTAAACATGATGGAGCCAACATAACATTGCGTATCTCGCTGATGTATCGAGGCTCCTATTCAGTGTTTCTACCTTGGTATAATTACGAGGTTTGCCACCAGCCGAGTTCAGATGCTTCATTTTCTGGGTGATTCCAACCGCCTCTGACCAGTTCATCGAGTATGAGCTCGGCGTCTAAGGTTTGTACAAACTTGGCAACTTTTAGCGCGT
The DNA here is from genome assembly GCA_913020245.1 of uncultured Oleiphilus sp. GTDB lineage: Bacteria > Pseudomonadota > Gammaproteobacteria > Pseudomonadales > Oleiphilaceae > PZPK01. The sequence continues at coordinate 825 of CAJWAD010000004.1, forward strand.
CGTCTTTGCTGATGTCGACGGCGTCATCCTCCTCTGCATTCGCATAACCAGACACCGACGATATGCGCCGTTTGTCACCCTCAGAGGCAATGGCGACCTCGAAGCAAATGTTGTTGTCCTCCAAAACATAGCCGAACTCTTTTTCTTGGGTGATTATTTTGTATTCACTCATGTTCCAATGAATTTCCTTACACGATCAAATTAATATTGATGGCTAACCGACTGCGTCTGCAGCGTTATAAGATTATTTGAGTACGATACTTTTACTAGGTTTGGCTTATTAAGCCTTCTTCTTGGTATGAATAGCAGCGCAGCTTAAAATGTTGTTTTATTCTGAGCTACTATTTGGTGGAAGTCATTTAATTAATTTTGCTCATGTTTTTGCATGCGCTTCAGTTTCCGCTGGATACGCTTATCGATAACCTGTTTTTGCTCAGGGGTTAACAGCGCATAAAGATCTTTACGGGCTTTTGCGACAATATTGAGGCGCTCTACAACTTGCTCACCGGCCTGTCGGGCAGTTTCGTCGGCTTGTGCAATAAAATCAGGATCGTCAGGATTTAGCACGAGTAGCTTTTTCATCATCCCCCCGCGCTTATCCGATTTTGCCGGCAAGGCATCGAGAATACGTTGTGTTTCAAGTTCTTGCTGTTCAGTAAGTTCCACACTATCCAGCATTTTTTCCAGTACTCTATAACGTCCATTTTGATCGCCAGACGGGCCCGCAAAAGACAGCATTGCAGTCGATACCAAAACAGTTCCAGCGATGCTAAGCGCCATTGCTTTTTTTGATTTAAGTGTGATTTTCATGTGTTATTTTCTCCAACTAATTTACATAATTATTCGTGGCTTAACGAATGCGATCAGTGTAAGTGTTGATTTGTAAAAGGTGGGTCTAGAGAATGTAAAGCTTGTGTAAAGTTCCTCAAGTGCGCAGTTTGCTATGCTAGGCTGCATCCAACTTATTGTTAGAAGATAAGGTGCAAGGTGAAAAACATTCTGCTCATAGAGGATGATCAAGAAATAAATGATCTGCTCTCAGAATTACTGATAAACGATGGCTTTCGTGTAAGTCAGTGCTTTGATGGTGAGCGCGGCGAGCAACAGATATTGTTGAATGTGTGCGATTTGATCGTACTCGACATCATGCTGCCAAAGAAGAATGGCCTAGATGTGCTGCGTGATGTACGCGGTAAAGTAGACACGCCTATTATTATGTTAACAGCGAAAGGCGAAGATATTGATCGTATTATTGGATTAGAAATGGGCGCGGATGATTATTTACCGAAGCCATTTAATCCGAGAGAGTTGATCGCGCGCATTAAAGCGCAATTGCGTCGAAAGTCCCTTTATGAAAAGCCCGACGATACCTTACAGGCTCTGGTCTTTGGTGCACTGCATATCGAACGTAAATCGCGCACAGTCAAATATAATAATACGCCCATCAACTTAACGAGCACTGAATATGCACTACTGGTTGAGTTGGTGAGTCATCAAGGCGAAATTGTCGCCAAAGATACCTTAAGTGAACTGGTATTAGGACGACGCGTGATGCAATACGATCGAGCGATTGATATGCATATGAGTAACCTGCGTAAAAAGCTCCCCCAAGTATCATTTAAAACGGTACGCGGTGTCGGTTATATACTCGATATGATGGGCCCCTTAGCTACGAATCAGAGCAAATCATGAGATCGTTTTTGGATTCGGTCCGGCATAAGCTCATTTGGAAAGTGTTTGGCATCTTCTGGCTCACCACTATTACGGTAGGGGTTGCCAATATTTTGATCACAAAACAAATTGTGCAAAGTGAATCGCGCATTGAGTATTTAAATCAAACGCTGCAGCGATTGGCTTCCGACGGGGTAGAAGTCTATGAGACGCAAGGCCCTCGTGCCTTAACGTCTTGGTACAAGCGCACCTTTCGCCGAGAGGAACTGCGCGTGATGCTCCTCGATAAGCAGGATAAACCGCTCGCGCTACCACCACGATGGCGTAAACTTGAACGCCATACTGCCGACAAGCCGATCCCCTCTGCTTATTATACGCTGTTGCAGTCCCTAGAGCAGAAACCAATCTCTGATTCGGGCAAGCGCTACAAATTACGTGTCTTACCTTCTGCGGAAACTGACGCGCTATATCGTCTGCCGGGGCCGCTTTATCTATATCGTTTGGGTATTAGCTTCATCATCATATTGGTGGGCTCATGGTGGTTATCGCGCTCAATTGCACGTCCCGTAAAAGTGCTCACTCGGGCAAGCCAATCGCTCGCCGATGGTAATTTTAATACAAATGTTTCTTCAAAAATCGGAAGTCGGCGTGATGAGTTAGGTGAGCTCGCCGCGACCTTTGATGAGATGGCATCACGTATAGAAAAACTACTTGCCTCGCAACGCCAATTATTCAGTAATATTTCGCATGATATCCGTACCCCATTAACGCGCCAAAAGCTTGCGATCGAGTTAGCCCGAGAAGCCGCTGACCCGCGCCCAATGCTCGATAAGTTGGAGCAACAAAACCAACATATCGAGCATCTCATTGATAATCTGCTCAATTTTTTCCGATTGGATAGCCAGCAATCACTTGAAAAAAAACCTGTGCAGTTAGATGGTCTGCTGAAGGCCTGTTTAGAAAACGCCTACATCGAAATGGAGGCTAAGTCGTTGCACTTATGCACTCATATTGATTCAGGCCTGACCATAAAGGGCGACGCGACTTTGTTAGCGCGAGCTTTTGACAACTTACTCGCAAATGCGATGAAGTATGCACCTACTTTTTCTGAAATTAATATGCAGGCAAGCAGGGTCGGCCCGATAATCCGAATCGATATACGGGATCAAGGGCCGGGTATCCCAGAGACAGACCTAAAAAAAGTAATCGAAGCGTTTTATCGATCGGACAGCAGTCGAGGTGCAGCAACGGGTGGTTATGGCTTGGGCTTAGCCATCGTGGATAAAATTTTGAAACAACACAATGGGGTGCTTGCACTCGCCAATGCTGCGCCAACGGGATTAATCGCAACGGTTAGTTTTTCTGTTCAAGAGTTGGTCTAAATCTGCACAGTATATCGCATTGCGTTTTAGCCTGGTGTTGTTGTGTGCTAGCCCTTGCCTCTATTTCCGGTATACTTTTGTTTATAAAAAGAACGGCCACTAACGCGCCGAGAGGGAGAGCACCATGACTCAATCAGTGACCACACGTCCAGAACCTAATCTTCAACGAAAATCGGCCATCGCTTATGCCGGTGCGAGAGACTATACCGGCCATGTAGATATCAAGCCCATCGCCGGCTTCGACCTAAACCGGACGATCTTCCAAACCTTAGAGAGTCCGATTGCCCGTTACATCATGACGCAGCGGGTCGGCAAGCATATTGATTGGCATACAGACACCGCAGGGCAAGTTCAAACGGCTTATGCGTCGGCGACGGAGTCGCTTGAGTTGCCTGAGGTATCGCCTGCCTTGATGGATTTCCTCGTCACCGAATGCAATTTTGATGTTGAGCATGCCGATGGGTCCTTTCTCGATCATCTCTATTTCTGCTTTGAATATACACTTAAGTATTACCCTCAGGGTCTACCCTTAGTGATGCTGTTGCATAGTATCTTGGGCACCGGTACCAATACGTTTGCGATGAGTGCTGATAAAATCCCAGCACTGCAGGCATTGATGACTGAACAAGAATGGGTTCAGACAGAGGCGTTCCCCTCTGTCTTACGACTGCTCTACGATGGCGGCTTGCGGCGTGAGCTTTGGCAGAACCTAGGGCGGGATATTCGTTCTATTTCTATGCAGCGCGTAATTGATAACGCGCCGATCTCGCTAACCGGAGACGAATTTTGGGAGGCTATGAACTATCAACTTATTCATTTGGTAGATTTTATGCCGGTCGCAAACTGGGCAGTACATCAAAATGATACCTCCTACATTCTTTTTCGGGACGTCTACTCCCTGATGAATCAGGCGGCTAAGCGACATGCTGAAGTGACTTATAATGGGCCGGAAGGTAGGTCCTCACTCGAGTGTGAGGAAGTCACGATGGGCGGATGGCTCGCGACTAAGGTGCCGGTGTCCCTAGCTGAAAAAATGGCTGCCAAGTCTGTGAGGCGATTTTCTGAGATGTGTGGTCATAGTCTCGACTATGCGATTGAATGGGCTTAACGGCAAGCGTCCGACAAGGACTGTTCATTTTTTTATTGTCTTTTGAATCGGTTATTGCCGCAATATTATGCTTATGAAAGTCTGACGTAGACGTTTATATTGCTAATACGTAATTTTTTACTAAAATTAAACGGCGGTAATCCGTCTAGCCCATTAGGGAGTCCATTATGCGTGTCTTGGCATCTAGTTTTTCCCGACGTTTTATTTTAAGTCTCTGTTTATTCTCATTCACACACAGTTCTTTCGCGTGCACTGCCATTAATTTAACGGCCAATGATGGCACCGTGATTGCCGGTAGAACAATGGAGTGGGCATTTGATATGAAATGGGAATTGTCTGCCATCCCAAAAGGAACGGTCGTCGATGTCAGTGCGCCGTCCGAACTAAATTTACCGGAGAAAAAACTGTCTAGTAATTATGCGTTTGTAGCTGTGGCACCAGCAATACTGAAAGGGCCGCCCGCTTTTCTGGAAGGTCAGAATGAGGCGGGACTTGGGCTCAGTGGTAACTTTCTGCCGGGTCTGACGGAATATCAAACAGTCACTACAGAGGATAAAAACTATGTTTCTATCCTAAATTTCGGAAGCTTAGTATTGGGTATGTTTAATACCGTTGACGCAGTCAAAGCAGAATTACCCAGCTATAAAGTGTGGTTTGATCCAAATGAGGTGAAAGGTATTCCGACACCACCCTGGTTGCATTTTGTTATTACAGACCGCAGTGGTGAAAGTATCGTGATTGAATTTGTCAAAGGCCAAATGGAGATCCATGACAATGTAGCAAATGTTCTAACAAATGCACCGACCTACGACTGGCACCTGTTAAATGCGAGAAATTATCTGTCGCTATCAGACCAAGGCGCATCACCGGTCATGTTAAATGGCGCAAACGTTACCAATATTGGCCAAGGTGGTGGGCTCCTCGGATTACCCGCAGATTACACCCCGCCTTCTCGTTTTATTAGAGCCGCCTACTTGAGTCGGTTTGCCACAAAGCCAGACACTAGCGCAGATGCCACACAGTTAATGGCCCACCTTTTAAACAATGTGGATATTCCACTCGGGGTTGCAAAGAGTATGGAGGGCGCACAAACGGTGTCTGATTACACGCAATGGGTGGCGATTAAGGACCTTTCGAACAATCAATTGAGAATTGCTGATTATGCGCATCGCACCAATTACATCCAAATAGATTTGAACCGAGTATTCCAGTCAAACAAAGCGATGACTTGGCCGATACCTACCTTACCGTACCCAACTAATGACATGACTGCGCAACTCATCGACTAAGCGGATTTGGCATTTAATTAGTTCGGCACTTCATAGCGTTGTCTTGTTTTTAGAACAAGCCTACGTTCAAAGAGGCGACTACCCTACTGAGTGTGCTACAGTTGCCCGTAAATATAAAAAAGGGGAGCTCGCTCGATGGGCCAAGATAATAAGATAAACGTACTCGATGCCTCGTGGTTAGCAGTAGATGCCGAAGATACGCCCATGCATGTTGGTAATTTGCAGATTTTTTCGTTACCAGAAAAAGCATCTGACACGTTTTTGAGAGACGATGTTGCGCAAATGAAAGCAGCATCAAGCCTGGTCTCCCCCTGGAATAAAAAGTTAGCAAAACCAAGCTTACTGGGCCGTATGATTGCCCCGTCTTGGGTGGTTGATAAAGATATTGATCTTGATTACCACATTCGCCATTCTGCGTTACCCAAGCCCGGCGGCGAGCGAGAATTAGGTATTCTTATCTCACGCTTGCATTCTAATAGAATGGACTTTAAACGCCCCCTCTGGGAGTGCCATGTTATTGAGGGGTTGGAGAATAATCGATTCGCTATCTATACCAAAATGCATCACTCTCTGATTGACGGCATAAGCGGTGTTCGCTTGATGCAAAGAACGTTGTCTGAATCCCCCGATGATCTAGCAATGGGCCCTCCATGGTCAATTGCGCCGCCTAAGCGCAGTAAACGCGCACAAGACACAAGTGTACCGACTTGGCAGGGTGCGATTGAACAGGCTATTGATGCGGTGAAAGAACAGGCCTCGAATACCCCTCAGTTAGTGACTGCGCTCGCCAAACTGGTGAGTGGTTCGATGTATGATCGCGAAGCCTTGGCGACGCCTTTCGTTGGTCCTAGTTCAATTATTAATGGACGTGTGCAACCTGCGCGACGTTTTGCAACGCAGCAATATTCGCTGGAGCGAATAAAAGCAATTGCTGAGGCAGCCGGCGCTTCGCTAAATGACATTGTGCTTTATTTGTGCGGCACCGCATTGCGTACCTTTTTGCTTGCAAAAGAGGCCTTGCCCGATCAGCCATTAACGGCGGGGATACCTGTTAATATTCGTCCCGCGGATGATAGCGGCACCGGTACTGCCATCAGCTTTATGATAGCAAGTCTTGCCACTGACGAGGCCGATCCGAAGAAGCGTTTGGCGAAAATAAAAGAATCAACGCGCATTGCTAAAGAACACCTGCAAAGCCTCCCTCGTGCATCATTAACACAGTACACGATGCTGATGATGGCGCCATACTCATTGCAGCTGCTCACGGGGTTAGGTGGGCGCATGCGACCGGCCTTTAACATTACAATTTCTAACGTGCCGGGGCCAAAAAATACTTTGTATTACAATGGCTCGAAACTTGAAGCGATGTATCCGGTTTCATTGATCGCACACGGCGGTGCCTTAAACATTACCTGTTTAAGTTATGATGGCTCGCTCAATTTTGGCTACACAGGTTGCCGGGATTCGCTACCAAGCATGCAAAATCTGGCCGTCTTCTCAGGCGAAGCCTTAGACGAGTTAGAGACCTTGGTAAAGGCGCCGGTGAAAAAGGCGACTCGAAAGCCTGCAAGGAAAGCCGCGGTGTCAAAGGTAAAGTAAGAGTAAAAAATATACACCCGTATAGATCAGTGAATGGTTTATTAAATATACGCGTTTAATAAACCAGCCTTTACGCTGCGATATAATATTTGAGATAAGTAACCGCTTACTCACTTTATAAGGTATTGATGTCAAAGTTTTTGTTAATATTAACGCTCAAAGGCTGTGTTGTTGTGTTCAACAGTGCGACCGTTGTCATGGCTAAAAATGGGTTGCTGGTAATCGATCGGTGGCGGCAAAATAATACTACTCTCGCGGATCCGCTCGTCATCCGTGCGCCCCTGATTATCATTAGCTAAGGCCGTGTCGGTATTCAGTTGTTTCCCTTCGTTTTCTGAAACGATTTGAAACGCGGGTTTTGCACCCTTTTCGCGTTGCATTGTTGGGGCGCTTTGCAAGGCGCCACCTATTGCGGCGTTCGATAATTCTTCACTGCTAATTTCTTGCATGGGAAAGTCAGCGATGGTTGATTTTCCCTTCGTCGAGAATCCAAAATCTAATTCTTGTGCCCAGGGGTCACCATCCTCTGCTAAGGTCGGTGACACTGACATGAGCGCGAATAAAAAGCCGCAAAGCGAGAAGAGTATGCGCATAAACCTTACTTATAACGAATTTCACTAATAGTGTACTCAATTTCCCCATGCTCTTGTGCGATGTCTATCTCATCATCTAATGCTCTGCCAATGAGGCGGCGGCTAAATGGTGAGTCTATACTGATATACCCTTTGCTTAGGTCGAATTCGTCGGCCCCGACGATGCGATAGGTTATGCGATCATCCGGATTTTCGCAGTTTTCCAGTGTTACCCACGCACCAAAATATACTTTATTGCTGTTTTCCGGGATCCGGTCAATGACTTCAATGTTATCGAGGCGCTTGGTTAAAAAGCGCACGCGGCTATCGATTTCACGAAGCATTTTTTTACCATAAATATATTCTGCATTTTCAGAACGATCACCCAAGGCAGCGGCTTCTGACACAGCTTGGGTGATTTTAGGACGTTTTACTTTCCACAAATACTGTAACTCGTCGCGCAATGCCTGCGCGCCTTCTGGTGTAATATATTTTGAGCTGGGTTTGCGAGGCGGACGATATCGAGACATAGTAAAAACAATCAATTAATAGGTTGAAGAGCCTAGGCTTTATAAGTATCGTTCGATCCAAACTGGAATACGAGATTTAATGATGAAAACCAATGCAAAAGTAGCCCGTTTGGGCGAAGCAGTACTTACTCAAGTCGATAACTTGGCTTACAACCTAGATAAATACGGTGTTGAAAACACTATCAACCGCCATACCCTAATTGCGGGCATATTGTTCGGTCAAAAGCGGTTTGAAGGTGAGTTGGATAGCTTAAAAGCGCGCACAGGCAGCACTAAGGCGAACCTAAATGATTTGCTGACGACCGCTGAGCAGTTTGCAAAAAGCGGGTTAAGTTTGGCCGCGTTTCCAGCGACATACAGCTATAGCCGTTTAAAAGCGTTAGTTTAAGTTTTCGGGTATTAAAATTTTAAATGGTGCAGTAAGCCCGTTTGTTTGCTTACTGCGCGTGACGTTTTAAAAGGTCGGATTTACGCGGCGGCTTCCTTAGACTGGCTAAGTTCTGATACATCCAATACCTTTCCTAGCAGCGATATTTGAATTTTTAAGCCCGGTTCATTGTCAGCCAATCGAATTTCACCATCGTGCAATTCAACAACCGCTTGCACTAAGCTGAGCCCTAAGCCATTGCCAGGTTGCGAGCGGCTCTTAGCAACGCGGTAAAATCGATCAAAAACCTTTGCCCTTTCTTCTTCAGGAATACCAATCCCCGAATCTGCGACGGTTAATTCAAGGTCTTTACCATTGGACGACAGGTATAACTCGATATCGCCCCCTTCAGGCGTGTATTTGATGGCATTGTCAATCAGGTTGCTTAAGGTTTGAAAAAGTAGGTCTTTATCGCCGTAAATGAAGATATTGGTTTTTACTTTAATGGATAAGGTTTGTTGCTTATCTTCCGCTAAGGCTTCGTATAATTCAGCCGCATCCAGCACTAACTCAGACAAATTAAAGTCGCTGAAGTTACTGGTTCGGCCCCCACCTTCGAGACGTGCAATGCGCAACAAGGCATTAAACGTGGCAAGCAATTGATCCGCCTCCGCTACGGCACTGGCTACTTGCTCTCGATCTTCATCTCTCTCAACGCTTAGCATGGTTTTCTCAAGCTTATTGCGCAAGCGTGTTAACGGCGTACGTAGATCATGGGCAATATTGTCAGAGACATGGCGCACACCTTCCATCAGATGGAAGATTCGATCGAGCATTTCGTTAAGGTTTCGCGCGAGCTGATCAAAGTCATCATTGGTGCCACGGTCAGGTATGCGCAGCGACACATTCCCTTTGATGATGCGCTGGCTCGTCTGGTTGATCAGTTCCACTCGGCGTGCGGTACTGCGGCTCATCATAATGCCACCGAGCATCGCAAGCCCGAAGGTAATCGCCATACCAAGGTTGATCGCCCGCTCAACAAGTTCTTTGACCGCCATAAACTCGTTTACATCACGCCCTACTAATAAGCGTAACCCTCCGGGTACGATAAACACGCGGGCACGCGCAGGTCGAGAAAGATCGGTATGCCAGCCCAGTTCATCATTTAAGGTAAAGTTGAGCCAACCGTCTTGCACATCGCCGCCTTCGGGCCATTTATCAATATTGCCGGCGAGTTTGATAAAGTCGCGGGCAGTAAAGAGGTAAATGGCCTTGCCTTGCGGATCACGACTGACGCGCTCACGGATTACACTGATAAGGCCATTGAGGCCTTGGCGCTGGTATTGTTCCGCAAGACCGATAATTTCGGCTTCAATGGTCTCGTCGGTTTGGCTCGACATGTACCCGGCCGTTGCCCAGTAAATGAAGCCCATTAAGATAAACACCGACGTGGCGAACAGTACCATGTACATGATCGCCAGTTGGAAAGTAGAGGTTCTTAGTAGGCTAAGAATCTTCACTCAAAATATACCCAGCACCGCGCACAGTTTGAAGTAACTGCTTTGGAAAATCTTTATCAATTTTTGACCGTAAACGGCTGATATGCACATCAATTACGTTAGTTTGCGGATCAAAATGGTAGTCCCATACTTGCTCGAGCAGCATAGTGCGCGTCACGACCTGACCGGCATGTTTCATCAAATACTCAAGTAAACGGAATTCGCGTGGTTGAAGATCAATTTTTTGACCCGCGCGTCGAACCGTTCGCGCAAGTAAATCCATGTCTAAATCAGCGACACTTAAATGCGTAATTTTCTCTGAACCGGTGCTAGCACCGCGACGGACCAGTGCTTCTAAGCGCGCCAGTAGTTCTGTGTAAGAGAACGGTTTGGTTAGATAATCATCACCGCCGCCACGTAAGCCTTCGACGCGATCATCGACATCACCAAGTGCACTTAAGATCAACACGGGTGTTTTATTACCGGTTGCCCGAATCGTTTTGATAATTGAGAGGCCATCCATACCCGGCAGCATGCGATCAATAATCATCACGTCATACGTCTCACTGGCAGCGAGTAATAACCCTTCTTTTCCGTCTGGAGAATGGTCGACTACATTGTCATTCTCTTTTAATCCATTGACTAAATACGCGGCAACATCTTTGTCGTCTTCGATTACTAGTACGCGCATCATTTAACCCCTATTGTTTTGTCTGTCTTGCTTAATTAAGTCGTAAGCATCTTTAATTTGTTGTGTTTTTTCTGTGGCCAATTTCATCATCTCTTCAGGTAAACCTTTAGACACAAGTTTGTCTGGATGGTGTTGGCTCATCAGTCGCCGATAGGCTTTTTTTAGTTCTTGATCTGTACAGCTATTTTTTACACCCAATACCTCATAGGCATCTGCCAGCTGCAGTTTAGCATTGCTTGGGCTGCTACTATAGCCTTCTTGTTGATAAAAACGTTGTTGGGCCACTGCCATTGCTAATAAGCGCTCGAACTGAGCGCGATTTATCTTTAACAACGAGGCAATATCAAATAAAACCGCGCGTTCTGTATCTTCAAGTTTGCCATCGGCCAATGCGGTGGCAATTTGAATTTCGACAAACATTTGTACAAGGTTACGACGGCGGCCACAAGCATTGGCAAATGCGGTAATCACCTCTTCTGCATTGAAATCGGTGGCTTTACCTTGATTAAAAAGATTCTTCGCCGCATCGGTTTGCTCGGCGTTTAGTTGCATGCGTGCCATCGTTTGTTGTGCAAGCGCAATTTCTTCGCGGCTCACTTGGCCGTCGGCTTTGGCAATGTAGCCCATAATTGAAAAAGTTGTGGTGAAGAACGCGGCCTGCACGCCCTCTTGATCGGCGCCGCCACTAAAGGCCTCTAAGTTGGTCAAGCCTTTATCAAAACTATGGCCAATGGCCGCACCTAGCAACGCCCCGATCGGCCCGACCAGCACAAAGCCGAGCGTACCCCCAATCACCTTTCCCCACCAATTCATAGAGGTTCCCCAATATTATAAAATACTACTAACGTCTTTGTTGAAGCCTTGAGTGTAGCTGCGAAAACCATGTGCTCGGTATGGCTATGATTTACACTCGTTTGTTGACTGCGTTTTAAATTCGATAGTAGTGTAGATCGCTGTGAGTCGGCAAGTGAAGCGTTGGAGAGAAGTTAAAGAAAATATGAATTTGAGTGAAAGCGCATACTTACTTTAGCTTATGATTAGTAATAAGGGGCTTTGGATATCGATAAAACGACCCACTTAAGCCAAGGAACTATCCCCGGCAAAGTGGGCTATACGAATATTTTTAGGCTTTGCGTTTACGCATGCCTCCAGCGACTAATAGCCCGCAAAGGAGCAAGGCAAGCGAGGAAGGTTCTGAGACCGAAACAACAGGATCTTCTGGTGCTGCAGGCCCTGAGGTGATGGCCCCCACAGCATTTATGTCAGCACCTGCAAAAGGAGGGGAAGTCGGACCGTTTGTTATGTCATCCGTAATGCGGACATAGCTATATAGTGTTCCGGATGTCACGGCGGCAAAACTATCAATATCTAACCCGGAGGGTTGGCCGCGAATGAAACCTAAGTCTATCCAATCGATTGCATTCGTTGATATCTCAACTTGAAAATCTTCAATCGCAGGTCCAAATTCAAAAATCCATAGATCCTTAGTAGCATCGCCAGAGGTGGTGAGTGAATTATCTGTAAACTGCACGGTTATGGTTCCCCCGTTACCCAATGAAACAGAGGCATTGTCTGGTGCACCGAGGACATAGTCGGGATTGTCATAGGTTATACCGCCTTGGGTAATCGAATTAGGGCCGGGCGTAAATGGTAAATATGCATCGGCAAATGAACTATCACCTGTCGGGAAGGTAACGCCGGAATAAGTTACGGGCATCGCAATTGCCAGACTTGAGATTAAACTCAAAAGCGCACTCATAATGAGCTGTTGTATTTTTTTTGTTTTCATGTGTTCTCCTTGTGCAAATCTTAATTTAATAGGAACGATTACGATTCAATAATTATACCAATTGCCTATCTGGTTGTTTTTTAAACAATAAAAAATAAACCCAGCACATTAAATGTAAAAAATCTGACATTTGTACGAAAATAGGGCTTAAATATTTTACAGTTGCGATGTTGCGAGCGTATTTATTTTATATGCGTGCTTTTCAGAGTGAGGCTGCCAGGACTAATATTCTCTCTATTTCCCAATATGACTAGTGATTATCTTTTAGCCAATCTAAAGAACGTTCAGTAGTAGATTTCGGAAAATATTCGGCCGCAGTAAAGCCGTTATAACCAAGTTTATTTAATTGTTTAAAAATGGTTGGGAAGTTTAATTCTCCGGTGCCAGGCTCATGCCGACCGGGGTTATCTGCAAATTGTATGTGTGCGATATGAGGCAAAAATTTTTCGATATTCCGTAGGATATCGCCATGCATAACTTGCATGTGATAAATATCAAATTGAAATTTGATGCCTGGTACTTCGTTTAATACCCGTTGTGATTTTTCTAATGAATCAATGAAGAATCCAGGCATATCCACTTTTGAGTTGATTGCTTCGAAAACTAATTGAATGCCTTCATTCGCAAGGGTGGTGTGTGCATAGCGTAAATTCTCAATCAGACAAGCCCATTGCGCCGTGCTATCTATGTGTGATGCTTGAATGCCGGCTAAACAGTTCACTTGTTTCACGTCTAATAGCGTTGCGTAGTTGATGGCGGTTTCTATGCCGTTTAAAAATTCATTACGGCGGCTGGGTAAGCAAGCAATGCCGCGCTCACCTTGCGACCAATCACCGGCGGGCAAATTGAATAACACTTGTTGAAGTTGATGCGTTTTAAGCTGCTGTTTTAATTGTTCAGCGGGGTAAGCATAGGGAAAGAGGTATTCGACAAATTGAAAACCATGTTCGCGCGCGAGCGCAAAACGTTCCAAGAAAGGTACTTCTTGGAAGAGCATGGTTAGGTTAGCCGCAAATCTAGGCATGGTATGGCTTATTTGATCAAACGGGTGTTGTTAAGATGTTCAAGCTCAACGAGTAAGCCGCTATGATCGAGTCCCTCATGGCCATTAGCGATCATGCCAAGATAGCTTTCATAGGTGCGCTGAGATAAAGGCAGTGTTAAATTATGCTCGTTTGCTTCATTTAGGATGGTGCGTAAGTCTTTCAATTGTACTCGGCTTGTTGCTCCGGGGGTGAAGTTGCTATCTAGCATACGTTGACCATGTAGTTCCAAAATACGACTGTTTGCAAAGCCACCCAATAATGCTTCCCTCACGGCCACGGGGTTGGCGCCTCCTTCTGCTGCCAATAATAAGGCTTCCGATACAGCGCCAATCGTGATACCAACAATCGCTTGGTTAGCTAGCTTGGCCAATTGACCGCTGCCAGCAGGACCAATGTAGGTGGCGTTTCCGAGGGCAGAGAAAACCGCTTGCGCGCCCTCAAATACGGTCGCTTCGCCACCCACCATAATAGACAGGTTTGCTTGCTTTGCGCCGACGGTACCACCTGAGACCGGCGCGTCAAGGTAGCGTAACCCCTGTGCTTCGCAGAGCAATGCGTGTTTACGCGCAGTTTTCGGTGGAATAGAGCTCATATCAATGACCAAACTCCCCGCAGGTAACTGTTTGAATGCCTGGCTTTGAAATAAAACCTCGTCCACGACCTCGCCGTTTTCAAGCATCGTGATGAGCACCTCTGCACTAGCCGCCGCTTCGGCGACTGACTGACAGCGTGTTGCATGATCGGCAAATGCAGCGAGCTTATCAGCGGTCCTGTTCCATAAAGCAAGATCGAAACCTGCATCGATCAGGTTTTGTGTCATGGGTTGGCCCATTAGACCGATGCCAACAAAGGCAATTTTCACGGAGACCTCCGAATAAAACGAAATCGTTAAAACAAAAAAACCGCCTTAAAAGGCGGTTTTCATAAAGTTGACGAAAATTAGCTTTCCATCAAGCCTTTTACTTTTTTCATTGCATTCTTTTCTAACTGACGGATACGTTCTGCAGACACACCGTATTCGTCTGCCAAGTCATGCAATGTCGATTTTTGATCACTTAACCAGCGCTTACTCAGGATATCAAGGCTACGCTCATCGAGTGTACGCATGGCTTCTTGCAACCGTTGACGTGAATCATTTGACCAGTCAGCTTGTTCTATTTTACGCGCCGGATCTTGGTTATGATCTTCCAAATAGTTAGCCGGTGCTAAATAAGCTGTATCGTCATCATCGTCAGAGCCGGCATCAAATGCCGCATCATGCGCACTCAAACGCCCTTCCATCTCGCGTACAACGCGCGGTTCTACGCCCAAATCTTGCGCGACCGAATGCACTTCATCATTGGTAAACCAAGCTAAGCGTTTCTTTGAGCTTCGCAGGTTGAAAAACATTTTGCGCTGCGCTTTCGTCGTCGCAATTTTGACAATACGCCAGTTGCGTAAAATGAACTCATGCATTTCTGCTTTTATCCAATGCACTGCGAACGAGACCAAGCGAACACCAAATTCTGGATTAAAACGCTTGATTGCTTTCATCATGCCCACATTACCTTCTTGAATAAGGTCTGCTTGGGCTAAACCGTAACCTGAGTAACTTTTTGCAATATGCACCACGAAGCGAAGATGAGACATAACTAAGTGGCGTGCCGCCGTTAAATCATCATCTTCATGAAGACGCTTGGTTAGCGCACGCTCTTCTTCCACGGACAGGATTGGGATGCCATTGACGGCCTGAATATATGACTCCAGATTACTTCCTGGTATCAACATATCCACTGGCTGTAAATTTGTACCCATAGAAAAACTCTCCAATCTAAATTAGCAGTGTATTATAGCATTTTTTGCTTTATTTCAACAACAATTCGAACCGTTTACCGGGGTTCGATCTCATCGATATGCCTGCGTACCGCGAACCAAGCGCCCAACCAGCCCAGCAAACTCCCCAAGGTCAGAATCAGCAGCGACGATTCGACGCTAAGCCCCATCAAATTGAACTGGCTTTGGTATGATTGGGCCAGCTCTAATAGGGGGGCTTCGAGCATTGCAATCACCAGTGTGCAAAGAACAAGTGCAAAAAGCGCACCCCCAAAGCCAAAAAATATGCCCATGTAGATAAACGGACGACAAACGAACGCATTGGTGCCACCGACTAGCTTTAATACGACAATTTCGTCTTTCCGGTTTTCTATTGCTAATCGAATGGTGTTGCCCAATATTAATAAAACCGCAAAACTAAGCATAATGCCGAGCACCCAGGTACTGCGTTCCAGAAAGGTACTGATCGAGTGCAGCCTTTCGACCCAGACAACGTCCAATTGCGCATTTTCAACTTGTTCAAGGCCGACGAGGCTGTCTTTCAAACGGTTAATTTTTTCCAGCTGATCTAACTGTGGCGCTGGGGTAACAATAATACTGTGCGGTAGTGGGTTCTCTTCAAGGTGTTTTAACGTATCGCCCAGTTCAAATAATGCCGAGAATTCGGCGAGTGCTTTATCTTTATCAATAAACTTAGTGGCAGAAATACTGCCACGTTCTTGGAGTTCATTGGCCAGTTCAGCGGCTTCGAGTGTTGCCGTCTTCTCAGTTAGAAATAGCGTAATTTGTGATGAGCCGTCCCATTCAAGATCGGCTTGATAAATATTTATGAGTAGCAGAGCCAATAGCGTGGGTAACGCAATCGCAATACCGATAACTGAACACGTAAAAAATGCAGCCAATGGTCGCCTTTTTTGCTCATGTAAGGTTTGTTTTAGCGTTTTAATATGATTGCTGATATACCCGCCAAACAGCGGCTTGTCATCGCTCAATTGTGCGCCGCTATTCGGTTTTTTGACGGCGCGTTTACTCGTTGTTGGGGCCATTTTATGCATCCACTCCAGCAACGCTTTTAGCGCCCGTAATAATATGCCCCTGACTAAGTTCGATAACGCGGAATGGCAACCGAGAAATTAAATCCAGATCATGTGTGGCAATCAGAACGGTGACGCCAACTTGATTAAATTCCGAAAATAATTTCATAATTTCTGACGATAGCTCGGGGTCAAGGTTACCGGTCGGCTCATCGGCGAGCAGTATCGGTGGTTTGTTCACGACCGCTCGAGCGATACCAATACGCTGTTGTTCGCCACCAGAAAGTTGGATGGGCGTCAGGTTTTCTTTTGACAACAGGCCTACTTTATCGAGTGCCGCTCGCACTCGTTTCGCGATTTCCCTTGGCGGTGTGCCTGCTACATCTAAAGGTAATGCAACATTATCAAAAACCGTGCGGTCAAAGAGTAAACGGTGATCTTGAAATACCACGCCAATATGCCGACGAAAATAAGCAATTTGCCGGCGAGGTATCCGTGCGAGATTTTGATTGCCAATCATGATCTGACCGCGATCCGCCCGTTCCATGAGCATAATCAATTTGAGCAACGTACTCTTTCCAGCCCCAGAATGCCCGGTCAAGAACGCCATTTCGCCGCGCGCCATCGACAATGAAACATTTTGTAATGCCTCATGGCCGTCTTCATAGCGCTTGCCTACATTTATAAACTCAATCATGCGATCGCTCTATCCGTTTTCTTATCTCTATCAACGATTACTTATCGGCATGATCATCAAAGAGTGCGTCGATAAACTCGTTGGCTTCAAAAGGCCGCAAGTCGTCTATTTGTTCGCCGACGCCGATAAACCTTATCGGTAGGCTCAGCTGCTTGGCGATTGCGAAAATGATACCGCCTTTTGCAGTACCATCTAGCTTAGTTAAACTAATGCCTGTGACGCCAACGGCCTGCTGAAAGGTATCGGCTTGATTTAAGGCATTTTGGCCAGTGCCCGCATCCAATACCAGCATGACTTCATGAGGCGCCGATGCATCAATTTTCTGCATTACACGAACTACTTTTTCCAGTTCGCCCATTAAATTGTCTTTGTTTTGCAGACGGCCTGCGGTATCGGCAATGACAATATCGATGCCCTTCGATTTTGCAGACTCAACCGCATCATAAATGACTGAGGCGCTGTCGGCCCCGGTATGTTGCGCGACGACAGGTACATTATTACGCTCCCCCCACACCTGCAGTTGTTCAACGGCCGCGGCGCGAAAGGTGTCGCCTGCCGCGAGCATGACTGAGTGCCCTTGGTTTTGGAAACGCTTCGCCATTTTCCCAATAGTAGTTGTTTTACCCACCCCATTTACGCCCACGACAAGAATGACATAAGGGACTTTGTCTGTATCAATTTGCAGCGTCGATTGGCTATTTGCTAATAATCCACTGAGCTCTGCTTTTAGTAACGCGTAGATCGCATCCGAATCTTTTAGTTCATTACGCTCAGATTGTTCCGTGATCGTTGTGATAAGTTGGCGGCAGGCGGAAATGCCGATATCTGCGGTTAATAGTTGAGTCTCAATCTCTTCAAGCAGGTCTTCGTTAATCTCTTTTTTACCAAGAAGTAAATCACCTAACCCTCCGCTTAACTGGCCGCGTGTACGATTGAGTCCAGAAACCATTCTGGCAAAAAGCGTTTCAGTACTGGCTACTGCTTCGTTCGGTGCCAGGTCTTCCTCTGATACTAGATTGGCCGGCGGACTGGGGGGGTGTTCAACGGCAGGCGGTGTTTCGACCGTTTCTCCGACTGCATTGACGTCAACTGTTGTTTTGACTGCCGAGAGATCAACTTGGGCCGTTTGGTCGCCCGTTTTAACTGAAACGGGCGTAACGCTTTTGCGGCGTTTATCTGCAACATGACTTCGTCGAGAGCGAAGATCAATGATGAAGACAACAAGAATAAGCGTCAGGACACCGAGTCCGATAAGTAATTGTGTATCCATGAAAGGCCTTTTAAAACTTCAAATTTTGGGGCGGCTAACAATTATTTTTAAAGAAAGCTGCTTGGAGATTGATACTTGCCACGTGTGACTTAAAATAGCTGAGCTTAGAAAAACGCACAGATATTTATTAACAACTCGGAAGTCTAATGCCAGCACGGATTAAAAAAAACCACAAAACCGAAAAAAAAGGCAAAGGATCCTTTCGCATCATTGCAGGTGAGCATCGTGGACGACGATTGTCGTTTCCTGAGGTGGACGGTTTGAGACCCACAACAGACCGCGTACGTGAAACCGTTTTTAACTGGCTTAGCTGGCAAATCGAGGACGCCAGAGTGCTAGATTTATTTGCGGGGAGCGGCGCATTAGGGTTGGAGGCGGCATCGCGCGGGGCAAAATACGTTCAGTTTGTTGAACTCTCTCTGCCAGCAGTATCGCAGTTGGGAGAACATCGCACCATGCTTAAGATCAATGCACAAGTGACGCAAGCGGATGCCCTAACGTGGTTGGCACAGTCGCAGGAGGCGCCTTTCGATGTGGTATTTCTTGATCCTCCATTTCGCAAAAATTTGCTTGAGTCCGTCATACAAAAACTGGTGAACTCATCCGTGTTGTCAGCCGGTACGTTAATTTATTTGGAAAAGGAAAAAGAGCTAAGCGAGCTTGCGCTGCCCGCCAATTGGCGGCAGCGCAAAGAGAAGGTAGCGGGTCAGCTTTGTTACGGGCTCTACGAGGTGCTTGGTGATAAAGAGTAAACTTTCAGTGATTCAGCAAAACTTTCGAGGCTTTGAATACCGCTCTGTTCAGCTTGTTGGCACCATTCCGCTAACTCGTTCAGCTTCTCTTGAAACCGACTGCCAGGGTTACGTTTCCATATTTCTTGCAGCTCTTGGCTTTTTTCATAGATCAGTTTTATCACCGCATTATTTTCAAGCATCGCTTCAATGCGCTGTGATTCGCAAGTCTTGATCAATAGGGGTTCCTTGCGTAACAAGCGCTTTGCTTTTTTAAACAACGATTTTTCACTGGCTTCCATTTTCGCTTTTTGTTCCTTTAAAACCGGTACCAGTACGGTTTTATGGTACTCGGAAAGTACATGAAAGCGATTATGTATGATGGCCATTAAGGCGTCTTTATCGAGCTCTGTCTTGGCTAAATCTGTTTGTGCAATTGGCGCAATATTCTTCGCTTTCGCCAGACCCACGGCACTAAACAGACGAATCCACATCCAGCCTATGTCAAACTCCCATTTTCGGACCGAGAGCTTAGCTGAATTAGGGTAGGTGTGATGATTGTTGTGTAGCTCTTCGCCACCAATAAAAAAGCCCCAAGGCGAAATATTGGTCGCCGCGTCTTTACATTCAAAATTGCGGTAGCCCCACCAATGCCCTAAACCGTTGATGACGCCAGCGGCAAAAAATGGAATCCAGATCATTTGAATCGCCCAGACAGTGATACCCGCAACACCGAACAGCAGCAAGTCGATCGTGGCCATGAGCCATATACCTAGTAGCTTATATGGCGTATATACTTTACGTTCTATCCAATCTTCTGGTGTGCGCTGACCATACCGTTTTAAGGTGTTTTGATCACTCGCTTCTTCTTTGTATAGTTCAGCCCCCGAAAAAAGAACGGTGTTAATGCCTTTCTTTACAGGGCTATGCGGATCATCTTCTGTCTCACATTTTGCATGGTGTTTGCGGTGGATGGCGGTCCATTCTTTTGTATTGGTACCGGTGCTTAGCCACAGCCAAAAACGAAACACATGTTTGAGTGCTGGGTGGAGGTCGAGAGAGTTGTGTGCCGAGTGCCGATGAAGATAAAGCGTGACACTAATAATCGTAAATTGAACCATGATGAATGTGGCAAGTATTTTCTGCCAAACACTTAGATCAAGCACGCCGTTGATCCACCAATCAAAACTCATAAGTTTTCCAAAAAGAATAAACAGGTCGGTCATCATAGCAAATCAACTCTTTTTTAACAGTAAGTTTCCTAACGCGTCCATCTGTAGGCGCCAACCGGATTTTAGCCACGTAGTCGAAGCCGTTTCTGTAATAATCGCAGGCCCCCGTATACACTGGTTTACCGCGAGTTCGTCACGGTTATAGACGGCAATTTGTTCGTTTCCTGAGCGGCGTAAACGATTGTTAATTGGTTTTGCTTGTTTTGCTGGTGAGGTTTGATTAATGGTCTCCAAGGACTCTATTTTCGCTTGGCCGATTACTTCAACTTTGACATTGACCAATTCCACTGGCAACGGTAGTTGATGCCCATAACGATCTTTATGGTGTTGGATGAATGCATCCTCTAAGTTTTCGCCGTATGCGATGTCTAACGAAAAACTTTGGCCTGCATAGCGCAGGTCTAGCCGTTTTTCGATACGCATCGGCTGCTCGTTATCGATGCTGTCAGATGGCTGCGTCAGTTCAGAGAGTGCTTGATCCGCGAGCTCTTTGAACCAGGTAGTGAGTTGCGCATTCGTGACATCATTTAGTAAGCAAATATGACTTTTACTCAACGAGCGTTTTTCTTCAGCGCAGAGCATGCCCAGTGCAGAAAATACCCCCGCATTGCGTGGCACAAGGGCGGAGCGCATGCCAAGCCGTTCGGCGAGTGAGCAAACATGTAAGCCCCCGGCGCCGCCAAAGCAGCACAAGGTAAAAGCTGCAGGGTTATGACCTTGTTTGACAGAAATATTATGCAACGCAGCACTCATTTGTTGCTCGGCAAGTTCAATGATGCCATGCGCCATCGCATCTGCGTCTAAGTGTTGAGACTTACCCAGTTTTGTCATGGCTTTTTGAGCCGCATCCAGGTCCAAGCTCATGCTCCCGCCAAGGAAGGCTTCTGGCTGTAAGCGTCCCAGCACAGCATTGGCATCTGTTACTGTTGCCATACGCCCGCCTAGGCCATAGCAAGCAGGACCAGGCTGGGCCCCGGCTGAATGCGGGCCAACATGCAACAATCCTGCGGTATCGGTCCATGCGATAGAGCCCCCACCCGCGCCTATTGTTTCCATATCGAGCATTGGCACTGCGACGGGCCAATGATTAATTGTTCCTTCTTCACTGAGGCGGAAGTCGCCGTCCATGAGCGATACATCGGTGCTGGTGCCACCCATATCAAAGCTTAGAATTTTGTCGATACCCGTATGCCGCGATATTTGTTTCACCGCGGCTAATCCGCCCGCAGGCCCTGATAAAAGCAAGTTTACAGCGCGTTTTGAGGCTTGTTCAATGCTGATTGTTCCGCCAGAAGATTGCATCACGGAAACCGCTGCGCTCTTCAGTTGGTTTTTGAGCGTTAACATGTATTGCTCAACTTTTGGGCCAAGGCTTGCATTAAGCCAAGTGGCCATTCCACGCTCATATTCTTTATAAACGGGCAGTACGAAAGATGAGCGCGAGACGAAGGCGTATTTTGCCAGCCGTGTTTCGATGGCACGTTCATCGCGCTCATCCAAAAACGAAAACAGTAGGTTGATCGCAATGGCTTCGGGCTGCAAGGCTTCAACTTGTTGTTCGAGTTGGTCTAGCTGCGCCTCTTCAAGTGCCTTGATCACGTTGTTATTTGCATCGCGACGGCAATCTATTTCTAAGCAGAGGGCTTCGGGTACAGGTGGTTCAATAATGGGTGGGTTTAAATTGTAGAGCTCTCTTCTGGCTTGTCGCCCAATGGTCAACACGTCTTTAAAACCGGTATTAGTAATGTAAATAGTGCGCGCACCTTTTCGCTCTAGGGCCGCATTCGTTGCAATGGTAGAGCCATGCGTTATGACGAGTTGGTGCGTGACTAATAACTTTTCTAAGCCTAATTCCTCGATACCTTGTAGAATCGCAGCTGCAGGATTCTCTGGCGTTGATAGTACCTTGTGTATGCGCCAAGTTTGCCCATTAAATAACACAAAATCAGTAAACGTACCGCCGGCATCAATGCCGAGAAAGTTGATATTTGGGGTTTGCTTAGCCGACAATTGTCCATCCTTTTTATATCGTGTCACTGCAAAACATTTGAGGGGTATATTTTGCCAGAGTTGCCAGAAGTTGAAACCAGTTTAAAGGGTATCGAGCCTTATCTGCTCAATCAAACACTTAAAAAAGTGGAGGTGCGTAATCCCAATTTACGTTGGCCGGTATCCCAACAGGTTCATACGCTTGTGGATGCGAACGTAAAAAATATGCGGCGGCGTGGTAAGTATATCATTTTAGAATTTGATGCGGGCGCAATACTGGTGCACTTAGGTATGTCGGGTAGCTTGCGTGTATTGTCGCATGATAGCCCTGTTGAAAAGCATGACCATATCGATTTTATTACGCAAGATAAGCGCATCTGTTTGAACGATCCGCGCCGTTTTGGCTGTGTGTTATGGAGCGAAGACTGGTCTAAACATAAACTAATTAGTCACCTTGGTCCGGAACCGCTATCGAAAGCGTTCGATGCCGACTACTTGCACCGTAAAGCGAAAGGCCGAAATGTGGCGGTCAAGCAGTACATTATGGATAGCGGTATTGTTGTAGGCGTGGGGAATATTTATGCCAATGAAGCTCTATTTAAAGCGGGTATTCATCCGATGCGAGCAGCAGGCAATATCGCATTAAAGCGATACGAAGTGCTGGTAGAAAAGATTAAAGCCGTGCTCGCGGCAGCGATCAAACAGGGTGGCACGACGCTCAGAGACTATGTGGGCGGAGATGGAAAGCCTGGCTATTTCAAACAACAGCTATTGGTGTACGGATGCCAGGGAAAGCCATGCGTATCGTGTGGGGCAAGCCTTAAAGAAATCCGCCAGGGGGGGCGAAGCACGGTCTATTGTGTGGTCTGTCAGACATAGGTGTGTAAAACCGCTATAAATCTAACCTGTTGATTAGACACCTGTATGATTGGGGCTATAGTTAGAGCATTGATAGAGATATTTTGCTTCACGCTACTTAAATTTACCCGTGCACTTGGGGAGCTCACTATGCACTTAAATATTAGAAAATTCATTAGTGCGGTTTTGCTTTGTCTGACCGTCTCAATGCCCACCCTCGGTTGGGCACGCACGGCGGACGAAGCCCCATCTGCCTTAGCGATGTCGGGTGATGCACTGTTTGTGCGCCCTGTGATGTTGGCAGGTACATTAATCGGCGCAGGCTTATTTATCGTATCCTCACCTTTTTCTTTGTTGGGCGGCAACTTTGCTGAATCATTTGATGTGTTAGTGGGTGGCCCATTTGAGACGACGTTTATTCGTTGCCTTGGATGCAGTCAGCCTGGCTATCAGCATGACAAGGCTACTCAAGAGGAAATGGATGACGACGTTGAAGAGGCAACCGACGCATAAGCCTGTCGCTTGGATATATAAAAGGCCAGGTAACCCCTGACCTTTTCTTTTTTTCAATTAATGCTTGAGTAAGCTCGGCCAGTCGATACGCGTATCGCCAACGGCGTGAAAAAATGGATTTAGCAAAGAGTCTTTCTGGTTATATTGCAAGGGCTCAAAATTATCATCATAAATCTCTCCTCCTGCTGCCTTTAATACCGCATGTGCGGCCGCCGTGTCCCATTCGCTAGTCAACGCCAACCGTGGATACCAATGTGCACTGCCCTCGGCACATGCACAAATTTTAAGCGAACTACCCATGCTAATCAGTTCAATGCTGGAAAACTTATCGTTTAGGTCTTCAATCAATGCGTCTAAGGCTTCTGCGCCATGACGACGACTACCGACGACTGTCAAGGGTGCATCAAATTGCATCACTTTACTTTTTAATGTTTCTAGTTGCCCTTGTTTTTCTTTGAAGGCGCCCGCATCTTCTGCACCATAGTAAAATGTTTCAGTGACTGGCACGTAGACCATGCCGAGTATGGCTTGTCCGTTTTCAATTAATGCAATATTTACGGTGAATTCGCCGTTCTTATTGATGAATTCTTTGGTGCCATCAAGCGGATCAACTAGCCAGTAACGTGGCCAGCTGGAGCGCGTATCAAAATCAGCTAAACTGCCTTCTTCGGAGAGAACGGGATAGCGAACGGGTAAGTCATTAAGCCCCGCTTCAATGATGTGATGCGCGGCATGATCGGCTTTAGTGACGGGTGAGTCATCGGATTTGCTGGTGACTTCAATTGGCCCCGTCGCCTCATAAACCTCAAGTATGGCTTTGCCGGCTGCAAACATGATTTCCTTGAGGGGTGAGAATAATTTCACTAAATCTGACATATAACACTCGCTTGGTTAAAATAGGGACCATTCTATGGGCCGCATTATAGAGAGATCGATGATTAACTGGAACAACATAGATACTGTCTTCCTTGATATGGACGGCACCTTGCTAGATTTGCATTACGACAATTACTTTTGGTTGACGCATCTTCCCAGGCGTTTTGCAGAGATAAAGGCGATCACTGAGCAAGATGCGCGAGAAACAATGCATCGTATGTTTCGTCAATTAGAAGGGACACTTAATTGGTATTGTTTTGATCATTGGGCTACCACATTAGATATTGATCTGATTTCTCTGAAGAATGAAGTGAAAGATAAAATTGCTTTTCGACCAAGTGCTGAAGCATTTCTCAATGCGCTGCAAAACCAAAATTATGATGTTGCGCTTGTCACTAACTCCCATCGTGCAGGGGTTGAGATCAAGATGGCCGAGACGAGCCTCGGTAGCTACATTCAAGAGGTCGTGTCTTCACATGATTTAGGCCTGCCAAAAGAGGAACCCCAGTTTTGGCAGAGATTGAATGCGGTGCGCTCATATGACCCATCAAGAACGTTATTTATTGATGATAATGAATCGGTCCTCGCATCGGCCAAGCAAGCAGGTGTTGAACATTTAGCTTTTATTGCGAAACCTGATTCACGACGAGATGCGCGTCAGCATGATGAATTTTTTACGGTTCATGATTTTCAAGACATCATGCCGATAGAGGTGGCTGATGGCTGAAGCTGAAAAAGTAAGGCTCGATAAATGGCTATGGGCGGCACGATTCTTTAAAACCCGTACGCTTGCAAAAGAGGCAATTGAGGGGGGTAAAGTTCAGTATAACGGCCAACGTTGCAAGCCCGGCAAGTGTGTTGATATAGATGTAGAACTGAACATACGCCAAGGTTTTTTAGATAAAGTTGTCGTCGTGAAAGGTATTAGTGATCGTCGTAAAAATGCATCGCTGGCGCAGCTCCTTTATGAAGAAACAGCAAAAAGCATTGAACAAAGAGAAAAAACCTTGAATGAGAGACGTGCGCTTCGCGAGAGTCATCCTATGCCATTTCGTAGGCCTAATAAGCGAGATCGTCGTTTGATTCATCGGTT
The DNA here is from genome assembly GCA_913020245.1 of uncultured Oleiphilus sp. Classification (GTDB taxonomy): domain Bacteria; phylum Pseudomonadota; class Gammaproteobacteria; order Pseudomonadales; family Oleiphilaceae; genus PZPK01. Next base: position 26,473 of record CAJWAD010000004.1, read on the forward strand.
TAAAAATAAGAATTCTGAATCAGAATAACCGAATAGCAAATAGTGAGAACCCCTATGGTAGAAGGTGACACCTTTCAGAAATTCATGTTGGATGCGCTAGAAATTCGTGGTGAATGGGTGCGCCTTGATGATAGTTTTGCCGAGTTATGTCAAAACAAAAATTACCCAGAGTCTTTGCGTAAGCTGCTTGCGGAGACAACGGCAGCATCCCTTTTACTGACAGGGACGCTCAAATTTGAAGGCCGATTATCTATTCATGCTCGTGGTAGTGGTCCGGTCTCATTATTAATGGCCGAAGCCACGCATGAAAGAGCCTATCGCTCCATTGTTAATCACAAGGCCGAGCCGTTTGAAAGCGACGACTTAAACCATTTACTCGGTAAAGCGCAGCTTGCGATAACTATTGAGCCCGATAAAGGTCAGCGTTATCAGGGCATTGTTCCGCTTGAGGCGAGCAATATGGGCGACTGTCTGGTGCAATATTTTGATATGTCAGAGCAGCTCGACACTTTTTTTATGTTTGATAGCGATGCAAACGGCTGTTTCGGCTTAATGCTTCAAAAGCTGCCAGATTACCGCAGCATTCAAGATCAGGATGCATGGGATCGTGTAACACAGCTGGCAAATACCTTGAGTTTTGAGGAAGTGAGCGGGCATGACAATGAAACGCTCACGCATCGTTTGTATCACGAAGAGCAGGTGAGCTTGTTTGCGCAAGAGCCCGTTCGTTTTCAGTGCACATGCTCGCCGGAGCGGTCATTGGCGTCGTTAAATGCCTTAGGGCATGACGAGGTGTTGGATATCCTTGAGCATGAGGCAAAAGTTGCCATTGATTGTCAGTTCTGCGGCGCACATTACGAGTTTGATCGCGCGGATGTGAATGCCCTATTTGGATTAGGTAAAATGCATTAGGCGTGATAAATTTCGCGAATACACGTAATTAGTTGTACGTAGGTAAATAAAGTCGTTTTTTGTACAGCTATTTGTCATAATGGCGCCCCAATTTTTAGTGGTCGATATGATTCGGCCAGTGTTTTAATTCCAAGTGAGGTCGAAGTGAGTAACACTTTTGTTGATCTGAGTTCAGCGCTGTTAGTCGAGCATGCACTTAAGCGTGAAGAAGGTAGGCTGGCTGCTAATGGTTCTTTAGTTGTTACCACGGGTAAAAGAACAGGTCGCTCTCCTATGGACCGTTACATCGTCGATGAGCCGAGTACTTCGGATGCAATCGGCTGGGGGCCAATTAACCGTCCATTCGATGCAGACAAGTTTGATGCCTTGTGGGAGCGTGTTGAGGCCTATGTTGCCGAGCGTGATCATTATGTGTCGCATTTGCATGTGGGTTCAGATCCCGATCACTACATTGCGGTAAATGTATGTACGGAGACTGCCTGGCAAAATCTGTTTGGCCGCAATTTATTCATTCGCCCTGAGCAATACAATCCAGCTGATAAACAACAGTGGGAGATCTTAAACGTTGCAAGTTTTGAATGTGTTCCTGCGCGCGATGGGACTAATAGCGACGGAACGGTGATTATCAACTTCGCCAAGCGCCGCGTGCTTCTGGCGGGTATGCGTTATGCCGGCGAAATGAAAAAAGCGATGTTTTCGGTACAAAACTTCCTGTTACCTGAAAAAGATGTTTTACCCATGCATTGCTCTGCAAATGTGGGTGAAGACGGTGAAACAACGTTGTTCTTCGGTCTTTCTGGGACGGGTAAAACGACCCTGTCTGCAGATCCAGGTCGTTACCTCATCGGTGATGACGAACATGGCTGGGGTAAAGGTACCGTCTTCAATTTAGAAGGTGGCTGTTACGCGAAGACGATAGATCTTAGTCAAAAGAACGAACCCATTATTTGGGATGCGATTCGTTTTGGTGCGATTGTTGAAAACGTTGCAATCGACGACGACCAACGGCTACCAGATTATACTGACACAAGCATTACTGAGAATGGCCGGTGCGCGTACCCACTTGAACATGTTGAGAAGCGGGTGCCGGAAAACCTCGCTGGTGAGCCAAATGCAATTGTTTTTTTAACCTGCGACATGACGGGCGTTCTGCCGCCTGTCTCTTTGCTGAGTAAAGAGAGCGCGGCTTATCATTTTCTCAGTGGTTACACTGCGCTTGTCGGCTCAACAGAAATGGGCTCAGACTCTAAATTGAAATCTACCTTTTCTACTTGTTTCGGTGCGCCTTTTTTCCCTCGTCCTGCTGGCGAATATGCTGAGTTGCTAATGAAACGGATGGAAGAGTTTGGTTCTAAGGTATACCTCGTCAATACAGGTTGGACGGGTGGCCCATATGGTGTGGGTCAGCGCTTTTCAATACCGACCACACGAGGCATCATCTCGGCAATTCAGAGCGGCGCGTTAGTGGATGCGGATACAACACGTCTAGAAAAATTAAACCTAGATATCCCGGTTGCGGTGCCAGGCGTCGATACAACCCTACTCAATCCACGTGATACTTGGGCGGATAAAGACGCTTATGATGCGAAAGCGGGTGATTTGATCACACAATTTGTTGAAAATTTCAAAAAGTTTGACGTGGCTGATGTAATTGTTGATGCAGGGCCAAAATTGGCCTAGCACATCAAAGTGTGCGCATCTAAAAACCCGGTTATTGCCGGGTTTTTTATTGTCTGAATGATAGCTTTGGCGCCATCTTATTTTTTAATTCCGTTAGGTACAGTGATAACACCGCAAAGATATTCAATTTACTAAAGATGTTTTACACTTCGGCAAACGGCAAGTTTGATTTAGATGTCGCATGAGACTTAAACTGTTGTCGAACGGCTCTTATCTTCAGGCAATTGAAAGGCGCATCTCAGGCGTTTGCGGGGAGATTTCATAGCATTATGTCAAGGAAGGTTTATGAATAGCGGAAAAAAAGATTGGGTAAAAGTCGCGAAGCAGTCCCGTCAATTTGAGAGAATGGAGGCCTATTTTGAAGATTTTGGCTTCACACCCCATCGTCACGATACCTTCGCTATTGGTCAAACGCTTGGTGGTATCCATAACTTTAATTATCGAAAATCACTTCGCCATAGTTTGCCGGGCGGAACAGTAGTCATCCATCCTGATGAACTGCATGATGGCGAGGCGGGTAACGAAATGGGATTTTATTATCGGATCCTTTATGTGTCGCCTGAATTGATACAAGAAGTGTTGGGGCCAAATCCACTACCATTTCTGGAGGAGGGTATCACTCGAGATGCTCGGTTAGGCAGCGTGGTTCAAAACATCTTATGTGACCTAGATAGCGACCTAGACCCCTTAGATGAAGATGATAAAGTATATGAGCTAGCAACCACCTTGTCGGTGGTGTCAGGTCAAAAAGTAAAGAGAAAAACAATCAACTACGCGGCAGCAAATAAAGCGCGAGAATTTATTCTTGATTGCCTTGATTCTCCGTTGAGTCTTGAACAAATAGAGGCTGTTGCCAATACTGATCGTTGGAGTTTATCGCGCGATTTTCGAGCGGTCTATGGCACCAGCCCCTATCGATATCTTACCTTACGCAGATTAGACAAAGTAAAAGCCTTTATTCATTGCGGTTTGTCGTTAACGGATGCTTCGTTAGAGGCAGGTTTTACCGATCAAAGCCACATGACCAATAAATTTTGCAAGGCCTTTGGTATGTCACCGGGTACTTGGAGAAAACTGAGTCAATAGCCCTTGTTCAAGGCTCCTCGACACAATCTCAATGGCCACGCTCGGGTTTAGCTGAGTACTCAAGATTGAAAAGTAAGAGTTTGCCGTCAATTTGCTAGAGAAGCGCAGCAACTGCACAACCGACAAGGGTCGTAAAAACTAATCCCGGTAGCGCAAACACAGCAAATACCCCGACAATAAGTAAAGCCAGTAAATTTGCCGATTCAATATAAAAAATATAAACCGCAAAGGTGATAAAAACCGCTTTTGGCAACGGACCATTTAAAAAGCGATGGCAGTTAGCAGGTAGTTTAACGTCTACTAGCGAAGGCACGACTCTGACTAGTATCGATGTAAGGAATAGTGCACTGATTATTAAGGCTTGATTTGTCATGTTTTATCTACCCACCAGAAGAAAACAGCCAAACAGGCGATACAGGGGATCCAAAAAAATATGGGGCCAATCAAAGAGATCAGCGCCAGCGCGATAAAAATAGCGAGGCTAAACGCAACAACGGTTAAGAAGTAGGACGATTGATTTGTCTCGGCCGATTTTTTGGTGAGGGCCTTTAATTGGCTTATGCATAGAAAAAGTAAAACGGCGCTGGCGGGGAATGTTAAAGGTAATTTTTCACTTATCTCCGCAATAGGTAGTATATCTGCCATGAGGTAACCAGCTATTCCCGATAAGACCCACGAGGCAAAAATACAGGATCGAATCGTTAATACGACCGTAACCGAATCATTTGCTCTTTCGGTTGCAAATGCCTCGTCGCCTAGCATGTGTCCCGCAATGGCCTTTGATATTTTGGCTTTCGGTAATCTATCGGTACTTGCTATGGCGAGCGGAATGTAGCGACAGTTAAGCGATGCGGTTAATAGCAGCAAAGTAAATAAACCTACGGACTCGCTGGTGAATGGTAACGCGGCAAACTGTCCGCTACCCGTAAAGCCGAATGCACTTATCAAGATCACCTCTAATAGAGTCCAGTCGGCCTGATGGGCTAACGCACCAAATAATGCACTAATCGGGGCGACGGCGAGTGCAACAGGAAAGGCGCGTTGTAATCCCATCGGCACAGCATTTTCAGAGGCTGCGTATACCCTTATTGACGTCACTTCGTAGCGCCTTTACAAGACGTAAGGTCATGCAATGGACCGTATGCGCGGTTTTTCCAGCGATTGATTTCTATTACCCAAATATCTCGATAGCCCTCCTCTCCATGGCTTGCTTCAATATTGCTCGCGAAATGGATGTAGCGTTCGTCATCAATAAGGATCGCTTCGTTTTCGGCGAGGGTTTTTCGGAAAACAATGTGGTTGGTTTTAGGCTCAATTACTTGGGTTTCCCCGCCGCAGACATTGTGACGTGTGGCTACAGCAATCACGCTGTATTCATGGCCATCACGATGCGGTCCTTCGGGAACAGTCACGCCCTTAAATGTTTTATTCACGGTAACCCGAATTTGATTGACGTTAACGTGAAATAATTCAGCGCGGTCTACGGGTAAATTATCCATGACGCGCGCAATTAGCGAGGATGGATCGATTTGCAATTGCTCTCTGTAGCGAGGTACACCGCCAGCTTCGCTTAGTTTTATATACTCCAAGGATTGCACGTAGTGCCGTTTAGGTAACGGCGCAAAAATCCATTGATTCGTTTCACAATAGCCAAAATACTGGGTGAGACGAATGGTTCGATGTCTCTGTAAGCTGTGCCGGTCCCTTGGCATCTTATTGAATGAAGCCAATTCTTCATGATTGAGTTCAGGCATTTCAATGATGCTGTAACCGTCGCTTTCAAAGCTCATGGGCTGCGTAAATTCTTCACCACATTTTACTGCCGCTTTCATACTACAGCCTCTTCATCAACGTGCCCTAGATCCAGTGTTGCCACATCAAAAGGCTGCAACGCTTCGATATGTTTTTTGGTTATTCCGCGGTAAAAGTCACATACGCTGTCTTCGACAACGTTAATCTCACCAAATTTCTTTTCAAGAGAGCCGAGGCATAGCCCGCCGCAGAATCCCTCGATTTCACAGCCCCTGCAATATTCCGGATTGTTGGTTCGTAGTTCGGCATGGCCAATATAGTTTTGGGACTGGAGTAGGCCTTCACCCTCTGAAATCTTACCGAGTAATGTTGAGCCTGCTTTACAGGAAAATACCGAGCCATTTGGTTCTATGCTCAATTGGGCACCTTTGGCAGAACAGTTCTTAAAACCACGATGCGACACCACATCAAGGCCAAGCATGACTTGAAATATTTGGTGCCAATACCCAGTTAAAATAACGCCATGGTCTCTGCCGTACTCAATAACTGACCACAATTTATTGATGATGTTTTCGGTCCCAAAGTTGGCATAAAAGGTGGGGTCAAAATCTACAATGACACCGATTTCGCTTGCGCCGGCTTTCTTAGCAAAATCTACAATTGAGTTGTCGAATTCGTGCCAAGTTGATGAGGTTAGTGCCGCATTAATAGCAATCCGGTTGTTATATTTTTTTAAGTGTTGTAAACCGTTTACTACGGTTGGTGTGCTGTCATCGCCATTTTTTAGGGGCCGGTTAGGACTCGTTGGCGAATCAAAACTAACGCATGTAGCAACTTCATACTTAGCGAATATTTGTGCTATTTCATCTGTAAACAATGAGCCATTTGTCACGATTGAGTAATTGATTATGAGTTCATCGTTCTCGCCGCGATTGAAGCGATCTAGTACCGCCCTAATTGCCTTCCAATTAAGCATTGGCTCGCCGCCAAAAAACTGGATCATGACTTCGTTAACACCCTGGGATTTCGCTATGTCTAAGGCGTTTTCGGTATATTTAATCGCATCTGAGGGTTTCATCGCGCGGTTTTTCGGATCAAACTGATGTTCAAAACGTGTTGTTGAGGCATACATCGAATCATTTAAATTAATTTGAATACTATCCCGAGCAATAATTCTTGATTCATCGACTTTGCTCATTTCGCTTTCAGCTGACATCTCCTTTCCTTGAATGCCCTCAAAACAGTATTTGCAGCCGAAGTTGCAGGCGTTTGCCATTACTAACTGAATCACGTGGATCTGTTTGTTCAGAAATGAAGACGCCGCTTGAGCGTCATGCTTTTGCGGTGTCGATGGGATGAGAAACTGTCGAAGTATGAGTTGCCGAAGTAATTGATGGTAACGTGAATCAGACTCCTCGAGACTTTCCTGTTGAATCGTTTGCGGTAAGGTAAACGCCTTTAATGCCTCGCTAGAATCGGCATCTAGTAAGGTAAGGCCACCTAGTAATCTATGATAAACAGCAATGCGATTGCCTAATGGAATTTCAACTAACTCTTTTGATACAACGTATTTTGTTTCTATATCAACGTATTCCATGCCTTTTACCGTTCGCTTTGATTTATAAGTACATGACCTATCTAAAGTGATGAGGTAGTCGCTATTGCTTAGTTAAACGGTTTAGTAGCAAGTGATTGGATGAATGGATGCTTCGTTGCACTGTGCCACCGACGGTGCCACCAACGGTGCCGCCGACGGTTCCACCAAGCGTTGCAGCGGTAGGCGCACTCGTTTGGTTTTCATGACGTTTTGTTTTTATCGAATTTTCCATAATGAACCCCATATTCCTAATTTTTCTCATTTGAAGGCCGGGAAGGCTTCATTTCTAAGTTGAAGGAAAAATTTAAAGGATTGAGGCCAGTGGTTCTTGTACGATCGTGCACAATTAAAATGAACATTTCATTTTAAAGGGGTGAATTGAAAATATATGGAGCAATTGTTCAGCTTAATTTGGTTGGCTGTTGAGAATATGAAGCGAGGCAAATAGGTGGATTTAGATCCAATGGCTTGTGAAGGTGTCAATTATTCTCGGATAAAAAAAACCCTGCAAGAGCAGGGTTTTTTGAAGGGGGAATTTCGTTTATTTTTTAATTACCAAAGCCCATCATCTGATAAAAGAGGGGTGCAAATGCCACAATCAGAAGCGCGGTACCCATGGTAATCATCGGCATTAATATCTTTTCATAACGCTGGTAAAAAGTGCCCTCAGATAAGGTTGCTTTAAGCACTTCTTCCTCACCGACCACCTGACGGGTTAACAAGTGGTTCAGAGCAACTGGCGGGCTCAAATAGCCAAGCTCGAAAGCGACCAATGTCAGCATCCAAAAGTGCACGGGATCGATCCCCGCATTGTAGCCAATCGGTGCGATGGTCTGGCTCACTAATATCACCGCACCGAAGGGCTCCATAATCATCCCCATGATAATCAGTACGACCACTAGTAAGGCCATTGCAGCCCAAATGCTTGAGAATTCGCTCGGGAATAAGTCAACGACGCCACTTCGCTCAATTAAGCCGCCTAAACAAATCGTGCAACCTATCAGCAGGAGTAACGCACCGATTTCAGCCGTTGTTTGATTCGTTGCGGTACGGATACACTTCTCAAAACCTTTATGTGGCATCAAGGTTTTGCCATCTTCGCTCGCCGACTCTTTCTTAGTGATATGTTCAAAGATCAGAATAGACAGCATCATGACCGGTAAAATACGCGCTGCTGAGAACTCGTCTAAACGAACGTTTACAGCCCAGCGGTAGAACAGCACAACAGCAACCGTGATCAGCACGTAAGGCACCAAAGGACGCAAGTTTTCAATCATTTTCGGCAGTGCTTCACTGGGCGAAGCCAGCTCAATCTTGTTTTGACGGTTAAACGTCATGGCAACGATCATAAATAACACGGCACTGAGTATGAATACGTAAATACCCCAACCAAAGAGCTGGTCGGTGGTCACTTCTCGATTCATAAACGCAATAACAACAACCAAAAGACACGGGCGCAAGACTACACCCATGGAGCCCGACATGGCCGTTGCTGCCAAAGCTAATTGTCGGCGTGCCCCTGCTGCGCGCAGTTCGTGGTAGATCACCGCACCCGCGGCAATAACAAAGATACCTGAACCGCCGGTATAAGCTGTCGGGATTGCAGCAAGTATGACAACAAACACTGCGAGCATTTCGGGCGGTAGTTTCCAAGGTTTAAACAAGGCAAGTACGAGTGAGGCGAAGCGCGTTTGCTTAAGCATCATACCGATCCAGACAAACAGGCCGACATTCAAAAACATATCTGAAAGATCGAGTAGTTTGTCTAGATAGATACCCAACGCAGCTGGATTGGCTTTGTTATCTGCGCCAAGCCCGAGGAAAAAGAAGGATGCGGCAATTAGGCTCATCGTTGCATATAACGGTACAGCGAGTAAGGCGCGCCCAATATTACCACCTTGCGTTAAGCCTGCAGGCATACGGAAAATGTTAACGACACTCACGAGTGTTAATATCCCGAAGCCCCAAACCCAGAGATCGTGAATAAAGGCTGCTTCAGGCGCGACGACAGAGCCGTCCGAATGCGAGAGGTTTTGGAAGGCAACTGAAGAGCTAAATAGCACCCCGTTGGCGAACGCTTGGGTGGTACCTGCGACGTAGTGATCCAGCGTTGACATAACTGGTCGCATCGCAATGTGGTGGCGTTTGATACTCGCCGTGGTCGCGCACAGTAAGATGACCGCAATCAGGATAAACTTCTGTGACGTAATGCCAACCGCAATCGCCTCAGACACAAATAGCTCAACGGCTCTGAAAGCTTTTAATTCTGGTGTTATTCGTTCTGAAACTTCTTTATATGAAACATATTTTGCCTCACAATCTTGCCGCGCATTCTCTATTGATTGGCGGATCAACGCAGGGTCCGCAGGCTCTGCTGCGAAAAGATCCAAGCCTAAATCGTCACCACCTGCTTCGTCTTCAGCCAAGCGCTCTTGTACCGCTTGTTCTACGTTTATATTAGGGTTGCACGTCGGTTGAACTGGATCAGCGCGGAGTTTGTAGTACCCCGCCCAATAGTGTTCACCGACACGTAAGATTTGATTATGAATGTCGCTGCTCGTGCTAAAGATGACAACCATCAATAACAAAATACATGCAGGGAGAGAGGACAGCCACTCTGTTTTGGTACGAGTTTTTATGACATTGGAGACCACGAAGATCCTACTCCCTTAAGTTATTATAAGTTTAGTTATTTTTGATCGTTAAAAACCGTTAAATTATATAGCCTCTTAACAGCAAGACATAGACGTAAAGTGGTTAATTCGTACCAAATTGGGGTTATAACATCTCGTGGATGGCATAATAGTGAGAACTGCGTCACAGGCAGCTCTCACTAATATATAAACGGGGGAATTAGAAGAGATCGTCTAGATCGACGGTTTCGATGTCGTCAGCAGCATTTTCGTCCCAAAACGTGCCAAGCCCTCCAAGAGGTGTTCGTTTGCCGGTCGCTTCTGTCCACATTTTATCCGACAGGCGCAGCAATACGTCGGTAGCGGTCTTGTCGAATAACCGAAACTGAGCGTTTGAAGGATATTCCTCAATTTGTTCTGCATGCCTTCTTAATACAGCGCGCACCCGCTCATCGTCGCCTTTCGCATAGGCGGCAATTGCATGAAAAACGTGAGGAAGACGAACTCGTGCTTTTTCTCCAATTACATCTGCCTGCTCCAACCGCAACCATTCGTTCTCGCCTTCGGGCAGTGCGCCGGGTAATAGAGACCAGACGGCAGCCTTCAATGCTAACGGCACGCCGAACCATTTTTTGTTATCCAGACAGCCTGCGGCGCGTTCTGCTTGTGCTGCAATATTTTTTGGGACGCCGATGTAGGAGCCAGACATCAGGTCGTTGTTTAATGCAAGCAGTCCCCCTGCAAGCCCCGCAAGCCAAACAATTTGGTCAAATTCTTGCTCTAATTCTGGACATTCACCACCAATTTCTTTGTCGTCATTAAACGCAATTAGTTGCTGCCATGAGACGAGATATCTAGAGGCTGCTTTTTGGTGATGACGTTTTTGTGCAATAAGTGCATCTTCCGCAAAGTCTGGTTGCAGCGCGCGAATATATCGAAGGTATTCGAGTTCTTTTTCATGCGCACGAGCTTCTTCACATCCGCCTGCGCCTAAGTGAAGCAGCACCGCAAGCTCATGCGGTTCTTCCGTAATTCTGCCAAGAGCCATGACGAAAGAAGTAAGTGCTTCCGCACCCGCACACCCAGCTTCGGTGTCTTCTGTCGTAAATAGGTATGGCGCGATATGGGCTTCGCCCAGCAGGGTAACCGTATCGCCTGTGGGTTTAATAAAAGGCTTTACCAAGAATTGGTTAATGGCTTTGCACCCACCGAAGAGCGAAGCCAATACTAGGCAGAGGGTGATCCATTTCAGCTTTTTAAATATTTGCGTAAACGCCACGCTTTTTAACTCCCAATTAAAAATCTAACCAAACTTACTTTATTGCACGCCCTTTTAGACGATGAATTATCGACGAACAGAGGCGGTTTTTGTGAGATCAATGCCACAAAGCCGTTAATTAAGCTGTAATAGTTTGTCAAACCACCCGTATTTTATAGTTTAGCGGGATATTTTGAAAACAAGGTTGCTTATTAGCTTCAGTTCGTTATCTTTAGTAACGGAGGCTACATCACTCATAGCGAAACGATAAGTGTAACAAGGCCGGAATAATAATTTAAAAAGGGGATAACAATGACTAAGCCTGAATTAGCTGCTGCAATTGCTGACGCCACGGAGGTCAGCAAAGATAAGGGTGCTGAAATTCTCAATGCCATACTAGACGAAATCACCAATGCAGTTCGCCAGGATGATGCGGTCAGCCTCATTGGTTTTGGTACCTTTTCGAAGCGTTCGCGCAGTGCGCGCACAGGCCGTAACCCGCAAACGGGTGCGACAATCGAGATTGCTGCGAGTAATAGTGTCGGCTTCAAGCCAGGCAAAGCGATCAAAGACGCTGTTAATTAATCAACCTGATTATTGCGAGTATTTGGTATGCAGCAACGCATTTGCAGCATACCAAAACGCCTTATTCTGTTAATCTCTGGTTTGATAGACTAGTCGCCCTTTGTAAATCGTAGACACGACCTTACCCTTTATCTCTTGCCCAAGTAGCGGGCTATTTTTACCCTCAGAAAGCATCGTATGTGCGCTTACTTTGTAGGTTTGATCTGGGTTAAAAAGACATAAGTTTGCTGCATTCCCTTCCACAATGCTCGTTGCCTTGCGATTGAGGACCTTGGCAGGGCCTTGTGTCATTGCTTTCAAGAAGTCATTTAATGCAAGTTCGCCTTGGGCTTGGAGCTGCCTAGCCGCTGGAATAAGATGTTCGATGGTGCTCATCCCCGGTGCTGTTTGCGCAAAAGGGGCTTTTTTTGCAGCAGCCTCGTGTGGACGATGCGCACTTGTAATCGCGTCGATTACCCCGTTTCTTAATCCCTCAATTAAGGCCAGCCGGTCTGTCTCGCTGCGTAGTGGAGGTAAGCAGTGATATAGACTGTTATAGCTAACGATTTTTTCGTGGGTGTACAGCAAATTAGCAACCGCCACGTCTGCTGTGATGTTTGCACCCTCGTCTTTCGCTCGCTTAACAAGCGCAACAGATTCTTTGCATGATAGCTGCGCTAAGTGCAGGTGAACGCCACTTTCCCTCGCCAGCATAATAAGTTGCGCCGTTGCGATAGATTCAGCCAAATGCGAAATACCCTTTAAGCCTGTTTTGGTACTTATTCGGCCGCTGTGTGCTGAGCCTTCATATAGTGAGGGTTCCATGGGGTGTATAAAGACACTCATATCGAACGTTTTTGCATAATCAAAGCAGCGTTTTGCGGTAGACAGATTTTTGAATGGTGTCATTCCGCTACTGAGAGCGACACAGCCTGCCTTTTTAAGCTCTGCATATTCTGCTAAGCGTTCTCCCTCCAGCCCCTGTGTTAGGGCGCCAAGGGGAAGCACTTCTATAGTGCCTGCTTGTTGGATTGCGCGTTCAATAAAGGAACAAACCGCTTCCGAGTCGTTCACCGGATCGGTCTCTGGTGTGCAGCAGACGGTTGTGACGCCAGCGGCGGCGGCTGCATGTGTTTCTGTATAAATAGAGCCTTTTGCTGCATAACCAGGCTCGCATAAGGCGACATTCAAATCGGTTAACGAGGGGCTTAAATATAGGCCTGTCGCGTCAATGCTGTGTTGACATGTCTTAGCGCTGGAGGGATCAATATGAGCGATAAGATCGTTATGAATTTCAATACGTTTGAATGCTTTCCACGCACCACTTTCGTTTAGGAAGTGCCCGTTGAGAATTTCAATACTCATTCGCCTAAGCGCCCTGTGTTAGTGCATTGCGTTCTTGTGTTTGGCCACTCATAGCCATTGACATTACCGCCATTCTTACGGCGATGCCATTCGTCACCTGATCGAGAATAACGGACTGCGTACCGTCGGCTACTGCGGACTCAATTTCTACACCGCGGTTGATGGGACCAGGATGCATTACAATGGCATCAGGTTTAGCATTAGCTAGGGCTTCCTGGGTTAAGCCGTATTGTTGAAAATACTCTTGTTCGCTCGGGAGTAATGCACCCTGCATGCGTTCGCGTTGTAGGCGCAGCATAATGACCACGTCGATATCGTTCAGCCCGGAATGAAGCTGGTGATAAACGTTCACGCCCAAACTTTCTACTTCGGGTGGTAACAAGGTGCTTGGCGCGATGATCCGTACTTCACTTGCACCCAGCGTATTGAGCGCTTGAATCTGTGACCGTGCCACCCGTGAATGCATAATGTCACCAATAATCGCCACTCTTAAGCCGTCAAATGTACCCTTGTTTTGCCGGATAGTTAACATGTCTAACATCGCTTGTGTTGGGTGTGCATGCCAACCATCACCCGCATTGATAATGCCTACCCCGGGCGTTACGGATTCAGCAATAAAGTGTGGTGCACCGCTTTGTGAATGCCGTACGATAAACATATCACTTGCCATGGCTTCTAAATTTAGCAGGGTATCAGAGAGTGACTCGCCTTTTGAGGTTGCTGAGGTGCTGATGTTGAGATTAAGTACGTCTGCCGATAACCGTTTTGCAGCCAGTTCAAAGGTGCTACGTGTACGCGTGCTCGCTTCGAAAAATAGATTAACAACGGTCTTGCCGCGGAGTAAGGGGACTTTGCGAATTTTGCGTTCTCCGACTTCGATAAACGATTCCGCCGTGTCGAGGATCTCCGTGAGTAATGCTTTGCTAAGGCCGTCAATACTAAGGAAATGTTTAAGCTGGCCGGTGTCGGTGAGTTGGGTCGATTGGCTCATGGCGTCCTTAATTCTTTGTGCTTAAGAGTAGAGGCTGACTTCAAGATTGTCTGGGCCGATTAGTTTAACACGTTCGTTATCGGCTAACGTGACCATTGCACCTGTTATTTGGGGTGCAATGGGCAGTTCGCGGCGACCGAGGTCGATCAAGGTAACAAGCGTAATGGAGGCGGGTCGACCAAAATCGAAAAGTTCATTCATCGCCGCGCGAACACTGCGACCACTCATTAATACGTCGTCGACGAGTATCAGATGCTTACTTTCAGTATTAAAAGGTAAGCTGGTTGGCGAAATCGAGTCGTTTAGGCCCTTTCGGTTAAAATCATCGCGATAAAAACTGATATCTAGTTCGCCTAATGCTTGGTTGATATTTAAGCGCTCCATGAGTGCTTGCGCCACCCAAACGCCGCCGCTACGAATCCCGATTATCTCGAAGCCAGCGAGTGACTTTTTGGTTAGCCATTGATCGAGACTTTTTGCTAATTCATCCAAAAGATCTTGTGTGGCTTGTTGGTCAAACATCTCAAGTTTCGTCCTGTTGGTTGAACCAACTTTCAAGAATTAAGCAGGCGGCGGCCCCATCCACTGAATGCTTACCAAAATCAGTGTAGCCATTGTGTTCAAAATGTTCCGATTTGGCTGCGTAGCTGGAGAGGCGCTCATCGACCATATGTACCTCTAAGTTGTAGCGGCCTTTTAGGCGGCTGCCAAATTTTTTTGCGCGCAGCGACATATCACTTTCACTGCCATCCATATTTAAGGGCAACCCCACTACCAGTTCTTTCGGTCGCCATTCGTTGATAACAGCTGCGATGGTCTGCCAATTCGGAATACCATCTATTGCGTTGATAGGCTTTAGTTCCTGGCCACGTTTAATGAGATCGTTACCAACGGCTACACCCATGCGTTTAACGCCGAAATCAAAGCATAAATAAGTACTAGGCATGGCCTGTCTGACTACTGAGTTGGTTGATATCAATGCCTAATTGACCGACTGCTTTCGCGAATTTATCCCCATTTTCCGTGTGAAATAGGGTGTCAGTCTCGGCTTGACAAGTAAGCCATGTATTCTCGATTAGTTCTTTTTCCAGCTGACCTGAGCCCCAGCCAGCATAACCAAGTGCAATGAGGAAGGTATCAGGCCCATCGTTATCTGCAATTGCTTCCAAAATGTCTTTCGAGGTAGTGAGATGCATATCCTCTGTAATGGATAAGTTAGATTGCCATTTACGTTTATCAGTATGTAAAACAAAGCCTCTATCTTGTTGCACTGGACCGCCTTCATAAACAATGGCATTGCTTCGCTCACCTTTAAAATCGTAATCCAATTGAGCCAGAATCTCTCCAAGAAACAAAGGGCTGGGCCGATTAAAAATTATGCCCATCGCACCGTCCTCATTATGTTCACATATATAGGTGAGTGTGCCACTAAAGTTGGGATCTGCCATTTGCGGCATGGCGATTAAGAAATGATTTTTTAGACTGGAAAATGATTTTGACATGACAATAGTATCCGCAGCTAACATCGATTTAGCAAGCAATACGGATTAAAAACCCGACGTGAACTTGTCTTTTGGTCGTTGTGATTAAAGTTAAAAGCTGGAGACACCTGAGCGACTGTAGCTAAAGGTGCGAATTAGCTCTAAAACATCACGTTCTTTACGCACCTCTTTTGGAAACGGGGCAAAAGGTGCGGCGCGGCGAACAATCTCTGTCGTTTTGGCATCAAGGACCAGATTGCCTGAGCTATGCATTATGGAGACATCGCGGAGTGAGCCGTCTGAATAAAGTGCGATGGCAACGCGCGGTTTGCCATAGAGTTTTTTGCTACCATCGCGAGGGAAATGCTGTTTACCGGTACGCTCAATTTTAGCAACCACTTGTTCTACATAGCGGGCATCTATCGCTTTCATTGTTGAGGCAGCGGTGAGTCGCGTGATGCGCGGCTTGCGCGCATATTGTTGTAGCTGGTTATCAAAGCTCGCTTCCAATTCGGCGATTTGAAGGCTGCGCTCGATCAGTGATTGCACCTCGGGCGTGTCTTCTTGCAGCGTAAAATCAAGCTGATCCACATGCCTGGCCTTTGCGAGCCGCTCGGATTGTTGGGTGACAACTATTGCTTGTTCGTATTTTTGCGTTAATTCTTGAGGTTTGGGCGGTGCCGATGATTCTTGTATCCGCATGCTCTCATCAATCGACTGTGTTGGAGAGCTAAGTTGAGCTTTTTCCTCTAAGCTACCCGCACCCTGTTGATTAGTTTGAGCGAGAAAGTCAGCCCGCTTTGGTGCGTCTTTGTCATCAAAGCGGGAGAGCGTGATCTCCATAGTTTTTGGGCTTGGTAAGGGGTCTTCGTTGATGAATTCAGTTAAAACAATGAACACATGCAGTGCAATGGCAAGAAAGACCGTAAAACTGAGACGGTCTCCTGCACTGACACTTGGCTGAGTGATACTTGCCACGCATGTTCTCCAGTGGTTGTTTAGTGCGGTTTATTGGCCGCTAGTTTTTTTTCAATCGCATCCATTAAGTCACCGCCAATATTTGTACCGTAGGCTTGATCAATTTCTTGAATGCAAGTGGGGCTCGTGACGTTAATTTCGGTCAGGTAGTCGCCGATGACATCGATACCAACAAAAAGCAGACCCCGAGCGATCAGATCATCTTTAATCTGATCGACTATCCAGCGATCATTGTCGCTCAACGGTCGAGCTTCACCTCTGCCTCCTGCCGCTAAATTACCACGATGTTCACCTTGGCTGGGAATTCTTGCTAAAGCGTAATCGATGGGTTTACCGTCGATAATCAAAATTCGTTTGTCACCTTCTGTTATCTCCGGCACATAGCGCTGGACCATCACTTGTTGTGCACCAAAATCACTGAGTGTTTCTATAATAACGCCAACATTTGGGTCGCCGGCCTTAACGTTAAAAATAGAGGTGCCGCCCATGCCGTCTAAGGGTTTGAAAATAACATGCTGATGTTTCGTGACGAAGGCCCGTAACTTAGTCGCGTTTCGACTGACTAACACAGGCGGACAGCATTGCGGGAAGGCAGTGGCATAGAGCTTTTCATTACAATCACGCAGGCTTTTTGCTCGGTTTACAATAAGGCTCCCAGCCTGCTCTGCCCGCTCTAAAATATGGGATGCATATATAAATTCGCTATCTACCGGCGGATCTTTTCGCATCAGAATGACATCAAGCTCTGAAAGTTTATGATCGCCATGCTCCGACAATTTATACCAAGTCGTCTCCTCAAATTGCAGGCTGAGAACTTGCATTCGTGCGTATGCTTCGCCTTGATCAAGGTATAAATCATCCATTTCCATATAAATGATATCCCAGCCTTTTGCTTGTGCGGCGCGCATCATCGCGAAGGTGCTATCTTTCTTTATATTGATGGACGTAATGGGGTCCATCACAATTCCTAATTTAATTGTCATTCCTTGCCCACGAAATAAATTTTTGTACTAGTCTTAGGGGGTTAACGACGGGATCGCACCCTAGCCTATCGAAAATGAAGCGGGATTGATGCCCCGCCGTGTGTAAATGTTAAAAGATTTTAGACGAAAACTCCCGCTAAGTGACATTTAGTTTATGGTGATTTCTTTTCTGTCATTAAAGAATACACTATGGATAATAGGCTGCGTATTGACTGATTCCTGAATCAATATTAACAACGTCGTTAACATATTGGTCTATAGTAATTTTATAGCTTCGCGCTAAAGATGGAGCGTTCATAGCTTGGCAAAATTGATTGAAGAATAGAGTGCCACGGGTTTTTAAAATGGAAGATAACTTCGAAAATTTGAAAATTATGGTCATTGATGACAGTAAGACAATACGTCGAACTGCTGAGACCTTATTGAAAAAAGTAGGTTGCGAGGTGATTACCGCAACGGACGGCTTTGATGCACTAGCGAAAATTGCTGATACTAACCCAGACATTATTTTTGTCGATATCATGATGCCGCGGTTAGATGGGTACCAGACCTGTGCATTGATAAAAAACAATAGCGCATTTAAGTCGACACCAGTCATCATGTTATCGAGCAAGGATGGTCTGTTCGATAAAGCAAAGGGGCGTATTGTAGGCTCGGATCAATATTTAACTAAACCGTTTAGTAAAGATGAATTGTTGAATACGATTCGCACTCATCAACCGGCAAACTAATGAAACAACTAATTCTCTCTTCGAATAGAGAAATAAGTGAGGGAGACGCATGGCTCGTATTCTAATTGTGGACGATTCGCCCACAGAAATTCGTAAAATATCTACTATTTTAAAAGATAATAAGCATGAAGTGATCACCGCTGACAACGGCGCCGATGGTGTGGCTGTGGCTCGTAGTGAACAACCAGATTTAATTTTAATGGATGTGGTCATGCCAGGTCTTAATGGGTTTCAGGCGACGCGTCAGTTATCACGTGCGTCAGAAACAGCAGACATTCCGGTGGTGATTGTGACAACAAAAGATCAAGAAACAGATCGAGTATGGGGCACACGCCAGGGTGCAAAAGGCTACCTCGTGAAACCTGTGGATGAGGGTAATCTTGTTCGTACGATAACTGAGTTGCTTGGGTAGGCATCTATTCGAATGGCGAAAACTTTACGCAGCCCATTTGAGACGCTCAGCGACATTGCGACGAAAAGTAGCAAGCTTGCGGTTGGCTTGCCGGCGCAGGACGAAGCCGTTGAATTATGGAATGGCATTGGTTTTAGTATTGGAGGCACTCAATTTGTCGCAGGGATGGGAACTGTCTCCGAACTATTGCCGGTGCCTAAGTATACGCCAGTCCCGGGGGTCAGGCCTTGGGTGCTAGGTATATCGAATGTACGTGGCCGGCTCATTCCTATAATCGACTTAGGTCGATTTTTTGGTTTTAGTCGCGCGGCAACTCGAACAAGAGATAAACGTATTTTAGTCGTTGAGCAAGACGAACTGCTCAACGGCTTTGTTGTTGATGCGGTTCAAGGCATGCAGTATTTTTCTGCCGAGAGCTTTATTGGCGACTACAAAACGAGTGTTGACACAAGCTTAGGCGCCTATGTTAAAGGCGCCTACGTGAAAGGAAATATCGAGTGGCTGGAGTTTGATACGTTAACACTCATCAATGATGAAAACTTTCTGGACGTTGCACTTCGATAACTAACCAGAACCTATTTTGACAAATAAAGTACAGGGCCGGGAGCCAAGACAATGAAAATAATGTCCGGAAGATTTAGCACAGACCGAGGCAGTGATGCCACCATATTTTGGTTGGGTGTTACCCTTGTATTTATGCTGATTTTCTTGCTCATAGTCTCTTACTTGATCGGTCGAGACAGTAAGCATGATAAAGAATATAGCTCTTACGCCGGTGATTTGAGAGTGCTTTCGCAAGAAATAGCCAAAAATGCGGCCGAAGCTGCGGATGGTAAAGAGGAAGCGTTTTCTCAGTTGAAGCGTTCACGCGAAGATTTTGAGCAGCTGCTCGCCTTTATTGTAAATGGAAATGAAGCGACAGGGCTTTCCGCTTCAGAATTGCCGATGGAAACGGGCGTTAGTGATCGATGGGAAAGCGTGAGAGCAAATGCTGATAGAATTTTGGCTAATCAGGAGACGGTTCTAACCCTCCACCAAATTGCGGCAACCTTAAATGAAACGATTCCGCAGCTTCAGATCGAATATGAAGATGTTGTGATGATTCTTCTCGAAAATGATGCACCAGCAGATCAAATTTCGGTAGCAGAGCGTCAGTCACTCAGAGCTGAGCGGATCGTACGTAGTGTCAATAACATCCTGACAGGTGATGAGGCCGCGGCGATTGCCGCCAACCGTTTTGGTGAAGATGCTCAGTTTTTCGGTCGCGTTATGAATGCCATGTTTGATGGCAACGAGGCCATGGACATCAGTCAGGTAACGGATGAGGATGCGATCTATGGCCTTGAGGCGATAGCTGAATTGTTTGAATACGTCGATAGCAATGTACAAGCTATTCTCGAAACCTCCCCCGAACTATTTAAAGTGCGTAATGCGGCAAACTTAATTTTCGAAAACTCGATTGTATTGTTGAAAGAAACCTCAGAGCTGTCTACGCGTGTCCAATCTCAAGCAGATAGCCGGTTTTTTAGTGCTACCTTGGCGTATTTCATTCTGGCTGCGATCATAGGCTTGATTGTTGTGATTGGCTTATTGCTATACCAAGAAAGTCAGAAACGATTGAGCTTGACTGAGGAGCAAAATGAGCAGAACCAAAATGCGATTTTGCGTTTACTCGATGAGTTGGCAGATTTGGCAGATGGCGATTTGACCACTGAAGCGACGGTAACTGAGGATTTTACCGGCGCAATCGCTGATTCCATTAACTTTGCAATCGATCAAATGCGTGGTCTTGTAAAAGCGATTCGAGATACAGCGTTGCAGGTTGCCTCTTCTGCGCAAGAAACGCAGGGAACGGCGATGCAGCTAGCTGATTCCTCCGAGCACCAAGCTCAGGAAATTGCTGGCGCATCGGCGGCGGTAAATGAAATGGCCGTTTCTATTGACCAAGTCTCCTCCAATGCAGCGGAATCCGCGGCAGTTGCTGAACGGTCGGTTGCCATCGCGAAGAAAGGCGCCGAGGTCGTGCAAAACACCATAAATGGGATGGATACGATTCGCGAGCAGATACAAGAGACTTCTAAACGTATCAAGCGTCTAGGTGAATCCTCACAAGAAATTGGTGATATCGTATCTTTGATCAACGACATTGCCGATCAAACTAACATCCTTTCTTTGAATGCCGCGATCCAGGCATCCATGGCTGGTGACGCCGGTCGAGGCTTTGCGGTCGTTGCGGATGAAGTGCAGCGACTCGCGGAACGTTCTTCGGCGGCAACGAAGCAGATTGAAGCGTTGGTGAAGACAACGCAGACTGATACTAATGAAGCTGTTATTTCGATGGAGCATACCACTGCAGAGGTAGTGCGGGGTGCGCGGTTAGCCCAAGATGCAGGTGTCGCACTGGAAGAAATCGAAAGCGTCTCGATGAACCTAGCGGACTTGATTCAGAATATCTCTAATGCATCGCGGCAACAATCCATGTCCGCAGGCCATATTTCTAACACGATGAATGTTATTCAGGAGATCACCTCTCAAACCTCTTCTGGTACAAATGCTACCGCGAAGTCGATCGGTAACCTTGCTGAAATGGCAAGTCAGTTGCGTGGTTCGGTATCGGGTTTCAAATTGCCGCTGGATGAATACGATAGTGCAAACTATGACATGGCTGAGGATGAGCTTTCAGCTGCTTCGTAAGAAGCACTGACTGGGCTTAGGCGATGTTTGCCGAAAATATTAAAGAAGGCGTCGGCGAAGCGACAACATCATGCGTCTCTGAAATAACGCGTGCGCAATTTGATAAGTGGCAAAGCTTGTTGCTTGATCGCTTAGGTCTTGCATTGTCTTTTGATCAATGTTCTCGGTTGCAAATGAGCCTTTCTATTCGCATGCGCGAGATAAGTTGTGATGATATTGATACCTATTACGAGCAAATATCTGAGTTACCAGCCGGCCTGCCTGAGTGGTTAACCCTTGTTGA
Source organism: uncultured Oleiphilus sp. (assembly GCA_913020245.1). Classification (GTDB taxonomy): domain Bacteria; phylum Pseudomonadota; class Gammaproteobacteria; order Pseudomonadales; family Oleiphilaceae; genus PZPK01. The sequence continues at coordinate 47,873 of CAJWAD010000004.1, forward strand.
GCGACTAGTGATCGGTGAGACCCGATTTTACCGTGATGCGCATGCGATGGCGCTAGCTTATGTTTGCTTGAAACAGCTAGTACAAGAGAATCCAAATAAAAGTTTAGCGATCTGGAGTGTCGGATGCAGTTCGGGTGAAGAAAGTTATACCCTTGCTTTTTTATGCGACCACTTGTTCGGAGAATTTGGAAAACCACCGCGTTTTGGTGTGACCGGTGTCGATGTAAGTAAAACTGCGATCGACATGGCGCGCGCCGGTTTTTATGATGCGCGCCGCGTTGCTGACTTACCAAAAAAATGGCGAAGAAATTATTTCGAAACGGGTGCTTTGGGTGATTTCAAAGTGAAGTCGTTCATCACTCAGCGCGTTTGTTTCGCGAGGCAAAATATTGTTGATATTGGACGCAGTCCGGTTCGACAGCAACATTTAATTTTTTGTCAGAATGTGCTGATTTATTTCAGTAAAGAGGTGCGTCATGCCATTTTGGACAGTTTGGCAAAACGATTAGCGCCAGGCGGTTGCTTGGTGATTGGTGCGGGAGAAGCTCTCGAATGGAGCCATCCTTCGGTTGAAAGAATCAAAGATAAACGAGCGCTCGCTTATGTGCGAACCGCAGCATAATAGACAGTAGGGGCCAAGTTATGGCGACTAACCATGACTACATTGCATTAGATTGGGTTCGAGGTGAAATAGAGCAGACACTTACGCTGGCTCAAAAATCGCTCGAATCTTTTGCAAGGGATCGTTCAGAAGCGACGCAAGCAAACTTTTGTTTAAATCATATTCATCAGGTGCATGGCACGCTGCAGATGATCGAATTTTATGGCGCAGCCTTGTTGGCTGAGGAGATGGAAAATCTCTGTTTAGCCGTGATCGAAAAACGCAGCACCAACGAAGATGAAGCGCTCGATGTGTTAATGGGTGCATTGTTACAGTTAGATAGTTACCTAGAGCATGTGCAGGGGGGGCAGCAAGATTTACCCGTTGTGTTATTGCCAATTCTAAACGATTTACGCGCTTGCCAAGGTCAGAATTTATTATCTGACACGTCCATGTTTTCCCCAGCATTACAGGCAGCATATATCGCGCCAAACCCCCAGCATTCAAAGCGCATGGAAGATCCAAAAGTAGTCGCTAATCTGCGTAAATTACGTCAGATGTTTCAGGTGTCTTTAGCCGGGATTGTGCGCAATCAAAATACTCATGATCATCTAATACATTTACATAAAGTTCTGAGCCGGCTGGAGAAATTTTGCCAGGGTAGTCCGATCGGTAAATTATGGACGGTGGCCCTCGCATTTATTGAAGTCTTGCAATCCGAGGCGCAAATTGGCTCAGCGATGAAGCATTTGCTGCGTGAACTTGATAAGCAGTTAAAAGGCATGATTGGCAGTGCCGATTCAGCACTCGTGTGCCCGGTCGCCGAAGATGTATTAAAAAATCTGCTCTATTATATTGCGAAAAGCACGGCAGATACGGATCGTATACGTGCGGTGAAAGAGGCTTTTAAATTAGCTGATTCATTGCCCGATACGCGGACGCTCGATGCCGAGCGTGCAAAGATGATGGGGCCCGACAAAGCGACATTAAGCTCGATCGCACAAGTCTTGGTCGAAGAGCTCAATCAAGTTAAAGATCAGATTGATATATACGGTCGTGATGAGAGCGCTACGGACGATGCTTTGCAAAGTATCGAGCCAAACTTACAGCAAATTGCCAACACACTCGCGGTGCTGGGGCTCGGTTCAGCACGAAAAGGGATTCTTGATTTAATCAGTGATATCGTCGCTGCAAAAACGGATGGTCTTAGCGAACAGCAGTTGATGAATGCTGCCGATATCATCCTGTTAGTAGAGGGACAATTAGCTTATTTACATGAGGATGGTACGGCCACCATTGCAGATCAAGGCTTACCGGCGGAGCAAATCCAAGCTGCTCATGGCGCGCTGATCAGTGAATCAAAGTTAGCACTTGAGCGTGCAAAAAATAGCATTGTCAGTTTTATTACGTCGAATTGGGATCACAGCCATATCGATGAGGTACCGAATATTTTGGATAGTATTCGCGGTGGTTTACAAATGATTCCGTTGACGGAGGCGGCAGCGCTTTTGAATGCTTGCAGCGCCTTCGTTAAAGAACGTCTGTTAGCTGGAAAAAAAGTACCGGATTGGGCACAGCTTGATCGTTTAGCTGACACGATAAGTAGTCTTGAATATTACCTTGATCGCGTTGCGGAAGGTGCCAGTGATAATGAAAGAATTTTAGCGATTGCACGCGAAAGCTTAGAAAAACTGGGTTGTTTAGATAACGCGGGGGGGCGCCCTGTCTTATCAGAACATCATACGGTCGAAGCGGCGATTGAAGCGCCAGAAACCCACATAAAAAGTACCGATGAAGGACTCTTAGACGACGAAATTTTATCCATTTTCATAGAAGAAGCAAATGAGGTGCGCGACGAAATTGGTGCTGCGATCAACGCCCTGCAAGAGGTACCTGAAAATAAACATTCGGCAAGTGATCTGCGCCGCGCCTTCCATACGCTAAAAGGCAGTGGGCGGCTCGTCGCAGCGTCAGATATCGCTAGTATCGCCTGGTTGATGGAAGATCGACTAAATAAAGCGTTGGACGCAGGGAGAGAAATTAGTGCTGACGAGTTAGAGGTAGCACGGGTCGTTTATGGCGCTCTACCAGAAATGCTTCAAGCCTTCTCACGTAATGAGGCAAGTGAGCACAGAAGCGCGCTTGAGGCGTTAATTTTTGCTTTAGATAAAGATTTAGGCTCGGACGTCATTACCGCAGAAAACGATCAGAAAACAACGTCGGATACAGCGAATAAAAGCATGCTTGCGCCAGCAAGTGAAGCGGTTGCTAACGATGATCTAATCGATGAAGAAATTCTGGAAATCTTTGTCGAAGAAGCAGAGGAAGTAAGTGAAACCATCAATACGTACTTACCCAGTTTGCTTGATGATTTTGAAAATGAACAAGCACTGACTGAGTTAAGACGTGCCTTCCACACTTTAAAGGGAAGTGGGCGTATGGTTGAGGCCGAAGTCATTGGTGAGACGGCTTGGGCGATTGAGAGCCTACTGAATCGGGTCATCGATGATTCGATTATCATGAACGAAAGCATCGCAAATTTGCTGATGCAGGTATCAAACAAGATACCTTACCTAATAGAATGCTTTCAGCAGCGTGTCGAACCAGATTTTGATCGGGGTCAAATTGAGCAACAGGCTGAGTTGATTTTAAATGGCGAGCAGCCGCTGGTTTCTTCTGAGTTAGCACCCGATGGGCAGCATGTAAACGCGCTAGAGTCTGAACAAATAACACCGTCTTTGTCAACTCCCTCAGAAAAAGACACAGAGCAGGAGGTGGCATTTGATCATGCCCTGCTTGATATTTTTGAAAGTGAAGTGCTCGGCCATGTACAGACTATCGAGCACTTTGCGCAAACAGTGATCGAGACGGAAAGCATAGCCGTGGACGATACGCTGTCTCGCGCTCTTCACACTCTCAAGGGGAGTGCGAACACAGCCAATATTGTACCGATTGCTGAAATTGCCATACCGCTTGAACGCTTAGTAAAAGAGACGCGTGCCCATCAGTGTGAAGTAGACCAGCCTTTTGCGATGATCTTGATAGAGGCGATGGGGCTGATTAAGCAAGCGATTGCTCAATTGCGGAGCGCGCCACAGCAAGAAATTTCTGGCTCAACGGCATGTGTCGCGACGATTGCAGCATACCATGATCGTATGCTGCAACAGTTCCAAGCGCGGGCAGAAAAAGCCGGTGACGCTGGACCCGATCCGCAACTCGTGAGTATGTTCTTATTGGAAGGGAGCGATATTCTCTTTGATGCAGAAAGCATTATTGATGACTGGCTCAACACTAATATTTCCGATGATGCATTTGGTCGTCTGGTAAATGAGGTCGCGGTGCTGGGTCGAGGGGCCCGGGTTGCCGCGCTAACACCCATTGTTGAACTCTGCGAGGCGCTCGCGTCCGCCTATCGTGCCATTGAAGATGTATCGGCGGCCCCCAGCATGGAGGCTATTCAATTAATTAAGCATGGTCACGATGCTTTGATTGACATGATGGATCAAACGGCAGCGGGTTTGAGTGCAGAGCTCGACGAGTCGTTGCGAGAAGCATTGATTACGATTGAGCCATTACTGGCTACCCAGCGTCCGATTGAAGTTGAGCGTAGTGACGAACTATCTGTTATTCCTGAGTCATCCGCGCCAACCTCAACGTCAGAAGTTGAGCCTCAATTAGAGCCGCTCTCAGAGGAGCTAGACACAGAACTCATTGAAATCTTCCTTGAAGAAGCGCAAGACCTTATTCAGCATTCAGCAGAACTTTTACACAAGTGGGAAGAACAGAGCGATGACTTTGAAGTACTCGGTGAATTACAGCGAGATTTGCATACTCTGAAAGGTGGCGCTCGCATGGCCGAGCTGAATGCAATTGGCGATTTATCGCATGAACTAGAAACACTTTTTGAAAAAAGCGTAGACGCAAAAAATGTGGTTGCACCACTCGTTATTTCGTTGTGCTTACAGTGTCATGATGCGTTAGCACAGATGGTAGATCAGGTCGCGCAGGGTTTTAATCCCGCCGCATTGCCCGATCTACTCGCCGCGGTTCAAGCGAGTATTGCGGGGAATACGTTTGCGATCTCATCGCAAACATCAAAAACGACTCCGTCTGACGAAGCGACTCAAGACAGCGTCAAGGTGTTGCCAGAACATGCCCTAGAGGGCGAGCTATTAACGCTCTTTTTAGATGAAAGTCGCGACATTTTATTCGCTATTAATGATGCGTTAGATATATGGCGTGATGACGGAAAATCTCGTTATGGTGTTGTTGAATTGCAGCGAGAATTTCACACCTTAAAAGGCGGTGCAAGGTTAGCTGATTTGGATAGCGTGGCCGATATTGCTGAGGCAGCGGAGAGTGCGTTAGGTGATTACCTTGTCCACGGTCCTCACAACGGATCAGTACTGCAAGGCTTAGTTGCGCAAGCGCATGCCAAGTTGTTGAGCATGTTGGACCATGTTCATGAAGGTTCAGGCTTGTCGCGAGAATCGGAATTAATTCGTGCGTTCCGTGAGGTTTCTTATCATGAGGAGAAAACCGAGGATCCAATTCTATCTGAGATAGCGCCCAGCGACATGTCTACTGATTCGCCGAGAGTAGCGCTCGAGAGCCAACTTTCTGACGATGCCGACGCTGAAGTTTTGCAGATGTTTACCGAGGAAGCGGCAGAGCTCAGTGAGGCGATGGAAGAGAATATCTCTTTGTGGGCAAGTGATCCAACAAACCAACAATTTAACGGTGAATTACAGCGAATACTGCATACCTTAAAAGGGGGTGCTCGCCTCGTGAGTATGGATGCACTAGCGGATGTAAGTCATGATTTAGAAACGCGATTGATCAAAGCGCAAAACGATTCGGAAGCCTTTACTGACGGGTTAAAAACTGAAGTAGTGGCAGCGCAGGACCAACTTGTAAAACTGGTCGAGCAATTGAAATCGCTTGAAAGTCACACCTCGTCGGAACAAGTTACTGAGCCGTCGGCAGATCATCAAACCCAGCGCACCGCAACGACAAAGACGGGACAGCCAGTCGAAAAAATTCAAGCACAGGCGCAACCCTCTGAGCTATCTGTAGTAGAGAAAATTGTTCGCGCAGCAAGCGAATCCGCGTCAAGTAACGAGGAAACCAAGGCTAGGGCGGTTGAAACGAACGTAAAAAAGCCATCGGCGAAGCGGAAACCGCAAAACAAAGCAGTGGTCTCTTCACAAGAGTCTATTCGCGTTTCCGCGGGCTTATTAGATTCTTTGGTCAATCTAGCAGGTGAGACGAGTATCTCGCGTGGCCGCTTAGAGCAGCAAATTAGTGACTTTGGTTTCACTCTTGAGGAAATGACATCGACCATTGAGCGTTTGCGAGAGCAGTTGCGCCGAATGGAAATGGAAACGGAAGCGCAAGTCATTTATCGAGCTGAACAAGAAGGTTTTTCAGTATCAGAATATGAAGAATTTGATCCTCTAGAAATGGATCGGTACTCCTCTATTCAGCAGCTCTCGCGCGCATTGACTGAAAGTACGACGGATCTACTTGAACTGCGTGATACGCTTTCTAATCGAGCACGTGACGCTGAGACATTGTTGCTTCAACAATCGCGAATTAACTCGACCTTACAAGAAGGATTGATGAAAACACGGATGATTCCGTTTTCATCAATCGTGCCGCGCTTACGCAGAATTGTGCGTCAAATAAGTAGTGAGTTAGATAAGCAGGTTGATTTTGACGTGACCAATGCGGAAGGAGAGATGGATCGGTCGATCCTTGAACGCCTAATTGCGCCCGTTGAGCACATGCTTCGTAATGCCTTAGACCATGGTATTGAGAGCGCGGGGCAGCGTAAAAAAGCGGGTAAAGCTGAAGTCGGGCGCATCGAGTTATCATTGAGTCGTGAAGGGGGTGACATTGTCCTTCGTATGAAAGACGACGGTAGCGGCATCGATTCAAAAAGGATTTTAGAAAAAGCCTTTAAACAGGGCTTGTTGGCTATAGGGTCGGAACCAAGCCAAAATGAAATTTTACAATGTATTCTTCAGCCAGGATTCAGCACAGCGGCGAAAGTCACTCAAATATCGGGGCGCGGTGTTGGGCTCGATGTAGTGGCGAGTGAGATTAAACAAATGGGTGGTGTGATTGGTATTGATTCCAACGTAGGTCAGGGAACTGAATTCACGGTCCGTTTGCCGTTTACGGTATCCGTTAACCGTGCGCTGATGGTGAGTACAGGCGAGGATTTTTATGCGATTCCACTGAATACCATTGAAGGTATTGTGCGCATAAGTCCTTATGAATTAGAGGAGTATTACAAGCCTGATGCACCGCTTTATGAATATGCGGGTCGTCAATATAACTTGCAATATTTAGGTAAATTGCTTCATAGCTCGCATCAACCAAAATTAACAGGGCAGCCATTACCTTTGCCGGTGATTTTAGTGCGCGGTGCAGATCAACCGATGGCCTTACAGGTTGACCATTTGCTGGGTAGCCGAGAGATTGTTGTAAAAAGTTTAGGGCCACAATTTAGTGCTGTGCATGGAGTGTCAGGCGGGACGATTCTTGGTGATGGGAGCGTTGTGGTTATTCTTGATTTACCAGCGCTTATTCGCGACGAAAATGCGGGTATTCTGAATCAAGTTGAAATGCAAGATGAGCGTGATATGAGTAGCGAAACGCCTTTGGTTATGGTGGTTGACGACTCGGTAACGGTTAGAAAAGTAACCACGCGTTTACTTGAACGCAACGGTATGGATGTGGTGACCGCGAAAGACGGTGTAGATGCCATTGCGCAACTTCAAGATTGTGAACCTGATGTTATGCTACTAGATATCGAGATGCCTCGAATGGATGGCTTTGAAGTCGCAACCCTGGTGCGACATGACCCACGACTAAAAGATGTACCGATTATTATGATCACCTCACGCACCGGACAGAAACATCGTGAGCGGGCTTTTTCAATCGGCGTCAATGAATACCTGGGTAAACCATTTCAGGAGCAAGAATTACTTGCAACGATTGAGCAAGTAAGCGGTGAAAAGGCGCTAGTCGCCGATTCTTAGCTATGGTTCAACATAAAAAAGGAACGGTGGCTTTATCACTCGGAGTAGTATCAGATGTGGCCCTGCATAGACGGCAACTTAATGGTTTTGCGCAGCGTTTGGGCATTGAAGTTGTTGTCAGTTGCGCGCCCGCGCAGTGGGCACAGCAAACCTGTATTGATTGCGTTGATTGTTGGTTGGTTGAGACAGATGACGAACGTATTCTTGGCTGCATTGAAGAGCAAGACGGTCTGTTGATATTAGGAGAGTTAGCGTCTTTTACAGAAGCTAAAACACCACAAAGTCAGGCACGGGCCGACAAACGCCTGTTAGTTTCTATTGCGCAAGCTCGTGAAGCACGGCACGTAGCGCGTCTGCTTGATGATGAAGACGAAACAGAGGTCTGGGTGTTGGCTGCCTCATTAGGGGGGCCTGAAGCATTAAAGAAATTTTTAGATGCTTTGCCAGAGCAACTTGCTTGCAGTCTGCTTTACGCACAGCATTTGGATAAGGCTGGGTCAAACGCTTTGATGAGTGTCATTGCGAGGGATGCGAAACTCGGTATACAAATGGTAGACGGTTTAACGCCATTGCGACGTGGTCAGATTTATGCGATACCCGTCGAAACAAAAGTTGAGTTTTGTGGATTAGGTATTTTCCCAACAGGGCTCGACTGGAACGGACGTTATCAGCCAAGTATTAGCCACTTGCTTGATCTAGCATTTCGAGAGTATGGCGCGCGATTAAATGTTATATTTTTTAGTGGTATGGGCGAGGATGGAAGTAGACAGGCACAACGTATGGCAGAGAATGGTTGCCAAGTTTGGGCGCAATCCCCTGACTGTTGCGTTAGTGATGCAATGCCAGTGGCCGTAATCGAAAGAAATATTTGTCAGCTTGTTGCGACACCTGAAAACTTAGCACAAGCGCTTACGCAACGCTTTCAGCAAATTGAAAAAGGTTTGCCAGAAATCACTAATTAAGGGGACAAACATGGCAGAATCGGAACTCATTGCGAGTTTATATTTGCCAGTAGAGGGCTACAAACTTTTGCTACCGAACGTGAGCGTTGCAGAAGTTGTTGAGTATATTCAGCCTGAATGTGAGAGCGACATGCCAGAATATTACCTTGGTAAAGTTACCTGGCGTGGTATTCAGCTGCCCTTACTAAGCTATGAGTTAGCCAACGGCCAGGCGCGACCGGGGAAGAACGGCTCGGAGAGGATTGCAGTAATTAATACAATTGGTAAGAATCATAAGAAATTGCCGTTTTTTGCCTTACTGACACAGGGGATTCCTCGGCTTGTAAAAGTATCGGCGGAGTTAGTTGAAAATAATGATCATAAAGCCGGTCAGGTTGATTTGAGGGCGGTGCGTTTAGACGGTGAGGAGGCTGTTATTCCTGACATTATCAGCCTTGAAAAACTCGCGGTTGCGTTTGTTTAGTTTCTCAGTAAGCGAGAGTACGTTAGCAGCTATTAGAAATTAAAAGCCGCCATCTAATTACGGACAGTAATGGTGTCTGTTTATTAGACGAAGTTAAGGAAAAGAAAACATAAAACCGGTTCTGTGGCATGCATAAACATTTTCATTGATAGGAAAATAATTTTCCTATCAAGCAAGTCGTGCTAGATTGTGCCGCCTCAAGAAGATCAACAGACGGCGACTAAGGTTGATACGATTGCTGACCACTACGAAGCGATTCTAAAAGCGCTTGGTAAGACTATAGAACGAAAGGGTTTACTGGATACGCCTAAGCATGCCTCTAAGGCGATGGAATTTTTAACACAGGGTTACAAGCAAGACCTTAAAACGGTTGTAAACGGTGCAATTTTTGAGTCAGATAGTGATTACACGGTCCTGGTGAAAGACATCGAATTATATTCCTTATGTGAGCACCATTTATTGCCCTTTATTGGTAAGTGCTGTATCGCTTATTTGCCTGATGGCAAAGTATTGGGGCTATCGAAGTTAGCGCGTATAGTCGATATGTTTGCCCGACGCTTGCAAATTCAAGAGAGTTTAATGAAGCAAATTACTGAAGCGGTATTACAAGTAACGGGTGCGAAAGGGGTCGCAGTTGTCATTGAATCTCAACATATGTGCATGATGATGCGTGGTGTTGAGAAGCAAAATTCAGTAATGAATACGTCTGTTATGTTGGGCTCTTTCCCTGAATCTCAGGCAACGCGAAACGAATTTCTATCCCTTTTAAATATGACTAAAAACTAGACTTAGCTCGCTTAAGAGAATGCAAACAGCTAAGGCCTTTATGAGAACTCTATGTTAAAACTAGATGCACTGAATCAGCTAAAACAGCTTAAAACCGACATAAAAGCGAGCCGTAACTTGCATAAAGGCAAGGTAAAGGGTACCGGACAAAAGTTTGGGTTTGTTACCTTAGACGAGGGTCGAGACGTTTTTTTGCCCCCTGACGAGATGAGCCGTGTGCTACCCGGTGATCGTGTTGAGGTCGAGGTCGTAAAGGATGATAAAAACAAAACGTTTGCCAAACTAGAGCGCTTGATTGAGTCGGCAAATAAATTCTTTTTTGGCCGCTATACCGTAAAAGGCAAAGCCCATTTTATTGAAGCGGATATTCCGGGTAGTCCGCGTTGGATATTTGTACCGCCACCGAAGCGTGGTAAAAATCAGGCGGGTGACTTGGTAAAGGGTAAATTGATTCAGCACCCATTCAAATCGGGCAAAGGTCAAGCTGTCGTGTTAGAAAAACTGGGCAGGGGAGAAGATGTTGGTATTGAGTGGAAATATAGCTTAGCTAAATATGATGTGGCAGATAGCTGGAGTCAGGCGGCACAGAGCGAGTTGGCCCTTCTGAATCAAGCGAGTATCGCTAAATTAGCCGAATCTAGAGAAGATCTCAGCGCATTGCCGTTTGTGACAATTGACGGTGAGTCAACTCAAGATATGGACGATGCAATTTATGTTGAATCGAAGACGTCTGGTTGGTACTTATTTGTTGCGATATCTGATCCAAGCGCGCTTCTCAGTGAGAGCCCAGCACTAGAAAGTGAAGCGCTAGAACGTGCTACCTCCGTTTACACGCCTGGACAACAAGTGCCGATGTTGCCGAAACAGCTATCGAGCGATTTGGCGTCATTGGTGGCTGACAAACAACGTTTAGCCATCGTTTTAAAAATGCCTGTTGATGCGGAGGGCAACCTCGGCGATGCAACGATAACGTTGGCGCACGTCAGAATCTCGCATAAATTAAGCTATGCCTCGGTATCTGATGCGCTGCTCGCAACTGCATATGATGACGCCGTATTACAATCGTTGGTTGAGAATCTAAAGGCCTGCGCAGTAGCACTTAAAACAGCGCGTACAGCGAATGCTTTAGTACATGAAACCAAGCAGGAGTTCTATTTAGAATTAAATGATCAACGAAAAGTACAAGCGATTAAGTTAAGAACACAGACGCTGGCGAATGCCCTAGTTGAAGAGTGTATGGTCGCGGCAAATCGAAATGTAGCGAGGCTTTTGTCAGAGCAGCTCACTAATAATAGTGATTGTGAAAGTATTTTCGTTACACATGCCGGTTTAAGAGTTGATCGCCAACCACAAATTCAGAAAGTGATCGAATCGCTTGCACCAGATTTGGCGGACAAAGACGTGAACAAACTGGAAGACTTTGTCGCGATAATGAAAGCGAGTAAAGGTAATACAGAGAATCAAGAGCTGGCCAATATTTTAACGCGGCAATTTTCACGCAGTGAGTTTGCCTCGCAAGCAAAACCACATATGGCAATGGGCTTAGATGCTTACACAACATTTACATCTCCACTTCGAAAAGCGAACGATTATTTAGTTCATAAACAAGTGAGTGCATTTTTAAGAGGGCAGCCGTCAGAGTCGATTACTAAGAGCCAACGACTAAAGTTAGAAGAGCGTCAGCAAGACGCGCGTACGGCTGCATTTGAGATTGAGCAGTGGTTAAAGTGTGAGTTCCTAGAGAAATCTAAAAATAATTATACCGCTACGGTAATGCGTACCTTTGCTGGTGGCTTGCAACTTCGTTTAAATGAGAATGGTGTAGAGGGAGCGCTTAACGCTCGTGAACTGGAGGGTAAATATAGCTACAACATGGAATTAATGATTCTATCTGGCCCAGCAGGTACCTTTAAATTAGAAGATCAAGTTAACGTCAGCATCAAAGGCGTAGATTGGAATCGTAAGCAGGTACAGTTTGGTCTAATTGATTAGCGATTTGTAAGAGATATCGCACAAAAACTTGGGTTATGTCTTATTTTTTTCCTTCGTAATTCTATCTATCCTTAGTGCATAGGGATAGCGAAGACAAAGGGACTTGTTACATGGATATTCAAGGAAAGGTTCGCTTAGGGATGAGTTCACGGATGAACATGGATGAACACGGGTAGGGAACGGATCCCCCTACCCAATTCGCCCCTCCCACCCTATCGCTTTTCAGCAATCGTAGTTTTTCTTTCTTAACATCTAGTGTATCTTTGCGCCGAATTTACATTAATTCGGGTCTCGCACAATGAATTATCATGCACTTCAAGACGCTTTTTTTCGTTTAAAAAGCAATCGTCTCTTCGAATTTTTTGTGATTGCCATCATTATTGTTTCGGCGTTAGAGATTGGCGTCAAAACATACCCCTTACCGGAATGGGCTTTTACTTATACACACGCGCTAGACATTTTTATTACGCTGTTTTTCTTAGTTGAGATTACTATTCGTTTCATTGCCGAGCCGGCAAAAAAAGATTTTTTTAAAAATGGCTGGAATATTTTTGATACCTTAGTTGTCGCCATTAGTTTAATTCCAATCTCTGAATCTGAGATGGCTCTACTAGCGCGGCTGGTGCGTGTCTTTCGGGTGCTGAGAATGGTCTCCGTTATTCCAGAGTTGCGTTTATTGATTTCATCCCTTATCAAAGCATTGCCTCAGCTAGGCTATGTGATGCTTTTGATGTTTATTATTTTTTATATTTACGCCGCAATTGGTAGTCACCTATTTGGCCCCATTAATGATGTGTTGTGGGGTAACATTGCCATTTCAATGCTTACTTTGTTTCGAGTTATGACCTTTGAAGATTGGACAGACGTTCAGTACGAAACAATGGAAGTGTATTCATGGAGCTGGATATTTTATCTTAGCTTTATATTTTTTACGGCATTTGCGTTTTTAAACATGGTGATCGGTATCGTGGTCAATGTTATGGAAGAAGAAAATGCAAAACATAGAGCGCAGAAAGCCGAAGCGCGTAACGAACCAACGCTTGCAAGTTTGCAGGCCGAAGTGAGGGAACTAAAAGAAGTGATACTCGCGGACAGAAAAGCCCTTTAGTGTTCTGTGGTGGGCTTTTCTCGTTTAATTTCCAATGATTGCGTTGCAAGCCTAATGGGTGTATTCGGGTCCGATTCCTACACTCCATACAATAACGCTAATCGCGAACAATCCGACTAACATCGTTAAACCCACAGTGAGCACCGACGTCGCAAACATAAAGCCACGGTCTTCTGGAATCTTCATTAAGATGGGCAAACCCTCGTATAAAAGGTAGACCGACCAACAAACAGCGACTACACCGGCCAACATATTCACCCATAGGACCGGGTATATAGCGATAGCACCGACCAAAAATAGCGGGGTTGCCGTATAAGCTGCTAAGGCAATGCCTTTATGTTCTGTCTCTGCAACGCCGTAGGTTGCAGCAAAATAATCAATGAACTTACCGAGAATATAAATGCCGCTCAACATCGCCGCGTAAAATAGAATGCAAAGCTGCAACGCACTAGACTGTGTGAGCTTAATGAAATCCCCATCACCGATCTGCCAACCTACCTGAGTCGTTCCATAGAAAGCGGCTGCAGCAGGAATAATGGCTAATAAGATGACGTGTGTCAGGTAGAGCTTCGTAGTGGATTCGTCTTCAGCTCGTATCGATTCCCACTCTTTGTCAGGGTGAGTTAAGATACCTAAAGTATGCAGTACGCTCATTTATGTCTCCAAAACTGGTTTGTCATTATTCTTGTTGTTTGTTTTTTAAACTCGCAACTTAAGTGTTATCGGTTTATCCCGAACAGTCAAGCTGATCAACGTTTAATCACATTGATTCAAACGCTCGTTTGCGAAGAATTGTGATCAACTGCCTGATACCTTCCAACTTTAACGTATTAACTACTGTGCTGGATTAGTTTAACGGTGTTTCATTTGCTTGCTTCGATATGCAGGTGCATGAGATGCACATCCCAATTTAACAATTGGTACGCTGGATTGGGTGCATAAAAAATGCGATTTTTATTTTCGCAATATGCTTTTTCTTTCGATGTTGTCTCGCTTGAGCGTTGGCAGGCGTTGCCTCCATAATTGTTATAAAGTAACATTTATGGTTTATAAAGCTGGCCCATGCATGGCAGTGTTAAGGAAATTTATGAAGAGTTGGTTTAAACAAATTGAATCAAGTGAAGACGGTACGCGCTTTGCGGCGGCTAAAGTATTGGGTGAGCTTACATTTGATCATCAGGGTCTCATTCCGGTCGTCGCACAAGATGCGGAAAATGGTGATATTCTAATGTTCGCATGGATGAATCAAGATGCCTTGCATGAAACTATCGCAACGGGGCGTATGTGTTACTGGTCGCGTTCTCGAAAAAGTTTATGGCGTAAAGGTGAAACGTCGGGGCATTGGCAAACTTTGCATGAGCTCAGAACCGACTGCGATGGTGATGTCATCCTGGCAAAAATCTCTCAAGAAGGCGCTGCATGTCACACCTTAAGGCATTCGTGCTTCTATCTGCGCTTGGATGGGGACGACTTTGTGATTTCACAAAAATAGGCTGTTTCATTAACACAGGATCCCATTAAAAAGGGCGCTATGAGCGCCCTTTTTTGTTCTGAGCAGATACATGCTCAGCGTCATAAATCTAGCCTATTTAGCGACTTCGAGCAGCTCGACATCAAACAATAATGTTTCGTTTGGACCAATTGAACGGTTACCGTTTGCACCATATGCCAGATCCGCTGGAATGTAGAGCTGCCATTTTGCCCCCGTTTGCATAAGTTGTAAGGCTTCAGTCCAACCAGCAATAACGCCATTTACGGGAAAACTGACAGGTTCGCCACGGTCTACCGAGCTGTCGAACACCTCACCATTGATGAGAGAGCCTGTGTAGTGAACTTTCACCGTATCACTAGCGCCAGGTTGTGGACCTTTACCGGCACTTAGAATCTTGTATTGCAAGCCACTTTCAAGCGTAATGACCCCCTCTTTAGATTGGTTTGCTTTAAGAAAGGCTTCCCCTACTTTCTTATTTTCGTCACCTAGTTTTTGGACCGCTTCCACTTGTTTTTGTTGAAGTGAACGTTGGTACTCAGTCAAAATGCTAGAGACTTCATCGTCACTCAAGGCCTGTGGCTTACCGTTGAAGGAATCGTTCATACCTTGCACGAATTTTTCCATCTCCAGCTCAGGTAGGTCGTTTAGCATTCGTTTACCGAAAACAACACCAAAAGAGTAACTAACTTTTTCTTCTTCTGTTTTTAGGCTCAAGTTTTTGCTTTCTTCTGCCACGACGCTTTGATTAGCAATGAGTGATAGAGCGAACAAAGGCGCTGCGAGTAAGGACTTATTCATGATCTGTTCCGTGGATACTGTAATGAGGTGGGTTCCGACAGTGCTTGACGTAACCGTATTGAAATACCTTACTTTTTTTTATGAGGCAGGGCTACCGATGCAACATTAGCACTTGTTAATGCTGGTGACCGCCCAAGCCATGCGCATGGCCATGCGAAATTTCTTCAGCACTCGCGTCACGAACATCTTTTATCTCAATTTCAAAGGTAAGGGTTTTTCCCGCTAGCGGGTGGTTCGTATCGACATCGACATTGAATTTGCCAGCCTTAATAACAACTACTTGGCGGGCACCTTGTTCGGTATTAATAGAAACCACTTGGCCTGCGCGCAGCTTAGTATTTTGCTTTTTATTGCCGGCTAAATGTTTAATCGGTACGCGCTGCAGCGCTTCAGTTTGGCGCTCGCCATATGCATCTTTAGCCTCGAGCGTAACACTCAGTGCCTCCCCTTCCGCTCTGCCTTCGAGCGCTTTTTCAAGGCCTGATATAATATTGCCATGACCATGCAGGTAGGCCATCGGCTCGTCATCGTACGAACTTTCCAACTCCTGATCGTTGTGGCTTAAGCGATAGTGAAAGGTGGCAACGCAATCTTTAGTGATATGCATCAGTGGACTCCTCGTAAAGCGGTATATTGTAGATTGACCACATGTTGGTACTCAAGTTACTGCTTTTTATTCTTAGGCTTTGTACACTGCTATATTACCAATATAAGAAGGATAGCCATGCATCGTGTATCGAAAGGTTTGTTGTGTTGTTTAGTGGGACTTACAGGCTGCGCCAGCGTCGCAGAGGAACGCCCTGCACATCATACCGAAAATGGCTTTCGTAATTTGTATATTGAGCAAATTGATAAAGGCCCCATTGGCTTCGTTAAGGCCAAGTATTTCAGCGACGAAGTATTTGCCGATCATGAGTCTGAGGCCTCTCGTATGCAGGTTGCGGACGTTGATTATCAGACCTTATTAATGCCACCTGAAAAACCGCAAGTCACGTGGTTGGGACATTCCACATTTTTGATCCAGTATAAAGGAGTAAATATCCTAACGGATCCGATGTTGACCAATCGTGCCTCACCAATATCTTTCGCCGGCCCAAAACGGCTCGTCCCGAAACCTATCGGGTTTGAGCATTTACCAAAAATTGATTTTGTCGTGATCTCGCATAACCATTACGACCATCTAGATAAAGACTCAATTAATACTCTTGGTAACGAACCCCGCTACTTGGTCCCTTTAAAAGTTGACGAGTGGTTTGCAGATCAAGACGTTGAGTTAGCCCAAGTTCAAGCTTTTGATTGGTGGGACAGGATAGAAGTTGGCGACGTTGAGTTTGTGGCAACGCCCTCGCAGCATTGGTCAGCACGGGGTTTATTTGATCGTTACGAAACCCTCTGGGCTGCGTGGTATATCCGAATTGCTGATTTTGAGCTCTGGTTCGGTGGTGATACAGGGTACAATGACATCCAGTTCAAAGAAGTGGGTGAGCGCTGGCCAACGATTGATTTGGGTTTGATTCCGATCGGGGCTTATGCGCCGCGGTGGTTTATGAAAATGCAGCATGTTGACCCGGATGATGCCTTGCTGGTGCACAAGGATATTGGCGCGAAAAAGAGTATCGGTATGCATTGGGGCACGTTTGAATTATCTGCCGAACCGATGTTTGAACCGGAGCAACGCGTGAGAGCCTTTGAAAAAGAGGGGCTGACAAAGCCTGGCGAGTTTGTCACCTTAGCCATTGGTGAGACCGTTTTAATAGAGCCCTAAGACCTATGGAATTAAAGACCGATAAACAATGGCTTCGCTTGCTGATGATTGTGGGTGGCTGTCTTTGTGTCTTGTTGGGGGTGATTGGCTTATTCGTACCCATGATGCCCGGCGCGGTGTTTCTTATTATTGCCGCTTGGCTTTTTGCGCGCTCCTCAGAGCGCTTTCATCAA
This sequence comes from uncultured Oleiphilus sp., assembly GCA_913020245.1. Lineage (GTDB taxonomy): Bacteria > Pseudomonadota > Gammaproteobacteria > Pseudomonadales > Oleiphilaceae > PZPK01. The sequence goes on from CAJWAD010000004.1 coordinate 65,062, forward strand.
TGGTTAATAACGCATAAGCGCCTCGGGCCAATCGTTAATGCTTGGCAAAGCGGTCGCGGTTTTGAACGGGCCCTGCGCCGCCGTATTTTGTTACTTATGTGGGCAAGTATGCTGCTTTCTTCCGCATTAATTGGCAAGATTTGGGTCGCTGTGCTGTTGGCCACCTGCGGAATTTGCACAACCGCCTACATACTTAAACAACCGGTCTATGATTAATTATGGCGATTAACTGGTTTCCGGGTCATATGCACAAGGCCCGTAAAGAGATTAGCAAAGTTATTGATAAGATGGATATCGTGATCGAAGTGTTGGACGCGCGTATTCCGTTCAGCAGCGCGAACCCCTTAGTGAATCAATTCAAAGCGTCAAAGCCGAGCATCAAAATTCTAAATAAATCCGACTTGGCGGATCCAAAAATAACCCAAGCATGGCAAGCGTATTTTGAAAAAGATGAACACATAAAAACACTGGCGCTATCGGCTCATCAAGATAGTCGCGCGAAAACTATTAGCAGCCTATGCCGTAAGTTGGTGCCAGAGAAACTGGGTAGTGACAAAGACATTAATGCCATGATTATGGGCATTCCTAATGTTGGCAAATCAACGCTTATTAATGGTATCGCTGGCCGTGCGATTGCCAAGGTTGGTAACGAGCCTGCGGTGACCAAGCGACAACAAAAAATTAAACTCGATAGCGGTATTAGTCTGTCCGATACACCGGGCATGCTATGGCCAAAACTTGAGCCCGCGAGCTGCGGTTATCGCCTCGCCGTGACTGGGGCGATTAAAGATACAGCAATAGAATATGATGACGTCGCTCTATTTGCCGCCATGGCGTTACGTGATTTATACCCAGCGTCATTACGAGCACGCTATAAACTTGAAGTATTACCCGATGAACCATTAACGCTATTAGAGGCCATCGGGGCAAAACGTGGTTGTTTACGTTCTGGAGGCTTTGTTGATATTCATCAAGCGTCTACGATCTTGCTGCAAGATCTTCGATCTGGAAAATTAGGCCAAATCACCCTCGAAACACCTGCAATGATGGAGTCCGAAATGGAAGTTTTTCGGGCTATGATTGCCGCTAAACGCGCGTCTGAGGGAAGCGCGCGCGAAGCAGATTCATAGGTCGCGTCGCGTATGCAAATTTTCCTACGTCGTCTAGAAATTTTGAATTACTTGCGCCAGCGACAAGAAAATCGCGCCGGTCCGGTAGGCATTAATAGCATTATTCAACATCTAACGAATGCGGGTTACATCTCTGAAGAGGGTCGCGACGAAAAAAGTATCTGTCGATTGATTCAGCGGGACTTAAGCTTTTTACTTGGCGAAGCAGATGACGATGGCACGCACTTTAATGACTTTGGTCTTGCCACTGAGCGCGGTGATCGTAAAACACTGCTTTGGTCGCTAGACCCCTACCAAAGCCTTAATTACGACTTTGAAAAAATGCCAGCGTTCATGGCGCTTGCCCTATCGATTACTCAGAAACACCTTAAACAAGTTCTGCCTGCCGCGACACAAAAAGAACTGGCGCAATTATTTAAGGGAGCGGATACCAAGCTCGAGCAGCAGTCATCAAAGTTAGAGAAAAAACATTACAAGCGTCTCAGTGATTCTGTTGAGTTTTATCAGCGTGGCCAGAGTTTACAAGCACCTGAGTTTGATATGCAGGCGTTGGATCGCGTTTATCAGGCTATTTTGCAGGGTAAGCGTATTACGATCAGTTACCGCTCGGCCAAGGGCCAGCAAGACTATGATTTGCATCCCTATGGCGTTGCAATCATGCTGCCCAAAATTTATTTAGTGGCACAAAAGGATGAAGACCAGCGAGCTGGCAACCAGTCTCTTCGTAGTTTCTTGATGCACAAAATAGACGATATTAGGATCAGTAACTTTTCCAATCAGGTGCCAGAGACGTTTGTCATGCGTCGGTATTTGGAAACTGGCAACATGGATTTATTGCTAGATTTTGATGATGAAAGCTATTATCAGCTTGAGCTTGAAGTTTATGCCTCAGCCGGCTCTAATTTAGTTGAAGACCTGCTCGGTAGTCCGATTAGTGACGAGCAGAGTTTAAAGCAAGTGAACGAGAATACTTGGGTATTGCGCGCTCAGGTTAGGCGGACGATTCAATTAAAAAATTGGCTGTTGGCACTGGGTGGCCAAGCGAAAGTCATCGCACCTGAGCAGGTTCGAGATGACCTGCGTCAGGCGCTAATGGCGATGTTGAACCATTACTAACCTATTATGGTTTAAGTCTGTTGATAAAAGCGTTAGCAAATTGGTTCTACTAAGACTAAGCGCATCGCCTTGCCCTCAAAAATTGTTTTTAAAGTGGCGCGCACAGCATGAATATCTTCACCTTGAATGCGAAAGCGGAATTTTGTGCCTTTCTGTGTGAATGCGTTAACTCGAAACATGGGAACTCTCCTGAGTGACTAGTTTTCAGCAGGGTGTTGCTGAGTACAGGAGTAAGAATACCGATTAAAGCGACAGTATTTGTCTTATAGTGGTAAGCGTTTAAATTTTCCAACGATGATAAGCGTTTATTTGAGCAGATTATCGAGGCTCATGTCATAGCCCGGTGCAAATACATCTAAAAAGTAATCTACTTCCGGTAAGAGCTCTTCGCGTAAACGTTGCTCAATTTGTTGCGCAGCATGTTCAAATTCTTGATTACCTGCGCGTAGCTCGGCGCGACACTTCATCAGCGCTGAAATTCGATCTGCCGCCTTCAGCAACTTTTGGTAGATCTCGGGGAGTTCTGATTCAAACAATACTTTACGGAAGTCTTGTTGCATTTCTTTGGGTAGTAGGGCCAGCAGTTCGCTCTCAGCCTGTCGCTCAACGCCTTTATAGGCATCTTTCATCGCTTCGCTATGGTATTTCACTGGGGTTGGCATATCACCGGTAATTACTTCGGTTGCATCATGATAAAGCCCCGCCGTGGCTAACCAATTTGGGTCCAGGTGCTGATTATCTGGATTGAAATGTTTATGTATCAGCGCTAAGGCGTGCGCGATTGTGGCAACCTCCCATGAATGAACGGCAACATCTTCCGGGATGGCATTGCGCATTAAACTCCATCGCTTGATCCAGCGAAGTCGGTTGATATAAGCAAAAAAATGGCTCATGTTTGTAGCATCTATTTATACGTTTTTTGGCAAGTGCGTGAGTCGAGACAATAACAAGGGAAGGCCCTATATGCCAGATACGATTGCAGCATGCCCGTGGTGCGGCAACGACTCCTTATACCGTGATTATCACGATAATGTATGGGGACGACCTATTTATAACCGTCGTGAGTTGTTTGAAAAACTTTGTTTAGATGGCCAGCAGGCAGGCCTCAGTTGGCTCACTATTTTGCGCAAGCAGACAACTTATCAAGCCGCTTATGATGGTTTTGATCCGAATAAGATTGTGTATTATGACGACCAAAAAATAGCCAGTTTGTTGAGCGATCCGGGCGTTATCCGTAATCGGTCAAAAGTACAATCGATAATCCTCAATGCGCGCGGTTATCTGCAGTTAGAAGCACAGGGTACCGATTTTGCAGAATTTTTATGGGGGTTTGTTGGTGGGAAAGCAAAGCAGAACAGTTTCGCCTCTATGCAGCAGGTGCCAGCGTTTACAGTCGAGTCAGAGGCTATGTCAAAAGCGCTCAAAAAGCAGGGTTTTACGTTTGTTGGGCCGACCATTTGCTATGCCTTTATGCAGGCGGTTGGCATGGTCAATGACCATTTGACGGAGTGCCCTAAATGGCAGGTTTGCCATGAATTAGCCCAGATGAGATAACCTTACGTTCGCGTGTGCCATTTTATGTTTAGATGGTGTAGAGCCTCGACTAATCAATACCTAATAATTTATGCGTTTGCAGACTAAGCCGCCATTGTGGATGCTTTAAGCAATATGCCAATGCTTTTGCGGTGTTACTATTTTTTTTATCATCAGGGCCAAAATCAATAATTGGATCGGCCATGGGAGAGAGAAAAAAATAGTCAGCCGCAAAGCTTTCAAAGCGTTCTGGCATCGCTTTAGCTTGTGGGAAGACGAGCTTCAACTCATCGCAGCGGTCGAGTACGATTTTGGCGTCGGCTTTAGGGCTCATGCAAACCCAATCAACCCCTGATGGGGCAGGTAATGTGCCATTCGTTTCAACTGCAACTTCGTAATTTAACGCATGTACGGCATTGATTAATTGGGTATTTAGCTGAAGCAATGGCTCGCCACCGGTAAAAATGACATAGGGCTTGCTTGATGCTGGCGTTGCTTGGGTTGGCCATAATGCATCAATTGCGCTAGCTAGGGCATCGGCCGTGGCAAATCTACCGCCATTTTGGCCGTCGGTACCGAGAATGCTGGTGTCGCAAAAGTCGCATACCGCTGTGGCACGGCTTTCTTCGCGACCATTCCAAAGATTACACTTGCTGAATCGACAAAATACGGCCGCGCGACCGCTTCTAGCGCCTTCACCCTGCAGACTGTAAAACATCTCTTTTACTTTATACATGTCGTAAACTATTTCGCATTGCGTTAATTGAAGCCCCCATTACGCGGCTATTGTCATGAAATTTAAGCGTAAGGCAATGCCCTTATTATGTTATCCGCAAACAAAGCGACCTAATTTCGAAAAAACTTGTTAAAGGTCGGCGTTTAAGCAAAGTTTCATGAGTTCATTTGACGTTTGCGTTCCCAGAAGCGGGTTTAAGTTTGCGGCAAGAAGCTCAGGTAGCGCCAGCATGCTTGCTGTTAAGTCACTGGCATGTGCATATAATGCGGCCTGTTCATATTGTTCAGCGAGCACTTCGGCTTTTTGAGCAAGCGTTTTTAGTGATTGTGCAGATGGGTTCTGAGCAAGCGCCAGTCGTACAGATCTCAGCGGTTTAATATGCTGCTGCCATTGTGTGGCAGTGCGCTTAATGGCTGACATATCAGCGGGCAACTGTTTCGCTTGCGTACCGCACCAGATTGCGAATAGAAGTAGATTAATATCAATGTCATCTGTTCGCTGAAGGGTTAGCAGCCGCGCCTGCAGGGCGGGTTTCGCCCAGACACGCAAAGAGAAAGCCCAAAAAGGATTATCAAGTTCCAATGGGGATACTAGGTTAAAGGGATTAATTGGAGAATCTAACGTCATTTTTTTATCATACGCTGAACAAAGTTTGATGTCCTGAAGGATATCCGTTAACTTTTCGCGCTTTAGTATTGACTGGGTTATCTCATGCTCCGAATTGAATCCTTAAGTTTGCGTCGTGGCCCCGAGCTGTTGTTAGAGGAGGCTGATGCGTTGATCACCGCAGGTCGGCGTGTGGCGATTATCGGCGCAAATGGTGCGGGGAAAACTAGCCTCTTTAAATTATTATTGGGTGAATTGGTGCCAGACGCGGGCCAGTTTAATCTGCCCAATAACACGCGGATGTCGCATATGGCCCAAGAAGTTAATGCCAGCGAACGATCTGCACTCGAGTACGTGATGGACGGTCATCAGCAATTTCGTCGTGCCGAGCAGTTGTTGCAAAGTGCTGAAGCAGCCAATGATGACTCGCGTATTGCAAGCATACATGCTGAGCTAGACATGATGCAGGCATATATGGTGCCGGTTACAGCGAGCAAGTTGTTGCACGGTTTGGGATTTACACAAAATCAGCTTGCGTCACCAGTGAGCGCGTTTTCTGGCGGTTGGCGAATTCGGCTAAACTTGGCACAAGCCTTAATGAGTCCGTCGGATCTATTACTCCTCGATGAGCCGACTAACCATTTAGATCTCGATGCCATGCTTTGGCTAGAAAATTGGCTCAAACAGTATCAAGGTACTTTGTTGTTTATCTCGCACGATCGTGACTTTATCGATGCTGTTGCAAGCAATATTATGCATTTTGAGCACAGGAAGCTTAACCAATATACTGGTAGTTATTCAGATTTTGAGCGTCAACGTGCAGAGAAGCTTGCGTTGCAGCAGGCGCAATTCAACAAGCAGCAGCAGCGTATTTCCGAAATACAGTCGTTTGTAACGCGATTCAAAGCAAAAGCCACCAAAGCAAAACAAGCACAAAGCAGGATCAAAGAGCTTGAACGAATGGAATTAATTGCCCCAGCGCATGTAGATTCGCCCTTTCATTTTAGTTTTCCCGAGGCTGAGAAAAGCTCCAGTCCGCTGTTAAATTTGCAGAATGGCCACTTGGGTTATGGGGATAAAGAGGTTATCACCTCGTTTTTCTGTAGTTTATTGCCCGGGCAGCGTATCGCATTGCTCGGACCGAATGGTGCAGGTAAATCAACGCTCATCAAGACCCTTGTGGGTGATCAAGCGCTACTGCAAGGAGAGCGAACTACGGGCGAGCATTTACATATTGGTTATTTTGCTCAGCATCAATTAGAGGCTTTAGATGTAGGCGCCAGCCCTGCCCTGCATCTGCAGAGACTGAGCCCAAAAGCGAGTGATCAAGAAATACGGACGTTCCTCGGTGGATTTGGCTTTAAGGGGGATGATGCACTCGCCACAGTCGGTAAGTTTTCGGGTGGCGAAAAAGCGCGGCTGGCGCTAGCTATTATTGCCTGGCAAAAACCGAATTTGTTGTTATTAGATGAGCCGACGAACCACTTAGATTTAGAAATGCGCCATGCACTTACGATGGCCTTGCAGGCATTTTCGGGTGCGATTTTAGTCGTTTCGCATGACAGGCACTTATTGAAGAACACGGTAGATGAGTTTTGGCTGGTTGCTAATGGAGCCGCGGAGTTGTTTAAGGGTGACTTACACGATTACGAAGTGTGGTTACAAGATTTTCAAAAGCAAGGCGAGCAGCGCAATCGAGATACGTCGAAAGATGACGCTAATCAGGCTGATGAAGCGCCGGCTAAAAGCGCTGAAGAGCGCAAAGCGCGAAGGCGTCTAGAGGCAGAAAATCGCAAAAAATTGAGCCCACTTAAAAAGAGACGCGTAAAAATAGATGATGAAATGCAAGGATTACAGGTAGCATTATCGGCGCTTGAGGGACGATTAGCTGAGTCGTCTATTTATGACGAAGCAAATAAAGAAACACTAAAAGAAACACTTGCTGAGCAGGCAGACAAGCAAGTGGCATTAGAAGAAAAAGAAATGGCTTGGTTTGAGGTAAGTGAAGAAATTGAGCAAATAGAACAGTTGTTTTAGCGCCAATTATGCCAAGTTATCAGTAGTTTTCATTGCGTTAACATAAGTCCTACAGAAGGCGGTTGTAGCTTACTTAAGCACTCAGCATAATCAATCTCGCGAAATCATTGTCTCTAAACTTCAGGTGCCTGAAACTTTCTGAAGGGCAGAGATACACCGAATGGTATCAAGGATTATATGCGGAAGCTGTTGCTCACATTATTAAATAAGCCGAAGTTCGAGGTTGATCCTGTCAAAGCGACAATGGATTTACTTTGCTTGATTACCATTCCCCTTTTTTTCATCTTCGCGTTAAAGTGCTTAAATGATGGCCTAGTCGTGTATGGCGCATCATTATTTGGATTCTCTGCCGCTATATTAGGCAGCCACATTGTCTATAAACGCTATGGCTGGTGGGATACGCATCGCAATTTTGTTATGTCTGTATACAGCTTATTTTATATCTATATGTTGGCATCAGGGGGTGAGGAGGGAACCGGATTACTGTGGTGCTATGCCTTTCCACTAGTCATGCTCTTTCTTCTGGGTTTGAAAAACGGCACGATCATGCTCTCGGTATTGTTTTCAGCGAGTGCGGTCATATTGTTCATGCCTGCTTATGTCGGATTAACTGATTTGTACAGCCAAAATACAAAGCTGCGTTTCAGTGGATCGATGGGTTTGGTGGCATTCTTAGCCTTTTTTATGGAGCGAGCCCGATTAAATGCCGATGCGGCGCGACAAAAAGCAAATGAAGCGCTGGTGCGCCTCGCAAGCACCGATGAATTAACGGGATTGTTAAATCGTCGCGGCATCCAAGCCCGTGTGCAATCAGAGCTCTCCAGGGCGGCGCGCGAAGGCACGGAATTGAGTGTGGTTTTGTGTGATGTTGATCATTTCAAAGCGATCAACGATAAATATGGACACGATACTGGCGATAAAGCCTTAAAGCTGCTGGCCGGACAGCTTGGGAATGCCATTCGCGTCAGCGATTCGGTGGGTCGCTGGGGCGGAGAAGAGTTCTTAATCTTATTGCCCAATACCAGTATTGAGAAAACGTATTTATTAATCGAACGTATTCGTATGCGGATTGCTGCCACCAAGACCCGGTTCGCTGGCCAAGATATTGAGCTTTCTATCTCTTGCGGCATCGCCTCAACCAAATTCTCTAAGCAATTGGAAGGGTTATTGAAAGCGGCAGACATGAGCTTGTATGAAGCTAAGGAAAACGGCCGAAACTGCACACGTCCGGAAATGTTGAGCGTCGCTTGATCGCGTCCGTTTCAATTAACGCGACATTTTTCATCGCGCAGTATATGGTCACAACTTCGCTACTAGCGCCTTCCCGGTGAACGAGACACTGTCCCAGCCATGTGCTAGAAAATTACGAATGTTCTGATGGTCGTTATGATTGGGATGTTTTAACACATCGACGCGGTAGTAATTCCCAAACAGCGCTAAGGTGGCGTGTTTATCCATATTATGCAGCTGCGCGAAGGCGAGTATTTTACACGAGCCTTGGTTTTGATCAGCCGTATTGTCTTGATCGCCGACCCTAAATGCGGTGGCTGTGTGCGTATAATTAGCATCGATGACTGCCATTGTATCGGAAAATTGCACAGGCTTTGCTTGCTTATCAAGCAGTGTAAAAAAATTGTCCAGGGTCATAGTTTTACGGGTTTCTACTGTTTTAGATTGATTTCGCAGTTGGCTGACTGGTTGGCGCCTTCTACCCAAGCCTGTAGTTTAGGGCTGAGCGTTTTTTCAATCAACTTTAAGGCCGACCAAAGTACTTGCTGGCAAGCGCGCACCACATGGCTACCCGATGTATAAATTTGATCGGCATCAATGTTTGGTAATGCTGTCGAGCAAAAATGATTTTCGAGTTCGGTTTGGAAAAGATTTAGTAAGTTATCGAAGTCGGCATAGGCAATCGCCCTTTCCAATAAGTCCCCTTGCTCGGGGTGCAGTTTGGCAATAGAGAGTTTGAATTCTTCAGAAAGTCGTTCAAGCTGCGTATTTAAAAAACGAATCCGTGATTGTATGTCGTCTTTTGTTGCTTGACTGGCGGCAACATGGGTGGCCAGGCCGCGCGCTTGTGCGGCGGTTTCCATAAGTTTTAACCAGTCTCGTAGGCAGAAACTCATTAGCTGATTGTGAGCTTCGTTTAGTGACATTTGTTGCGAACGGCGTGCAACAAGCCATACCAATTTGAGTAATTCAGCAATTAGATTACTGTGCAGTAAAAAGTTTTGTTGCACGCTGTCTTTGCGCCACTGTCGACGTAAGCACACCCATTCTTGAATGGTCGGTTTTATTTCGTCTTCATTAAGATAGTCGAGGCGCAGTTCTTCAATCTGCTGAAGATTCGCGGTTATATCACGCTGAATCCCAAACAATTGTGTTTCAAAAAAATGATCACCCGATAGAATAGCTAAGGTACAGCCACGATGCTTTTGTACCTCAATCGTTAAACGTATAAGCGCCTTGCACAATTGAATACCGTTTTGGCGTTGCAAATGCGCCTGAAACGCTTCTTTAATGGATGGGTCTGCGTGTTCCCTCGCCATGGTGTTTGCAATTGCTATGTTGGTGGTGGCTAATTTAATCGTCATAATAGTTAGTTTGTCGCGCGGTGGATGTGAAGCAGTGCGCTCTTATGTGGCGCTTATGTACTATTTATCAATTAACGTTTAGTGTTGATCTCGTCCCACTTTAATGAATAAAGAAGCAATTAAAAGGCCAGCCTTTGCAAGTTACGCTCATCTCATCAATTGCTGACATCGACGCAGCACAATGGAATGCTTTAACCGGTGCTCATATTCCCTATTTACGCCACGAGTTTTTACTTGCTTTGGAAGCTAGCGACTGCGTGGCCGCCGCAACCGGTTGGTTGCCTAAGCATTGTTTGTTTTATGATGCCGACGGCTGTTTATTCGCGGCTGCACCGCAATATATAAAGCAACATTCTTACGGAGAGTATGTATTTGATTGGGCATGGGCTGATGCCTACCACCGTGCAGGACTCTCTTATTATCCAAAATTAGTTAATGCCATTCCTTTTACGCCCTCTAGTTCACCAAGATTGCTCGTTTCTGAGCGGGCGCTTGCAACGTTTGGGGGCGAAATTTGGCAAACGCTTGGGCAGGCCTACTTAAAAGAAGCACAGTTTTGGTGCAAAGAGTTGAGCTTGTCGTCGGTGCATGTGCTATTTCCACCCAATGAAGAACACAATGCGGTGATGTATCAACACTGGTTGGAGAGAGAGCAATGCCAGTACCATTGGCACAATAAAGGTTACGAACACTTTGATGACTTTCTTACAGGATTAAGTAGCTCACGAAGAAAAAATATTCGCAAAGAGCGTAAGCGCTTACATGAAAAAGGCCTGCATTATGATTGGGTGAAAGCGGGAACGCTCTCCTCTGAGCAGCGAGAGCTATTTTTTCGTTGCTATGAGGCCACCTATCATGAGCGCGGACAACTGCCGTATTTGAATCGTGCTTTTTTCGCACAGATTTTCGACACACTACCAGACCAAGTTCACTTAGTATTTGCGTATGACGCAGCAAACCATGTGATTGCAAGCGCCCTGTATTTATGTGATTTAGGCAGTGACGATACGCTTTATGGGCGTTATTGGGGCTGCTTGCACAGCTATGACTTTTTACACTTTGAATTATGCTACTACCAGGGTATCGAGTTTTGTATAACACATGGGATAAAACGATTCGATGCGGGCGCGCAGGGTGAGCAAAAACTATTACGAGGCTTTGAGCCCGTTAAAACTATTTCGTATCACTATTTAGAGCACGAGCCATTTCGACACGCAGTCTCTAATTTTCTCGAGGAAGAGCGCGAACATATTGAACGTTATCGTGAAGACGCCCTGCGCTGGTTACCCTATAAAAAGCAGTAAATACCGAGGCACTTACCTTAATATGGACAGGCCTTAGTGACGAAGGTAAATAAAACAGTTGACGGGCCTTTACTTGATAAAAAAATAACATTAAACTTCGCGCCCCTGAATAGAGCCATCCTTTTATTACCAAAAGCTTGGCGTGAACTTAATTCGACCGTATTAAAAGGTAATTTGAATGCCTTCAGTAAAGATTAAAGAAAACGAGCCATTTGATATTGCGCTGCGCCGCTTTAAGCGCTCGTGTGAAAAAGCAGGTGTTTTGTCAGAAGTCCGCCGTCGCGAATTTTATGAGAAGCCAACAACTGTTCGTAAGCGTAAAGCAGCCGCTGCAGTGAAGCGTCATGCTAAGAAAGTTCAGCGTGAGCAACGCCGCTTCGAAAGACTTTACTAAGCGAAAGTGCGCAAGCACTTGCTTTAGAATTGGGGTCGTCATAGCTCACAGAACTTGCAAGTGCACACAGCAATATGTCTAACCTTAGCTTAACAAGTACCGTCACTGCTGCAATGAAAGACGCAATGCGTGCTCGGCAGAAAGAACGCCTAGGCACTATTCGTTTAATGCTTGCGGAATTCAAGCGCATTGAAGTTGATGAGCGCATCGAATTAGACGATGCGCGTGCGCTCGCCATTCTCGACAAAATGCTCAAACAACGGCGGGACTCGATCAGCCAGTACACAGCAGCAGGGCGTGATGATTTGGCCGCCGTTGAGGCTGCTGAAATTGACGTGATCGAAGAATTTTTGCCTGCCGCGTTGACAGACGTCGAAATCAACCAACTTTTGAGCGCAGCGATTACCGAAACAGGCGCCGCATCCGTCCGTGACATGGGCAGTGTGATGGCCCTGTTAAAGCCGCAATTGCAGGGCCGTGCAGACGTCGGTAGAGTCAGTCAACTGGTAAAACAACGCCTCTCAAGTTAAGCTTCCTCCAGTATATCCATAAAACAGTGCTCCCTTCGCTGAGAAGGTGCACCGCTCTTCCGATGGTTAAAAAATGGCTGGCATGATTCCGCAAGGCTTCATTGATGATCTACTCGCGAGGGTTTCCGTAGTAGAAGTAATCTCCACCCGTGTGCCATTGAAAAAAAGTGGGGCAACTTACAAAGCGTGTTGCCCTTTTCATCAAGAAAAAACTCCGTCTTTTCACGTTAACCCGCAAAAAAACTTCTATCATTGCTTTGGCTGTGGGGTGAATGGTAATTCGATTAATTTTTTGCGTGAGCATGACAATCTCTCTTTTACTGAGGCGGTAGAGGAATTGGCGCGTATTGCAGGGGTTGAAGTGCCTCGCGATGAGCGCGTACAAAAAATCTACGATGCGCAAAAACGCCTTCATGATGTGTCAGAATTTGCAGCCCTTCAATATCAATCAGCCTTACAGAGCCATGCAACAAGGCAGCTCGCGCAGACCTATATTGAAAAGCGCGGTTTAAGTGCTGAGTTGGTGGAGCGATATGCAATAGGGTTTGCGCCCGCGGAGCGTAATTTTTTATCGGCAAAGGCAAGGCCGGATCAGTTGAAATCGCTAATTGATCTGAAATTAGTATCTGCCAAGTATGAACGTCCATTTGATTTGTTTCAAAATCGGCTGATGTTTCCAATTCGTAATGCCCGAGGGAAGACAATCGCCTTTGGCGGGCGCACTTTGGGCGACGATAAAGCGAAGTACATTAATTCGCCAGAGTCTGAACTATTTCATAAAAGCAGTGAGATATATGGCCTCTATGAAGCCTCTAAAACCTTACGTAATCTCGATCGCTTACTCGTGGTTGAAGGCTATATGGATGTGGTGTCGCTCGCTCAATTTGGTATCGCTTATGCGGTGGCAACCTTGGGGACAGCGACCAATAACGAAAGCCTCTCTCAGTTATTAAAACGATGTGACAATCTAGTTTTTTGTTTTGATGGCGATGCCGCAGGCTTAAATGCAGCCCGCAAGGCGATGGAGAACTTATTACCGCTTTTTGGCGATGGCATGCGTGCCGGATTCTTAATTTTGCCGCAAGGTGAAGACCCTGACACTTTAGTGCGTAAAGAGGGAAGAGAAGCCTTTGAGCGTCGCATTGATAACGCGCTACCTTTATCTGAGTTTTTTTTCCAAGTGCATTGCGATGGTCTTGATCTCACTATCGCCGAACAAAAAGGCCTGCTGCGGAGCAAGGTAAAACCCATATTAGATGGTTTGCCGCAAAGCAGTTTGAAAAGTGGATTATGGGATACCTTGCTATCGCTCACCTCGGCGAACCGGTTTAAAAAGAAAAATGAAGCGCCGGCTATGCAGCGAGACATGCAAACCGCATCGGTGAGCCGTGATGTGGATGTCTCGTTCTGCGTATCGCTTTATTTTCATCCTGCGATTGCCGAGCGTATTCTCTCATTCGAGGACAAAAGTGCTTCATGGCCAAAGGCTCATGCTTTTGCGCGCTATATCCTCGATAAGGGTATCCAGGATCAACAAGATTTGTTGCTGTCGTTAGCACAAGATAGAGAGGGTCATCGCGAAGAATTTGAGCGAATTTTCAGTGGCGTAGAACACCTACCAAATGAGGCGGAAGCTGCCGCCGAGGCCGAATCAACGTTGGCGCGATTCGCCGATGAAAAAAAACGTCAAGTTGCGCTAAGAGCAGCTAGACTAAATAAGTTACCTAGCCAAATGACGCCTGAAGAGCGCCAAGAGCTCAGCTCCATCACGGCTCGGTCAACAGAGTAAACAATTATTTGTTAACAAGATTGATTTATAGAGAAACGCCCGCATATTAGGTTGTGGGAGACCAATAATTCCGTATAATGGCCGCTTATTTTTTGATCGGCCTCCAGACAATAGGGTGAACATGTCAGGCAATTCGCAACAGTCTCGTTTAAAACAACTCATTGCTCGCGGTAAAGAGCAAGGGTACCTGACTTACTCAGAAGTAAACGACCATTTACCACAAGACATCGCTGATCCAGATCAGGTCGAAGACATTATTCGTATGATCAACGACATGGGTATTCAGGTTGTTGAAACCGCGCCCGATTCAGATTCTCTGCTTATGTCTGACGGCGATTCGACAGACGAAGTCGCCGCGGCAGAAGCAGCTGCTGCACTCGCCGCCGTTGAAACTGAAGCCGGTCGTACTACAGATCCTGTACGTATGTACATGCGTGAAATGGGCACCGTCGAGTTATTGACCCGTGCCGGTGAAATCCGTATTGCCAAACGTATAGAGGAAGGCCTGCGCGATGTAATGGCATCGCTCGCGCACTTCCCGGGCACAGTTGCTCGTGTGTTGGGCACGTACGACACTATCGTCGAGAACGAAGGACGCTTGAGCGACATCTTAACCGGGTATTTAGATCCTGAAGACGACGATGCGATCCCGACGCCAGCCATTGTGAATTCAGCCGATGCGGCGAATAAGAATGACGATGACGATGAAGATGAAGCTGACACAGGCCCGGATCCAGAAGAAGCGCGTGAGCGTTTTGAGGCTATTCGTGAGCAGCTTGCGATTGCCCTGGAAGTGGAAGCTGAAAATGGTCGTGGTACGAAAGAAACGACCAAAGCACTGAACAAACTTGGCGAGCTGTTTGCGCCAATTAAACTCAATGCAAAACAGTTTGAAAGCTTGATTCTAGAAGTACGCACAACCAATGAGATTGTGCGCATGAACGAGCGAGCAATCATGAACATTTGCTCGCGTCAGTGCCGCATGGAACGTAAGGATTTTATCAAACGCTTCCCTGGTAACGAAGATAACTTAGAGTGGGTAAAAGACCTCATCGCAGAGGGGCATGCCTACTCTGAAAAACTAGACAAAAACAAAGACGAAATTATTCGCGCGCAGCGTAAGATCGCCGCCATGTCATCCGCGACTGGGTTAAAAATTTCAGAGATAAAAGACGTTAATCGACGTATTTCAATTGGCGAAGCTAAAGCCCGCCGTGCAAAAAAAGAAATGGTGGAAGCTAACTTACGTCTCGTTATTTCGATTGCGAAAAAGTATACCAATCGTGGTTTACAGTTTTTGGACCTGATCCAAGAAGGTAATATCGGTTTGATGAAAGCGGTTGATAAGTTTGAATACCGTCGTGGCTATAAGTTTTCGACTTATGCAACATGGTGGATTAGACAAGCCATCACACGTTCGATTGCCGATCAAGCGCGTACCATTCGTATTCCAGTGCATATGATTGAAACGATCAACAAGCTGAATCGTATTTCCCGCCAAATGCTGCAAGAAATGGGTCGCGAGCCTACCCCAGAAGAACTTGGCGAGCGCATGGAAATGCCCGAAGATAAAGTACGAAAAGTACTGAAAATTGCCAAAGAGCCGATCTCGATGGAGACACCCATAGGCGATGATGAAGATTCGCACCTAGGTGACTTTATCGAAGACGGTATGTCTGAATCGCCGGTGGACACTGCAACGGGCGAGGGCTTAAAAGAAGCGACGAAGTCTGTGCTTTCAGGGTTAACCGCGCGTGAAGCTAAAGTGTTACGTATGCGTTTCGGTATCGAAATGAATACCGATCACACGCTTGAGGAAGTGGGCAAACAGTTTGATGTGACGCGTGAGCGAATACGTCAGATTGAAGCTAAGGCCTTGCGCAAGTTGCGCCACCCAAGCCGCTCAGATCATCTTCGCAGTTTCCTCGACGAATAAGACGCTAGCATCTTTATTAGCGGCGCATTATAATGCGCCGCATTCAATCCAGGCATTTTGTTCAATTATGCCAAACGAATAGACAGTTTATGCCCCTTTAGCTCAGTTGGTTAGAGCACCCGACTCATAATCGGTAGGTCCCGTGTTCAAGTCACGGAGGGGGCACCATTTTTCTTCCGAAATATTATCAAGTGATGGTCGTGGCAACATAGGTTGGCCCTTTTTTTTAAAAAGGATCTCAAGCGGATATCAGCTCATAATTC
>CAJWAD010000005.1 GCA_913020245.1 uncultured Oleiphilus sp.
CTCATGTCTACCAATTTCATCACACTGGCACAGCAGGGGCGAATTATACGTGTCTGCCTTTTACGGTCAATAGTTTCGGATTCTTTTCCGCGAAAAAGATCAGAGCCGTTTGAATTTTGAGCAATAAAAAACCCCGCATAGCGGGGTTTTTGTCCGTGTGTTGCTAACGCTTAGGGTGCTACGGCAGAACAACCGCTTAAGTCTGGATCGACGAAGAAATCGTCGATCGGTGCGGCATCAATGTATTCACTTTCAGCCGTAGGGCTCACGGTAACGGCTGGGACACCAGCAAGACCTAGCATGCCAAGCGCGTAGCCACCAAATTCTAGAGCACCGTCAGCCCCGATTGCAAGGCAAGGTCCACCATGTGAGCCTGCACCGGGTTTAAATCGAATTACGCTTCTCTCGACTGGTATGTTTGCTCCCGCCGCCTCAATTGCCGTAGCGTTCGATTCAACAAGTAATGGCTCAGCGCCAGAAAGGTAAGAGACTGACGCATCTATTTCCGTTACACCTAGCACGCCTGCTGGCACACTCAGCGTGCGGCCCGGTACTTGTGAAACCGGAATAACCTGGTCATTCGATGCAGTATAGTAAAGCACTTTCGTACCTTGCTCTTCGTAGTCGCCTACGAAGTTAATCGCATCAAAGGCGTCCAAAGAGGCTTGCAAGGTTGAGATGTACGCTTGATAGCTCGACGTATCGGAAGTTAAACCCTGAGCGGCGAGGCCATCCACGATGGAACCCGCGAAGGCAGGTGAGCTTTCAAAGAAGCGCGCAATACCGCCACCTGGCGTCGAGAAAAATGCTGATTTGAAGTCGTCAGTCGTGTCAGCTTGTGCTGTGTCGTTTGCCACGGCGAGCGCTGCTTGGGCGCTAATCGTACCAAGCGAGTAGCCTTGGTAGTAAACGTCAGTCCCATCTAAGCTTGTGCCTGCGCCACTTAAACCGTTCAGATCTATGCCGCCCACTGCTTTACGCAAGGCTAACAAATCTAATGCGTTTTGACGGTTGTTGTCGCGAGTGGTTAAGAAACTCTCGACATTTACAAATAGCAAAGACAAGTTGTCTTCTTCTGTGAGTGCGCGCGGTGGCAGGCCTGGGCCTGCTTCTGCATAACCAAAATGACGCTCGTTGGCCGTCTTTGCGATCACGGTGGTGGTCACGTTGTTATCAGTGCTAGGGTCCAAATCTGGATCGACAGTTACTTCAAAGTCGCTCTTTAACCCATGCAGAGGCTGGTCGATCGCTAATACAGTGAGATCAACGCTTAATGACTTCGCTTGGGCTACTAATGCTGCCCCTGTGGCGCTGGCCGCAAAAGCTCTGCTGCCGCCAAGGCCATGGCCAAGAAACATGGTTTTCATGGGACCCGATGCAACTGTTGGGTAAACGGCTACGATAGGAATTTCCAAATCATCAACAACATCTGGCGTCGCCACGTTCGCGTCCTGTTGTTTAGGAAATGGAAAGATATAGTTCACTGCTGTGGTTACATTCGGGTCTGCTTGCGGAATCACTAGCCCCAAAGATGCAAACGTCGTGTTTATAGCGGTCGCTAGGGTATCATCTGCTTCCCAGCTTAAATACTTAATGGGGAAGCCCGCGCCTTCGTTGTCACCTGGGTTAGCACCTGTACCAATATCCAGAGGTGGCTGTGCGTAATAAGGTATCTTCATCGACCCCTGTTTAACCGAGACTAAACCACCATATTCAGGATGTGGAACCGCGGTAGCGCCTGTAAAATCGACGATTGCCGCTTCAGGTGTGGGTAAAAGTGGTCCCAGCGGCGAAAAATCTTTGTTTGCAAGACTCTTACTAAGGCATGAGATGTAAGCCGGACCAATTTCTGTACCGGTACACCCTACGGCTGGGAATATGGCCTCAAGTCCTGACAATGCTGCTTGTGCCTCCGCGGAGAGAAAGAGCGGAAATGCTGCAGTAGTAGCAGTGACAGCGCCTGGAATGTCCTCGCTACCAAACAACGATTCATTAAAGTTAGGGCCATCGGGTCGGTAATCTTCCCCGCCTTCGACCACATTACCATCCGCATCTAGGTCGGCATAACCAATGACAGACTTCACAACAGTGAGACCAACGAACCGGTTAATTTGATCTTCAAACCATTGCTTGGGATCTGCAATGTAATTTAGAACTTTCTCATCACCTGAGGTGGTGAAACTGTAGGTGAGTGCGATGGTTGAATCATCAGCGAGACCAAAAGCGACTTGAGCGGTCGGCTCCCATAAGCCATTAATTAAAGCTCTAACCGGCGCGAGGGCTGGGTCAAGTAATGCGGCCTCTGGATCGGACAATGCACCATAGGCAGTGAGCCCCGGGTTTTTGATAATTGCGTTGCCTTGCTCGTCTTGAATGCCGTTTAGTACCACCACAATATAGCGTGTGAGTGGGTCAAGTACGGTGATCGGATTGATGCGTATGGTTGAATTACCATCGAGTACTTTGTGCTCGATTGTGTAATCAACACCAGGTACGGGTTGGTCCGCGGCGGCCGAAGGTGGTTCTGCAATCGAGAGGCCTTGAACTGGGTCGCCACTTGCATAGTTAAGGGCGATTAAAAATACGTTTTGCGCCAATGTTGCGGGGTCCGGGTCGATCATGCCGCTCATTGCGATATCAATCGAGGCGGCTGTTGAGGCGCCGCTTAGGCCACCCAAAGCACCTGTGACCGGGTTATAACCTTCACCTTCTAATGGGTTTGCAGGGCCGAGATCCGCAAATGTACCATCACCTTCAAAAAGTAGGTCATTTGGAATAGGGAAAAGCGTTTCTGCTGGTGAAAAAATAGGCCAAACACTATCAAGGCCAGGATTCGGATCTGTTTGGGCACCAGCATTTGATGTATCGGGTTCGCCAGAATCTAAACAGCCGCTGAGTGCAAGAGTGGAGGCGATTGCGGCGCTCATTATCGCTTTTTTGAACATAGTTAGGACCTTTACCTACGTATTATTGTATTGCGTACTTCGGGTAACCTTGGCGCAATTGCCTTAATTTAGAAGGCTATGCGTGACAAGGTTGACCGCTGCCAAAACTGTGCAATGAGGCACAGCTAGGGAAGCATGATTTATCACTGCATTTAACGTTAGTCATGAAACATGTTTTTGTCGAGTTTTCTCTGTGTATTCATTTTCAATTTTTTGTAAGCATTTAATTTCATGTTGGAGAGCCATTTCTCGCGGTTCATGAGCGCAAGATTTTCGCTACACTCCATGCGCTATAGGGAGTACAATTTGCCGCCAGTAAACGTAAGTATAAAAGGTGCCCATTAGCAGGCACGTGTTGCAATATAAGTAATTAATAGAGAGATCCATGACTACGATTCGCCAAGCCGATTTAATAGACAGCGTCGCTGATGCTTTACAATTTATTTCTTATTATCACCCCGCAGACTTTATTAAAGCGGTGCATGAAGCGTATGAGCGCGAAGAATCTCAAGCTGCTAAAGATGCGATGGCGCAAATTCTGATTAATTCGCGCATGTGTGCCGAGGGTAAACGACCTATTTGTCAGGATACAGGCATTGTGACGGTGTTCGTTAAAGTCGGTATGAATGTGCAATGGGATGCCGAGCTTAGTTTGACGGAGATGATCAACGAAGGGGTGCGCCGTGCCTATATGCACCCAGATAACGTGTTGCGCGCGTCTATTTTGGCAGACCCCGCCGGCGCACGAAAAAACACCAAGGACAATACGCCCGCCGTGATTCATTATGAAATAGTGCCGGGTAATAAAGTAGAAGTGGATGTGGCGGCCAAAGGCGGCGGCTCAGAAAATAAATCTAAAATGGTGATGTTAAACCCAAGCGATAGCATTGTTGATTGGGTGGTGAAAACCGTGCCTACCATGGGCGCCGGTTGGTGCCCACCGGGCATGCTGGGAATAGGGATTGGCGGTACCGCTGAAAAAGCGGCGGTAATGGCCAAAGAAGTTTTGATGGAGCCGATTGATATTCATGAGTTGCGCGCGCGTGGCCCGCAAACGCGCGCAGAAGAGCTTCGCCTAGAAATTATGGACAAAGTGAATGAGTTGGGGATCGGTGCGCAGGGCTTGGGCGGTTTAACCACGGTGTTGGATGTAAAGATAAAAGATTACCCGACCCATGCTGCGTCTTTGCCGGTTGCGATGATTCCAAACTGCGCGGCGACGCGCCATGCGCACTTTGTGCTTGACGGCACTGGGGCTGCCTTACAGACACCGCCAAGCTTGTCTGATTGGCCAGAAATCACCTGGGACGCGGGTGATAACGTTAAACGTGTTAATTTGAACTCGGTCACGAAAGAAGAGGTGGCGGATTTGCAGCCCGGCGATACGGTGTTGTTGTCTGGTAAAATGCTGACCGGCCGGGATGCCGCCCATAAGAAGATGGTTGAAATGCTCAATAATGGCGAAGAGCTGCCAGTTGATCTAAAGGGTCGCTTTATTTATTACGTGGGCCCCGTCGATCCAGTGCGTGAGGAAGTAGTGGGGCCTGCTGGGCCAACCACGGCCACGCGCATGGATAAATTTACGCATACGATGCTTGATAAGACTGGTTTGCTCGGCATGATTGGTAAGGCGGAGCGTGGCCAAATTGCTATCGATGCCATTAAAGAGTTTGGCTCTGTTTACTTAATGGCGGTCGGCGGGGCTGCCTATTTGGTTTCGAAAGCGATAAAAAATGCCGAAGTGGTGGCGTTTCCTGAGTTGGGGATGGAGGCAATTTACGAATTTGATGTGGTGGATATGCCGGTCTCAGTGGCAGTAGATGCGAAGGGCAGTTCTGTGCATCAAACAGCACCGGCCATTTGGCATGATAAGATTATTGCCGCGAAATCACTGTAAAGGCGCTTGGCGCTGTTTTTAAGGTGTGTGCGTCATTACTGTACTGCGCGTGAAGTGAATTGATTTGATTTGAAAGTAATTTGCGACCTCAGAGGAAGCCATTATGTTAAGTGATGAAGTATGTGATGCGTGCCGGCCCGATGCGCTTAAAGCAACCGAGGCAGAGATTGCCGCCATGATGCCGGAAATTCCAGAATGGACGCTGATTACAGAGGATGGCCAGCAGCGCCTAAATCGTGTGTTCACGACCAAGAATTTTGTTTTAGCCCAAGCGCTTGCGAATGCGATCGCCGACTATGCAGAGCAAGTGGGGCATCATCCGCGGCTTACCATTGAATGGGGGCGCTTAGATGTTACTTGGTGGAGTCATAAAATTGATGGCGTACACCGCAATGACTTTATCTGTGCCGCGCGTTGCGATGACTTGGCTGCGCGAACGCTGTAAGCCAAACTAATTATTGAAATAAGAAGTAGATGTAGAAATGGAACGTACCTACCGCCTCGTTGTATCTTGCCCTGATCGCACTGGAATTGTGGCGAAAGTGAGTAATTTTCTCACCACCTATAATGGTTGGATTACGGAAGCGAGTTACCATGCCGACCAAAAAAATGGTTGGTTTTTTATGCGTAATGAAATCAAAGCAAGTTCGCTACCATTTGATTTAGCTGGGTTTAAAGCCGCCTTTGCGCCGATTGCGACAGAATTTTCGATGAACTGGACAGTCACTGATTCAGCGCAAAAGCCTCGCGTAGTGTTAATGGCGTCAAAGGAATCACACTGCTTAGCTGATCTGCTGCACCGTTGGCATAGCAATGAGCTTGATGCTGAGATTGTCGCCGTGATTGCGAATCATGAAGACTTGCGACGGATGGTTGACTGGCATGACATTCCTTACCATTGCGTGTCGATAAATAAGGAAAATAAAGCTGCGGCCTTTGCTGAAATAGAGAGTTTAGTTGACGGCTATGATACCGATTTAGTGGTGCTTGCTCGTTACATGCAGATTTTGCCGGCCGGGTTATGTGAGCGTTATGCGGGGCGCGTCATCAACATTCATCACAGCTTTTTGCCTTCGTTTGCAGGGGCCAAGCCATATCATCAAGCTTATGATCGCGGTGTAAAACTGATTGGTGCTACCTGCCACTATGTTACGCAAGACCTCGACGAGGGTCCGATTATTGATCAGGATGTGATTCGTATTAGCCACAGCAATACGATCGAAGATATGGTGCGTTTGGGTAAGGATGCTGAAAAAACCGTATTGGCACGAGGCGTTCGGCTTCACCTTGAAGGGCGCGTCATTATTCATGAAAACAAGACTGTGGTGTTCGATTAATAAATTGCCTTATTCGCTTCAGTTTTCGCACTTGGTTTGTGTGGTTAAGCCGCGTGCTTGGCAAGGGGAGTGTCATTTGTATTTGCGTTGAAAGCCTCCCATCAACGCTCTGTCTCCCTCATTTCTAGACGTTTCTTGTATGCCTCAAGGCGGATAACTCGCGCAAGTTTCGTCACTCTGTGAGCCGCTACCAATTTTTTAAGTAATGCACTTAGATAAACTCACTTTTGAAGTGGCTTTATGGTACACTTCGCCCTATAAATAAAGGTTTTGCTTTGTACGAAACCAGAGTCGTAACATTTGGGGTTTAGGGTGGATATGCGTGCTCGTATAAGCTGAGCATGCGCGTTTAAATTTTCTAAATTTGGCCTGAATAATTTGGGCTGTTTGTTGCGTGTTAGTTGATTGCTTTGTGCTGCGCAGAATGCGTGGCTAGGACAAGTTCTTGACGATTCTGGTTTGTGCATAGTTGATAATAGTGTGGCATGACGCTGCACCTAAATAGTTAGTCATAGAAGCTAATTAGTCACTGAATCGAAATAGGAACGCACTCCTTATGAGTGATCAAGCTAAAGAAATCCTTCCCGTTAATATCGAAGATGAGTTAAAGCAGTCGTACCTAGACTACGCGATGAGCGTAATCGTTGGGCGCGCCTTACCTGATGCGCGCGACGGTCTGAAACCTGTTCACCGCCGTGTTTTGTTCGCGATGAGCGAGTTAGGTAATGACTGGAATAAAGCTTACAAGAAGTCTGCGCGGGTCGTTGGCGATGTGATTGGTAAGTATCACCCGCATGGCGATTCTGCTGTTTACGATACGATCGTTCGGATGGCGCAACCTTTCAGTCTTCGTTACATGCTGGTGGATGGTCAGGGTAACTTTGGTTCAATTGACGGTGATAACCCTGCCGCCATGCGATACACAGAAATTCGCATGCAGAAATTGGCGCATTCGCTACTCGCTGATTTAGACAAAGAAACCGTTGATTTTGTACCGAACTATGACGGTACCGAACAAATTCCTGAGGTGATGCCGACGCGGGTTCCTAACCTGTTAGTCAACGGGTCTTCGGGTATCGCGGTGGGCATGGCGACTAATATTCCGCCGCACAACCTAAATGAAGTGATAAATGGCTGTTTAGCACTGATGGATGATAAAGACATCGGTGTGGATGAGTTGATGCAAATTATTCCCGGACCAGACTTCCCGACTGCCGCGATTATTAATGGTCGCGCAGGGATTGTGCAAGCCTATCAAACGGGCCGCGGTAAAATTTACATGCGTGCGCGGTATGAAGTGGAAGTAGATAAAAAAGGCAAAGAGCGCATCGTTGTCACGGAAATACCTTATCAGGTGAATAAAGCGCGATTAATCGAGAAAATCGCGGAATTGGTGAAAGATAAGAAGATTGAAGGCATTACCGAATTACGAGATGAATCGAACAAGGAAGGTATGCGCATTGTTATTGAGCTGCGTCGTGGCGAGATGCCCGAGGTTGTTATGAATAACCTGTTTGCACAAACCCAGTTAGAGAACGTATTTGGCATTAATATGGTTGCTTTGGTTGATGGTGAGCCAAAGATTATCAATCTAAAACAAGCCTTAGAGATTTTCGTTAAACACCGTCGCGAAGTGGTGACGCGCAGAACCGTGTATGAATTGCGCAAAGCGCGCGAACGGGGCCATATCCTCGAGGGTTTAACGGTTGCCTTGGCGAATATTGATCCGGTCATTGAGCTGATTAAGAAATCACCGAGCTCGGCCGAAGCGAAGGAGCGCCTGTTGGCCGAAGCGTGGGCGCCGGGCCAGGTGACCCAAATGCTGGAACGTGCGGGTGAAAATGCGTGCCGACCTGACGATTTAGAGCCACAGTATGGCATGCGTGATGGAAAGTATTATTTGTCGCCTAATCAGGCACAAGAAATTCTTAACATGCGTTTGCACCGTCTAACGGGCCTTGAAACAGAAAAACTGATTAACGAATACAAAGAGATTCTTGAAAAAATTGCTTATTTGCTTGGCATTTTGAGTGATCCTGAAAAATTGATGCAGGTGATTCGCGATGAACTCGTTGAAGTGCGCGACGAATATGGAGATGCGCGTCGATCCGAAATTATTTCATCACGCCGTGATCTGACCGTGGCGGATCTTATTAACGAAGAAGATCTGGTGGTGACGATTTCACACTCGGGTTATGCGAAAACCCAGCCGGTTGAAGATTATCAATCTCAGCGTCGTGGTGGACGTGGTAAGTCTGCAACCTCAATGAAAGATGCAGACTTTATCGAGAAGTTGTTGGTGGCGAACTCGCACGACACTATTTTATGCTTTAGCAATCGCGGCAAGGTTTATTGGTTGCGAGTATTTGAAATTCCTCAGGCAAGCCGTGGTGCAAAAGGGCGGCCAATGGTGAATATTTTGCCTTTAGAAGACGGCGAACGCATCACAACCTTCTTGCCAGTGAACGAGTACACCGAAGATCATTTTGTGTTTATGGCTACCGCTGACGGCACGGTAAAGAAAACGCCGCTGCAGAACTTTTCGCGTCCAAGAAGCTCTGGTTTAATTGCCTTAGCCTTGGATGAGGGTGATACCTTAATTGGGGCTGCGATTACAGACGGTTCTCGCGATGTGATGCTGATGAGTAGTTCGGGCAAGATGATTCGTTTTAGAGAAGGCGATGTGCGGGCGATGGGTCGAACGGCGCGCGGTGTGCGTGGCATTAAACTGGCCGGTGAGCACAAAGTGGTCTCATTGATTCTTCCGGAGGAAGATGGGCTTCTGTTGGTGGGAAGTGAAAATGGCTATGGTAAGCGCACACGGTTAGATGAGTTCTCACCGATTAATCGGGGTGGTCAAGGCGTGATTGCTATGCAATGCTCAGATCGTAATGGGGCGTTGGTGTCTGCTGTTCAAGTGTTTGAGGGGGATGAGATGATGTTGATCTCTGACAAAGGAACGCTAGTGCGAACACGCACAGAAGAGGTGTCTGTGTTGGGCCGTAATACGCAAGGTGTTCGTTTGATTAAGCTGAGCCAGGCGGATGAAAAACTTGTGGGGGTTGAGCGCATTGAAGAGCCTCAAGGTGAAGAAAATGGAGACGATGTTGACGGTGAAGTAGGCGCTCCAGAAGGTGAGACGCTGCAATAGCTTTGAGGGTTGGCGATGAAAGATGAAGTTCAGGCCTTAGGCGAATTAAGAGAACAGATTGATTTAATCGATCGACAGCTACACACGTTATTAAACGAGCGCGCGCGTTGTGCGCAAAAAGTCGCAGATGTAAAACAAGCGGCTTCACCCGGAAAGGAAGTCCAGTACTATCGCCCTGAGCGTGAAGCGCAGGTTTTACGTGCGGTGATGGAAAGGAATGAGGGGCCTTTACCCGATGAAGAGGTTGGGCGTTTATTTCGTGAAATTATGTCGTGTTGTTTGGCATTGGAAAGACCTTTGTCGGTGGCATTTTTCGGGCCGGAAGGGACGTTCACCCATGCCGCGACGCTCAAGCACTTTGGGCACTTTGTAAAGATGCAGCCGCTCGCTGCCATTGATGAGGTATTCAGAGAGGTTGCATCGGGTCAAGCGCGCTATGGCGTGGTGCCGATTGAGAATTCAACCGAAGGGGTTGTTAGTCATACCTTAGACAGTTTTGTTGATTCGCCGTTAAAAATTTCGGGCGAAGTAAAGCTTCGAATACATCATCATTTATTGTGCGCTGATTTGACCGATCTGAAGTCAATTAAGCGCGTATATGCACATCAGCAAGCACTCGCGCAATGTCGTAAATGGTTAGACTCACATTGCCCGCAGATTGAACGGATTGCGGTTTCAAGCAACGGTGAAGCTGCGCGCATGGCAAAGGAAGAGGCAGGCGTTGCCGCCATTGCGGGTGAGCTGGCAGCGGAACGGTATTCGCTTGAAAAGCTGTTTGAAAATATAGAAGACCAGCCGGATAACAGTACACGGTTTTTGATTATTGGCACCGAAGTGGTGCCGCCTAGTGGTGAAGACAAAACCTCGATTATGGTGTCGGTTAAAAACAAGCCGGGCGCCCTTTATCATGTACTAGAGCCGTTCCATCGGCATGAGGTAAGCATGACGCGTCTTGAATCTCGTCCCTCGAATAGTGGCACATGGGCCTACGTGTTTTATATTGATTTCGAAGGGCATGTGGATGATGGAAATGTCAAAGCGGTCATTGATGAGATCTCGCCCGATGCAGTTGAAATTAAGCACTTAGGTTCTTATCCAGTCGGCGCATTGTAAATCTAATTTTTTATACATTCCGTATGCTCTCTAGAGTAAATACGTAGAAAGATGGAAGTGTTTTTATGGGTGATTTAAGTCGCTCCGAAATCGATTATATTGCGCTCGCTTGCGACGGTGTGCGTGGTTTGAGGCCGTATTTGCCTGGCAAACCAAGTGAAGAGCTAGAGCGTGAGTTAGGTATTTCTAATATTGTTAAGCTCGCTAGTAACGAGAACCCACTTGGGCCAAGTGAACACGCACTGCAAGCAATTGCGCAAGCGAGTAAAGAATTAACGCGTTACCCGGATGGAAATGGCTTTTCTCTGAAATCGGCGCTGCATAAGCGCTTTGGTATTGACCCGGAATTAATTACGCTTGGCAATGGTTCTAATGACTTGTTAGACCTGATTACGCGTGCTTACGCAGACGCTGGAAAAGAAGTTATCTTCTCCCAATATGCCTTTGCCGTGTACGCGCTTTCAACGAGAGCGGTGGGGGCAACCGCCGTGGTAACGCCCGCGAAAAACTGGGGGCATGACCTGGATGCGATGTTGGCCGCGATTACCGACCGCACCCGTTTAATTTTTATTGCTAATCCAAATAATCCGACCGGTACGGCCCTAGATGAAGCGGCATTACGATTATTCTTAGAGCGCGTGCCCGCGCATATCATTGTTGTATTAGATGAAGCCTACTCTGAATACAGTTTGGATGATGCATTTCCAGATGGTCTCAAATTGATGGCCGATTATAGTAACTTGGTTGTGACGCGTACGTTTTCTAAAGCTTGGGGCTTAGGCGCGTTGCGTGTCGGCTATGCGGTAGCGAATGCTGAGATTACTGATGTGCTCAACCGTGTGCGTCACCCATTTAATGTAAATAGTCTGGCGTTGGCGGCCGCGACTGCGGTGTTAGATGACCATGAATACCTAGAGAAAGGGCGAGAAATTAATGCGCTCGGTCTGGTGCAGTTAGCTGAGGGGTTTGACCGCTTAGGCTTAGATTACATTCCTTCGGTGGGTAATTTTATTTGTGTGGATTCGAAGCAGGACGCTGCTGATTTATACCAGCGACTGCTGCACGAAGGTGTGATTGTAAGGCCGGTGGGTAATTACGGAATGCCCCAACATTTGCGTGTTTCGGTGGGTTTGCCAGAAGAGAATCAGCGCTTTTTAGATGCGTTAGAAAAGGTTCTTTAATGCGACAGCGCATTGATAAATTAGCGGTGATTGGGTTGGGCTTAATTGGTGGCTCGCTGACCTTAGCACTAAGAAATGACGACTTTGTCGGCGAATCTGTCGGTTACACGCTAGATTATAATAATGCCAAACTCGGTGTTGAATTAGGTGTGGTTGACCGGGCGGTTGAAACCATAGAAGAGGCGGTTTGTGACGCCGATGTGATCTTGCTTGCTGTGCCAGTAAAAGCGTTCGAAGAAGTGTTGGCGCAAATTAAACCGCATATGAAAACCTGTGCGGTGCTTACGGACGCAGGCAGTGCGAAAGGTGTTTTTGTAGACGCGGTGCGCAAGGTTTTTGGCGATGTCCCGCCAAATATTGTGCCGGGGCACCCGATTGCAGGCTCCGAGAAAAGTGGTGTAACGGCTGCGAAAGCTGATTTGTACGTTAACCACAAAGTCATTCTTACGCCGCTTGCGCACACCGATACTGAGGCGCTGAGCCTTGTGCGAACGATGTGGCGACGTTGCGGAGCAAACGTTCTGGAGATGTCGGTCCAGCATCATGATGATGTGTTAGCGGCGACCAGTCACTTGCCACATTTGCTTGCATTTTCGTTGGTCGATACCCTGGCTGGCGATCAAGATAATGAAGATATCTTTCGTTATGCTGCCGGTGGTTTTCGAGACTTCACACGGATCGCCGCCAGTGACCCAGTAATGTGGCATGATATATTTGTCGCCAATAAACACGCGACCTTGCGTGTATTAGACCGATTTACAGAAGGCTTGGCGAGCTTGCGTGATGCAGTTGAGTCTCAAGACAGTCAGGCTATGCTTGGGGTATTCACGCGTGCTCGCGGTGCCCGTGAACATTTTACCAAAGTGCTATCAGGACAATCATACGTAAAGACTATGAATACAGATAACGTTGTTTTTAAAGCTCAGCCGGGTGGCGAAGTATGCGGCAGCATTCGTGTCGCGGGTGATAAATCTATTTCTCATCGCTCAATTATGTTGGGTGCGTTGGCTGAGGGCGTGACCGAGGTTGAAGGTTTTCTCGAGGGAGAGGACAGCTTAGCGACGTTACAAGCTTTTCGGGATATGGGCGTTGTGATTGAGGGACCAACGCAAGGTCGTGTGCGAATTCATGGAGTAGGTTTAAATGGTTTACAGCCGCCACCGGGGCCTATTTACTTAGGTAATTCAGGGACTGGAATGCGTTTGTTTTCTGGTCTGTTGGCGGGCCAAGCATTTGATACCGAGCTAATTGGCGATGACTCTTTGTCTAAACGACCAATGGAGCGTGTGGCTGCGCCGCTTCGCTCAATGGGCGCTGTCATTGACTCTTCTGAGGGCGGCAGACCACCCCTTAAAATTAAAGGTGGGCAACCGCTTAAAGGTATCCATTACGACATGCCGATGGCGAGTGCGCAGGTCAAATCTTGTTTGTTGTTGGCCGGCATGTACGCCGAAGGTGAAACGCGTGTCACAGAGCCTGCGCCAACGCGCGACCATACGGAACGCATGCTCAATGGATTTGGGTACAAGGTTTTGCGTGATGGCGCGACCGCGTCATTGCAAGGTAATGGCCAGATGATAGGCGGCAAAATTGACGTGCCTTCTGATATTTCCTCCGCTGCATTTTTTATGGTTGCCGCGTCGATCACGCCCCGCGCAGACTTGACGCTTGAACACGTCGGTTTAAACCCAACGCGCATCGGCGTGATTAATATTCTTCGTGAAATGGGCGCAGACATTTCCATCACAAATGAGAAAAAGGTCGGTGGTGAGCCGGTAGGTGATATTCGCGTGCGCCATGCCTCACTCAAAGGCATTCATATTCCTGAAGACCAAGTGCCGCTCGCCATTGATGAGTTTCCAGTGTTATTTATTGCGGCTGTATGTGCCGAAGGTGAGACGGTTTTGTCAGGCGCCGAAGAGCTGCGCGTAAAAGAGAGTGACCGTATACAAGTGATGGCTGATGGGCTGGCGCAGCTGGGTGTGCGTACCGACGTGAAGCCCGATGGTATCGTAATTCGTCAATCAAGCATGTCGGGTGGTACGGTGTATAGTCATGGTGATCATCGCATCGCAATGGCTTTTTCGGTCGCGGCTTTGCGTGCTCAAGGGGACATTATCATTAACGATTGTGCAAATGTGGCGACGTCTTTCCCTAACTTTGTTGAGCTTGCCTCGCGTGTGGGTATGAAGGTTTCCGTTGGGGGTGGCGCGTAAATGACGGTGCCTGTTTTATGCATTGATGGACCGAGTGGCTCCGGCAAAGGCACAATTACGCAGCTTGTTGCACAGAAGCTAGGCTGGACTATTTTAGATAGTGGTGCCTTATATCGTTTAACTGCCTTGTCTGCTGAGCGGCAAGGTATCGCATGTAATGACGCGCTATCGTTAGCTTCATTGGCAGCGACCCTGGACATTGAGTTTGTGGCATCGGCCTATGGTGAGCCGGTAAAGGTGCTGCTGGAAAGCGAGGATGTTACGCAAGCGATACGTCTCGAAACAACGGGCAATAATGCTTCAAAAGTTGCGGTATTGCCGGAGGTAAGAGCAGCTTTATTGCAAAGGCAGCGAGATTTTCGTCAGGCGCCAGGCTTAGTAGCTGATGGTCGTGATATGGGAACCGTTGTTTTTCCTGATGCGCCATTTAAGGTGTTTTTGACGGCATCGGCACAGGCTCGAGCTGAGCGACGCTTTCAACAGTTGAAGGCACAGGGCGAAGATGTTAGAATCGCGCACCTTTTGAAGGAGATCGAAGAGCGAGATGCTCGTGATATGGGCCGCAAAGCCGCGCCATTAAAGGCCGCAGACGATGCAGTGACGATTGACACGACCGCACATTCGATTGAGAAAGTGCTCGAAAACGTATTGGCGATTGTCAGCCGATAACATTTTTTCTCCTCCAAAACGAATTAATGAAACTTAGTTGATGCATAGGCTCGCCAGTGGCGCATCGGCTAGGTATTTTTGAACAGACCGTATTGGCTGGTGATACGGAGAACCAAACCACAGGAAACATAATGAGCGAGAGCTTTGCTGACTTATTTGAAGAAAGCCTAAAAGAAATAGATATGACCCCAGGGTCGATCGTTAAAGGTGTCGTTGTAGACATCGACAGTGACTGGGTTACTGTTAATGCGGGCTTGAAATCAGAGGGTGTTATACCTCTTTCACAATTTTTATCTGATACCGGTGATTTAGAGCTGGCGATCGGCGATACAGTAGATGTGGCGCTAGACGCGGTAGAAAACGGTTTTGGTGAGACACAATTGTCTCGTGAAAAGGCGAAGCGCGCCGAAGCTTGGATTGAGCTTGAGAAAGCCTTCGAAGCGGAAGAAATTGTTAAAGGAATTATAAACGGGAAAGTGAAAGGCGGCTTTACAGTTGACCTAAAAACTATTCGTGCATTCCTGCCTGGTTCATTGGTTGATGTTCGTCCTGTTCGCGATACTTTGCATCTCGAAGGCAAAGAGCTTGAGTTCAAGGTTATCAAGCTAGACCAAAAGCGTAATAACGTGGTTGTTTCTCGCCGCGCGGTACTTGAAGCAGAAAACTCAGCAGAGCGTGATGAGCTGTTAGAGAACATGGCTGAAGGTATGGAAGTTAAGGGTATCGTCAAGAACCTTACAGATTACGGTGCATTCGTAGACTTAGGCGGTGTCGACGGCCTGCTACATATCACTGATATGGCATGGAAACGTATTAAACACCCAAGTGAAATTGTAAATGTTGGCGACGAGATAAACGTAAAAGTGTTGAAGTTCGATCGTGAGCGTAATCGCGTATCACTTGGCCTCAAACAATTGGGTGAAGATCCATGGGTATCAATTAAACAGCGCTACCCAGAAAATACGCGTGTAATGGCGCGTGTCACCAACTTGACTGATTACGGTTGCTTCGCTGAAATTGAGGAAGGCGTAGAAGGACTTGTTCACGTTTCTGAAATGGATTGGACCAACAAGAACATACACCCATCTAAAGTGGTGCAGCTTGGTGATGAAGTAGAAGTGATGGTGCTCGATATTGATGAAGAGCGTCGTCGTATCTCCTTGGGTATTAAGCAATGTCATGCGAACCCATGGGAAGAGTTCTCAAGCAACTTCAATAAAGAAGATAAAATCTCAGGTAAGATCAAGTCGATCACTGACTTCGGTATCTTTATTGGTCTTGATGGCGGCATAGATGGTCTCGTGCACTTGTCTGACATTTCTTGGCATGAAGTCGGCGAAGAAGCGGTTCGTAAGTACAAGAAGGGTGATGAGATCGATACGGTTATTCTGTCTGTCGATCCAGAACGTGAGCGTATTTCACTCGGTATTAAGCAGCTAGAGCGTGATCCGTTTGCTGAATATGTCCAAGTGAACGATAAAGGCACAGTAATCACGGGTACGGTCAAGTCAGTTGATGCGAAAGCGGCGATTGTTGAACTAGCAGAAGATGTTGAAGCCGTTCTTAAAGCCTCAGAAATGAGTCAGGATCGAGTGGAAGACCTCACTACGCAGCTCAAAGAAGGTGATCAAGTGGAAGCTAAGATCATCAACCTTGATCGAAAAAATCGCGTGATCAACTTGTCTGTTAAGTCGAAAGATATTGACGAAGAGAAGCAAGCGATGAAAGAAGTTCGTGAGAAGCAAGTTGAGTCCTCGGGCCCAACAACGATCGGTGATTTGATCAAAGAGCAGATGCAGAATCAGTAACTGCTTGTTAAATAATCAAAAAAACAGGCCTCTGGCCTGTTTTTTTTTGTCTTTTTTTTTTCCTTGTCTACACTTCTATTGAACGGATTTTTTAGGGAAAATCAATGACTAAGTCTGAGTTGGTAGAAATTATCGCCTCAAAACAGACCCAACTTTCAGTGAAAGATGTTGAACTCGCGGTAAAAACTATTATCGATTTAATGTCTTCGACCCTGGCATCGGGCCAACGCATCGAGATTCGAGGGTTTGGGAGCTTCTGTTTGCACTATCGTGCGCCACGTGTTGGGCGTAACCCCAAAACAGGTGACTCGGTAACGTTGGATGCGAAGCATGTCCCACATTTTAAACCCGGTAAAGAGTTACGTGATTTGGTGAATGACAGTTTAAAAGAAGGTTATTAATACGATGCGGCGATGCTTGGTTTGCATTGCTTTAATAAGCCCTTGATAGCTACTTCCCCCCTCATGCTAATATACTGCTTTAGAAAATCTAGATTTTGGGACTTTTTTAATGTCTAAGGTCCGTTTGCTTGTTGAAACGCTTATTCTTCTGGTCATAGTATGCTTGACGATAGCATTTATAATGACTAATCGCTCTGATATTGAGCTTGATCTTTTGTTCGCCGCGTATCAGGTTGATTTGGGTATTGCGTTAGTTGTGGCGTTTGTTATCGGCTCGTTAATTGGGTTTCTATTTCGTTTGCCTCAAATGTTCAAGCGTTCTTCGCGACTAAAAAAACCCGCGATATCAAAAGCCTCCTCTTCAAAAAACGCGCAAAAATCGCTCAATGCTCCTTCTTAAGGGTTCGTGAGTGTGGATGGTTTACTGCATCTATCTGCTCTATTGTTGGCTATCGCAATTGGTTGGCTGTTGGGGCGAAATCCGCTGGCGTTCAAAAAAATTCAGAGTGCTGAGCGGCCTTTAAATAAACACCCCCTGCAATTATTGTTTGATTCGTATAATGATGAAGCGCTCGATGAATTTATTCATTCTTTAGAGGTGAAACCCGAGACGCTCAACTTGCATTTGTCTATTGGTAAGCACTTTCGACAAGAAGGTGAAGTTGATAAGGCGATTTTGGTGCATCAGAACTTGCTTGCTCATCCACAGCTTAGCACAAAGAATTCAGCGCCGATTATCTATGAGCTTGCCAAAGACTACAAAGCGGCTGGTTTGTTTGATCGTGCGGAATCACTGTTACAGCAATTGCTGAACTCGAGGGCCTTCTCGCTGAAGGCTAAGCGCTTGCTGCTTGAGTTGCTGGAGCATGAGAAGGAATGGGAGCAAGCGATTGAGATTGCAAAGACCATTGATGTTAAGCAATTTGAAACAATAAATTTACGGGTTGCACACTACTATTGTGAAATTGCGGAAGCTGACATTCGAGAGGGTGGTATTACCGATGCTCGTCGTCATCTGAAAAGAGCAATGTCGGCGAGTAAATTATGCACGCGCGCATATTTAACTCAGGCGCGATTAGAGATGCAGTATGGACGCTTCAATTATGCGATAAAAATTCTCAAGCGCATGATTGACAAAGTGCCTGACGATACGGCGATTGCTTTGCCAGTTTTGTTGGAATGCTCTGAGGCGAGTGACACCCTCGTTGCTTATCAAAAATATCTAATGGAGCGGTACGATCAGACAGGTGACGGGTCAGTTTTGCTATTTTTAGTGGAGGCCTTGGTCTGTTTAGGTGAGGATTCACGCGCTATTGGGTTGTTAGAGCGTGCGGAGGACGAATCACCGAGTCTAAGTGTACTTGAGCTCTTGATTCAGAAGGTCGGGGCAAGCGACAATAGCTACCAAGAACGAATCTTGCCTCTTCTGCTAAAAGCGCTTCGCAAAGCAAAGCAGGGTCGCTCAAATTACGTTTGTGGTTCTTGCGGATTCAGTGGTAAACAATTGCATTGGCGGTGTCCTAGCTGTAAGAGTTGGCAAACGATTAAACCTCAATTAGATCATCCCTAGGTATTTCAAAGACATGCATGTAGCAAACAACGCTTCCTCTCCTATTTTAGTTGCCTTAGATTACCCCGATATGGCGCAAGCCATGGCAATGGCGGAACGTTTAGATCCCTCAATTTGTCGGGTGAAGGTGGGTAAAGAGCTCTTTACACGTTGTGGGCCAGCCATTATAGAGGCCCTGCAGAAAAAAGATTTTCAAGTGTTTTTAGATCTGAAATTTCACGATATCCCAAATACGACGGCAAACGCGGTGGCAGTGGCCGCGGAGCTGGGTGTCTGGATGGTGAATGTGCATGCGTCCGGTGGACGACGCATGTTAGAGGCATGTGTTGATAGGCTCTCAACTTACTCGCAGCGACCCCTATTGATTGGTGTCACCGTTCTAACCAGCATGCAGCGTGAAGACTTACAAGGCATTGGTTTAGATGCCAGCCCCATCGCGCATGTTGAACGTTTGGCCGCGTTAAGTAAACAAGCTGGCTTGGATGGTGTGGTCTGTTCTTCCCACGAAGTGAGCTCACTTAAATTGGCGCTAGGCGAACAATTTAAGCTGGTCACGCCGGGTATTCGCCCTTTAGATGCTGCCTTAGGTGATCAAAAGCGAGTGATGACGCCCGCTCAAGCATTAGCCGCGGGGTCTGATTATTTAGTGATTGGAAGACCCATTACGCAGGCTCACGATCCTGATAAAGCTTTGCGTAATATCTTGGCTGAACTCAGTTAAAAACGTATAAACATTAATCGTTAACCGTGTGCCAGAACAGTTTATGGACAGCTTGATTACGTATTATCTCGAAATGCAGACACCGCAAGCATTCTCCGAGCAGGCCCATTTTGACTTAAAAGAAATAGAAACGCCGCAATTTCAGTTTAACCGTTTTTTATATCAGCTGGTCGGCAGTGCATGGCAATGGACTGATAAATTAAGTTGGAATAGTGAACAATGGCAAGCACTTGTTAACAATCCGTATCACCGCACCTGGGTCGCCTATCAGCAGGGTGCAATCGTTGGGTATTATGAGTTGCAGCGAGTTCACGATGATGTTGAGCTCTTGTATTTCGGTTTAAGCCCTCAATTTATTGGTAAGCGTCTCGGCAAGGTATTACTTGAGGCTGCCATAAGGTCAGCGTGGCAATGGCAGGGCGCGAAGCGCGTTTGGGTGCATACCTGCAATTTAGATCATCCCGCTGCGTTGGCTAATTATCAAGCGAGAGGGTTTACCCTTTATGATCAAACCGAAGAGAGATTGCCCGCGCCGCTCTGAACGAATACTCGTTTGTTAAGTAGATTAGCACTCTATTGTTTCGCTATAATGCCGACGCTTTTTTGAGCAAAATGCTTAGTGGCCTGTGAATCATTGTAATGCGTGCAGGGTTAAGCCGAACCGAAGCTGAGTAGCGAATATGCAATCATTAATTGGATCTGAAAAATACGAGTTTAATAAACTTCAAAAACGTCTGAGATCAGGCGCTGGAAAAGCTATTGCCGACTATAAAATGATTGAAGCGGGTGATCGCATTATGGTGTGTTTATCCGGCGGTAAAGATAGCTATACGATGCTTAGTATTTTAATTGGTTTGCAGAAAAGTGCGCCGGTTGACTTCGAACTGGTTGCGGTAAACTTAGATCAAAAACAACCGGGATTTCCAGCGCATATCTTGCCTGAATATTTAGAGTCTCTTGGTATTGAATATTACATCGTTGATCGTGATACCTACTCAATTGTGAAATCGAAGATTCCTGAGGGTAAGACAACTTGTGGGCTTTGTTCGCGCTTACGACGGGGCACCCTTTACTCCTTTGCAGAAGATATTCAAGCGACCAAAATTGCCCTGGGCCATCATAAAGACGATATTGTTGAAACCTTATTTTTAAATATGTTTCACGGATCAAAGCTCTCGGCGATGCCACCCAAGCTCTTATCGGACGATCAACGTAACGTTGTGATTCGACCACTCGCGTATTGTCGAGAAAAAGATATCTCACGCTATTCTGAGGTGATGGAGTACCCGATTATTCCCTGCAATTTGTGTGGTTCTCAGGCAAACCTTCAGCGTCAAGCAATTAAAGGAATGTTGTTGAGTTGGGAGCGTGAGCATCCCTCTCGCGTGGAGGCAATTTTTAGTGCCTTACAAAATATTGCGCCTTCACAACTGGCAGACACCGAACTATTTGATTTTGAAAGTTTACAGGTTGACCGCTCAGGAGAACGAAAAGCCTATGAGTTTGCATTAGGGCATAACGTCTCTTCATCTCGCCCGAAAACTGATGATAGTTTGGCGCAAATTTTAGAAATCCATTAAACACCTAGTGTTAATTAATTAGGTTTTTTCGGGTCTCGCGTTGATTGGTTCATGTGAGACTGTTGTTACCTATTTTTAATGATGAATGCCTTACGTCTGATCCATAATTTAAGCTTTAAAATGATAATCATTCATAAACAATGACTCATTACTTTAAGTACCCGATTTAATCATCAACACGGATGTGAACAGCAAGGTGCAGATTAGTTTACAAGATTTACACTTTGACTCGGCAACAGAGCAGGGTGATGCGCACTCCTGGATGAGTATGCGTTACAAGCAATTGAGCTCGGGCAAGTATCAAGGCCGTATTCGGGTCATTAATTTTGAAAATTTTAAACTCGTTGCTGAAACACAGAATCAAACTATCCAAAAGCTTGGCGTCTTTTCAGATCAGTATTGTGGTCTAGCCTACGCCCATAACCAGACCCCTACCGATATCCGCGCGGATGAATATCAACCTTCAGGTGAAGACGTTATGTTTTTGTTTGCGGGTGGAAAACCGTTCGATGTGCAAGTTGAGGCGAACACAGACATCGTTTATTTTCTGTTTGAGCACAGCTATCTGATGCAATGGGCTCGCGTTATGAATCCGTCAAAATGGCAGCAGGTAGCTCTGATTACAGAACCATTTGTCTCGTCAGAACGGAAGTCGATAGAGAGCTATGTTAACTTATTACTCGAGTATATGGGGCAAGAAGGGTTAAATGATGAACAGGCGATTGAAGCTATTGGAAATGAATTACTGGATTTAATTCTTGTTTCAATCGCCACTGCCTCCCCCCGCGATTTGGATCAAACGGCTGACTTGAATGCGCGACGGCTGGATTCCTCATTAGTCAGTGAAGCGATTCAATTTATTGATACGATGCATGCGTCGGAGCGCTCGCCTGGGGTTAAAGACTTATGCGAACATCTTACGGTAAGTGAGGATACCTTGTTGAAAAGCTTTACAGCCCACTTGGGTCTGTCTACGAAAGCTTATTTGAGGATAAATCGTTTGAATGGCGCACGCACGCACTTACTCAAGTCCAACGGCACCGATGACCTGAAAAACATTGCGGCGCGTTGGCATTTTTTGGATATGTCCGAATTCTCGGAAGAATATCAACAGATGTTTGGAGAGCTACCGATAGAGACGTTAGGGCGTGGCATCGACGTGAACAATTAATGCAACATGATACGTTTCCGCTCATTCATTTGTTTTTGTTAAGGCTATAAATTATCGCCAATAGAAGTCGGCCCTTTCTATACTTATTTGCCCGTCTATGTCGTACCCAACTGTTGCATTATTAACTGAACACTATTCTTTATGCCTGGGATAGACCATAGACCGATAATTACCATCGATACTCCAGCAAGTTGCTTAAAGCGTTTGTGACGCAAGATATGGCTCGCGCGAGCGCTGAGTAAAGCGCTGCCTAGCATCGATGGCAATGTGCCGAGGCCAAAGCACACCATGACGAGGGTCGAGTTGATCACTGAGGCTTGGGCCGCTGCCCAGATAAGTGCAGAGTAAACCAGGCCACAGGGTAGCCATCCCCAAACCATGCCAAGTAGAAGTGCTTGTGTTTGTGAGCGGGGTGGAAGATAGCGTTTGCCGAGTGGCTGAATATATTGCCACGCGCGAGCGCCAAGTTTTTCTGTGAGGATCAACGCGTTGAACCAGCCTCCAATATAGACCCCCAACAAAATAAGCATTACTGCAGCAAGGAAACGCAGTGATGTGAGCAAGCCAAGGTATTCGCTAAACCAAAAGCCAATCAATCCTACACTGAGGCCAGCGACTGCATAAGAGCTCAGGCGGCCTAGATGATAACTGAGCAAATAACTCTGGCTTTGATCGCGTGAATTCAAAGCAAAAGCGATGGAAAGCCCACCACACATACCAAGGCAATGTCCTGAACCAAGAATGCCGAGCATAAACGCGGAGCTTAGTATCGCTATATCCATTGCTGGGTTTATAGGTCTTGCTTTGCAGAGGACGGTGGCGCATTTTTCCGGGGAGGTGCATCGTCATGCTTTGGAATCATGTCTTCATCATCATCAAATAAAATGCTATGCCCGGGGCCCTCAAGGTCATCATATTGACCATTTTTAATTGCCCATCCGAATAATGTGATGGCAAGCGTAATCAGTATCACTGAAATAGGAACCAAAATGTATAGAATTTCCATAAGTGCTTAAGCTCGACGCAATCGTAAAGAATTGAAGACCACTAAGAGTGAGCTTAGTGACATGCCTAATGCAGCAAAGTAAGGAGGCACAAAGCCACTCGCAGCCAAAGGTAGCATGAGCAGGTTATAACTAAATGCCCATATCATGTTCTGCTGAATAATCTTACGCGTCTTACGGGAACAATGAAATGCTAGGCTGAGCGCTTGAAGGCTATCGCTTAAGATCAACGCGTCCGAATTCAGTTTAGTCAGATCACTGGCGTTGTTCATCGCAATAGAAAGACGCGCTTGTGAGAGTACCGGCAGGTCGTTGATCCCATCGCCGACCATCACCACATTAGCGCCATGTTTTTGAAGATTGCTTACATAAGCGAGTTTTTGTTCGGGGCTCTGCTCTGCAGCGTAATTTGAAATATTTAACTGATGTGCAATTTGCGACACGGCGGTGGCATGGTCACCGCTCAATATATGGATGTTCAAGCCAGATTGCTGCAAGGTTGTCACGCAATCAGCCGCATCCTCTCTCAGGCTATCGGAAAGTTCAAAGTGAGCCAGTAGTCGTGTGTCAGTCGCTAGAAATACCGATGGTCCATTTGCACTCTGTTTAAGGTGCTTGTGATGGCCAATTTGCGTGGCAATGTACTTTGCACTGCCTAAAAAATAGGTGCTGCCTTGGAAACAGCCGGTGACACCTGAGCCAATCACATTGCTCACCTCACTTGCTTTTGTCTTAAAATAGTCATTAAAAGCATGGGCGATGGGGTGCGCTGAATCTACTTCTAGGGCGGCCGCAATGCAGAGCGCTTGCGCCTCGGATATTTCTGGCTCACAGAGGATGCGTTGCACAGATAGTTGGCCTTTAGTTAATGTGCCCGTCTTATCAAAAATGAGATCAGTTGCGCTATAGAACGCCTCCAACGTGTGGCCTTTCGTGGATAGAAAACCATGCTTACGCAAGAAGCTGGTCACCGCTGTCAGGGCGGTCGGGGTTGCCAGCGATAATGCACAAGGGCAGGTAACGACCAGCACAGACAGTACGATAGCGAATGCGAGGTCAGCATTGACGTTATACCAGTAAATACCGCTTAAACTGGTTGCCAACAGTACAAAAGCAACGAAGTAACTGGCAACTCTATCTGCTAATTGCTGAGTATGAGGCTTGTTAGATTGAGCTCTTTGCAGCAAACGGACAATCGATGCCACGCGACTTTCTTTTGGTATTGCGCAGATTTCAACTGTTATGTTTGCTTCAATATTTGATGTACCACCATGCACTTTGTCGCCAACTGATTTGTTGACAGGAAGGTATTCGCCACTGAGTGCAGATTCATCAAAATGACTTTTTCCAGAGACAATGAAGCCGTCAGCAGCGGCGACTTCGCCTTGTTTCACGAGTAGTAAATCGCCAATGCAAAGACGATGCGCAACGACGCTTTCCTCTTTATTACCAACGATACGTGTCGCAGTCTCAGGCATTAGTTCGTCGAATTCAGCTTCATCGTTGAGATACTTGTGCCGAGTCTGCATTTCGACAAAGCGACCCAGCAACAAAAAAAAGGCGAACATTGAAACTGAGTCGAAATAAACGTCGGCATCTATACTTGGTGAGGAAAACATCGTCGTAAAACAGCTCGCCATATAAGCAATAATGATGGCAATGCTGACAGGGATATCCATACCTAACTGTTTGGCTTTCAGCGAGCGAAGGGCTGCTTTATAGAAAGGCATGGCAGCAAATAAAACAACTGGGGCTGCCATTAGCATACTTACCCATCTAAACAGTGAGAGCAGATGATTATCGAGCTCGTTATACATACCCAAATAAAGCGGTATCGAGAACATCATATTTTGCATGCTGGCAATGCCTGCAACCGCGACGCGAAACATTGATAGACGTTTTTCATGTTGTGCGGTGAGTTTTGCTTCCTGATGCCGGAACGGTTTTGCTTTGTAGCCGATTTCGCGAACTTTGAGTAAGGTTGTGCTGAGGACGGTGACGTCATCTTGCCAAACGATATGGGCTTTGTGTGTGCTGTGGTTAATGCTGAAATCTACGATACCGGAGATGCGTTTAATCTCTTGCTCCAATAACCAAATACAGGCCGCACAAGTAATACCGGAAATGCTTAGGTAGGTTTCTTTATTACCGTTTTCTAGTGAATAGACAAACTCTTCTTGAATCAGAGGGTCATCATAAAGGATGAGCTCAGTTTTTTGACTGTCACTGAAATCTTCAGGTTTAAGGGAGGGTTGACTGCGATGTTTGTAGAAATTATCTAAGCCATCATTAACGATCATCTCGGCGACGGCCATGCAGCCATAGCAGCAAAACTTCTCCTGCTTTTTGTTGATCTCTATGGTGGCGGAAAAACCGGATGGAATAGACTCTCCACAGTGGAAGCAGGATTCAGGCATAACAACTAGTTGTTATCCTTGTTAAGCGTGTACTCACTGATCGGCAAGACCACTTCCTCTCGAATGCGCCAGCTATCGTCGAATGCATAAATATCGATGTAGTAACGTCCTGACAGATTTTCAGGCACACTCGCGAAGAAGCCATTACTAGTAGGCAGTAAACGCACTTCTGTGTCCCGTTCACCCAGGGTTGGGTGCAGAATTTTCAGGGTAACGAATGCTTGTGGTGGTAATTTATTCTCTGAAAATTTTAAACGAGCGGTGCCGTCTGCGTTGATGGTTAGTTTGGGCCTTAATTCTAATCGCTCCGCTAGCAGGTCTTGTTCAATCGTCTGATTAATCTCTAGACCATATTTGTAATAGTTATCACTGACGAGCGTGTCTCTGCCTTTCACCGCAACGGTGACCATAATGCTGCTCAAAATAACCGAGGTAATAGGGATGCTGAGCAAAAACCAAAGCCAAGGTTGTTTATACCATGGGACGATAGGGGCTGTGTTTGTCATATTGTCTCTTAACTAACTATCTGGTTACGTTTATTCGGGCGAGCCAAGAAAGCGGCTCTCGGTCTCTGCTCGTAGTTTGCTGTTATCAACAGAGATCACTTCAAATACGATGGTATTACTTGAAGTTGTTAAATTCTCTGGGTTCACCTCAACCGTTGTGGGTAAATTAAAAACCTCGCCAGAAGCAACAGATGCCTCGCTCGTTGTCATTAATCGAATACCTTCAAGGCCATAAACATGCAATTTAAAGCGTTGATCTTGCGTATCCATATTCATTATTTTAACGGTATAGGAGTTTTCAATTTGCCCCATTCCATTTAATTGATAGAGCGCACCTCGGTCACGAATAACGTCTAATTCGACAGGAATACGGGTAATGATGGAGCTCAGAAACGCGCCAATCGCCGTGACGAGGATCAGGGCATAGGCGGCCGCTTTAGGTCGCAGAATATGGCTGCGTTTACCTTCGAGGCGTTTTTCAGTGGTGTAGCTTATGAGTCCGGGGTCATATTCCATTTTCTCCATAATGGAGTCACATGCATCTATACAGAGTGCGCAACCAATGCATTCATATTGTAGGCCATCTCGAATGTCGATGCCGGTTGGACATACTTGCACACACATGCCGCAGTCTACACAATCCCCTAAGCCTTGTTTTTCATAATCACTGTTACGCTTGCGACTGCCGCGTGGATCGCCGCGCTCTTTGTCGTACGAGACGATAAGTGTGTCTTCATCAAACATAACTGACTGAAAACGCGCGTATGGGCACATGTACAAACACACTTGTTCGCGCATCCAGCCGGCGTTCAAATAGGTGGCTACAGTAAAAAAGCCTACCCAAAAGTAGGTCCATGCATTCACATCAAACGCTAGGATGTCTGGTAAAAGCTCGCGTATCGGATAGAAATAGCCAATAAAAGTAAGGCCGGTTCCAAAAGCTACTAGCATCCATAGGGAATGCTTCGTCCCCTTTTTGATAACTTTGCTAAGGTCATTATCGGCCTCGTCAAGTTTCATTCGTTGATTGCGACTGCCCTCTACTTTTTCTTCGATCCACATAAAAATAAACGTCCATGCCGTTTGTGGGCATGTATAACCGCACCAAACACGGCCAAAAAGGGTGGTGACGAAAAATAAGCCATAAGCGCATATGATGAGTGCGATCGCTAACAAGACAAAATCTTGAGGCCAAAAGGTGATCCCAAAAAGATGGAATTGGCGCGCGGGCAGGTCAAAGTGGACGAGTTGTTGGCCATTAATTGAGATCCAGCACACACTGAAATACAGCAGCATGAGTGCCCAAAGTGAATATCTACGTAAGCCTTGGAAAACACCTTTAATTTTTTTAACGTAGATTTTCTTCCGGGATGCGTACAGTTCGACTGTTTTCGTGACGCCTTCTTGTGCAGTAGAGCTTCCGTAGACCTCCAATTTTTGGGTGCCGGGCTCAATATGCTTGACTGGAATCTTTTCCGTCATAAAGCGTAAATCCCATACAAAAGCGCCTTGGCGACACTCTGGTAATTGATAGGAGGGCGATCGCGCCACCCCCCAAACTTGCCTATTACTTCGATAAACTCATTACATAAGCCGTCAATAAGTGTATTTTTTCTTCACTTAATTTGCCAGTTTGTGAGGGCATTACACCGGCACGACCATAGAGCAATGTGTGAGTAATGCGCTTTTTGGTACCGCCATAAAGCCATACATTATCAGTAAGATTAGGGGCGCCGATTGCCTGCATCCCTTTTGCATCCGTACCATGGCAGGCCGCACAAGCGGTCTGGTACATGGTTGCACCGCGTGCTGCCGCAGTATCATCATCACTGCGACCACTGAATGACAAGAGATAATGTGCTAAGTCATCGACATCACCGTTACTCATGCTTGGATTGAGGCCTTTTACTGGCATCGCGCCTTGTCGACCATTAATCAGCGTGGTTCTAATCGTTTCTGGGTCGCCACCGTAAAGCCAATCGTTGTCCGTCAAATTAGGGAATCCAATCGAACCGCGTCCGGCTGATCCATGGCAGCTAGCGCAGTTATTCGCGAACAAGCGCTGCCCAACTTTCATTGCGTTTTTATCTTGCGATAGCTCGATCAATGGGGTTGCTGCAAATTCGGTAAAAATATGGCCATATTTTTCTTCGGCTTGCGCCACTTCTGCTTCCCATTGACCCGTTGAAGTCCAGTCTGCTACGCCTTTAAAATTGCCTAATCCAGGGTAGATAATGTAGTACGCAAAGCCGAAGAAGCAGGTAATGATAAACATGTATAACCACCACTTAGGCATGGGGTTGTCGTATTCTTCGATACCGTCAAAGTTATGGCCTGTGGTATTTTCTGTTTCAACATCAGACGTTTGGCTTTTACGTGTGACGTAAATCAGCCATAGGCAACCAAATATGCTTCCCAAGCTGATAAATGAAACCCAAAAGCTCCAAAAACTAGTCATTTTTTTCTCTCTCTGTCTCACTCATTGTGCGCTCTGCTATTTCGTCATCATCGAAAGGCAGGTTGGCGGCCTCGTCAAAATCTTTCTTTTTTTGACCGTCATAAGCCCACCAACAAATCCCTAGAAATACGATCATTACTAGGATGGTTGATAGGCCGCGCAGCGTATTAATATCCATAATTATTATTACTTGTTGCTTAGGACTGTGCCTAACTGTTGCAGGTAAGCGACAACCGCTTCAATTTCTGTTTTACCTTTGACAGCGGCAGAGGCACCAGCAATATCTTCATCGGTGTAGGGCACCCCGACTGTGCGTAAAGCTTCCATTTTTTTCGGTGTTATCTTGTGATTGACCTTGGCAGTAAATAGCCAAGGATAAGATGGCATTTTTGATTCAGGTACAACGTTTCTCGGATTGTACATGTGCGCGCGGTGCCAATCATCACTGTATCGACCGCCCACTCGCGCTAAGTCAGGCCCAGTTCGCTTAGAG
The DNA here is from genome assembly GCA_913020245.1 of uncultured Oleiphilus sp. Classification (GTDB taxonomy): domain Bacteria; phylum Pseudomonadota; class Gammaproteobacteria; order Pseudomonadales; family Oleiphilaceae; genus PZPK01. The sequence goes on from CAJWAD010000005.1 coordinate 28,639, forward strand.
CCCCAAAGAAATGGATGCTCATAAACGTGCTCTCCGGCAACGGTATAGTGGCCGTAACGTTCAGTTTCAGCACGGAAGGGCCGAATCATCTGTGTGTGGCATGTGTTACAGCCTTCGCGAATGTAAATATCACGGCCCTCTAATTGCAGCGCTGTGTGCGGAGTTAAGCCTTCAATGGGTGTTTTCATGTCTTTATGGAAAAAAAGAGGCACGACTTCAACCAAAAAACCAAAACTTATGGCCAAGATGATCAGCGGGATCATCAAGCCAAGATTTTTTTCAATCATTTCATGATTCATTGCTTCGACCCTTTATGCTGCAGCTGGCACTGAATCCAGTGCTTTGGCGTCACGCTGTTTAACGGTTAACCATACGTTTAATGCCATCACGAACATGCCTGACAGGAATATCGCACCACCAACAAAGCGAACCAGGTAGCCATAGTGGCTTGCCTCTAGAGATTCGACAAAGCTATAGGTGAGTGTGCCGTCGGTATTCACCGCGCGCCACATCAACCCCTGCATGATCCCGTTCACCCACATGGCTGCGATGTATAACACGGTTCCTGCGGTGGCGAGCCAAAAATGCACATTGATCATTCTTGTGCTGTACATTTCTGCGATGCCAAACAATTTTGGAATTAAGTGGTAGGTGGCACCGATCGAAATCATTGCGACCCAGCCTAATGCACCAGAGTGGACATGGCCGATCGTCCAATCAGTATTGTGGGATAAAGCATTAACTGTTTTGATCGACATCATGGGCCCTTCAAAGGTAGACATCCCGTAAAATGATAGCGAAACGACAAGGAACCGTAAGATAGGGTCTGTACGCAGTTTGTGCCAAGCGCCTGATAGCGTCATCATCCCATTGATCATGCCGCCCCAAGAAGGCGCTAACAAAATGAGAGACATCACCATGCCGGTGCTTTGTGCCCAATCGGGTAGTGCCGAGTAGTGCAAGTGGTGAGCACCCGCCCAAACATATAGAGAGATCAGTGCCCAAAAGTGCACGATAGACAACCGATACGAATAAACGGGACGCTCTGCTTGCTTTGGCACGAAATAATACATGATGCCCAGGAAACCCGCGGTTAAAAAGAAGCCTACGGCGTTATGTCCATACCACCACTGCATCATCGCATCGACGGTGCCCGCGTAAATTGAATATGACTTAGTGAGTGTCACAGGGACCACTAAACTATTACCAATATGGAGGATCGCGACCGTTAGAATGAAGCCGCCAAAAAACCAATTCGCTACATAAATGTGTCTGGTTTTACGCTTCGTTATTGTACCAAAAAACAAAACGGCGTAACTGATCCAGACGATAGCAAGCAAAATATCAATCGGCCACTCTAGTTCGGCGTATTCCTTTGAGCTAGTTAATCCCATGGGCAACGTGATGATCGCGGCCACAATTACCGCTTGCCAGCCCCAAAATACAAACGAAGCTAAGGTGTCTGAAATTAGGCGTGCCTGGCAGGTACGCTGCACAACATACAGCGAGGTAGAGAACAGGGCAGAGCCACCAAACGCAAAAATAACGGCGTTTGTATGTAGGGGGCGTATACGGCCAAAACTTAGCCAGGCTGTGTCGAAGTTTAGTTGTGGCCAGACTAGTTGTGCGGCAATAAAGACGCCGGCGGCCATTCCAACAATTCCCCAGACCACCGTCATAATGGCAAATTGTCGGACCACTTTATAATTATAGGTGGTTTGATTGATCTCTGTGCTCATCGTTAAAGATCCATATTTTTAGTTTAGAAGCTTGAATACATACTAAGCGGGCTGAAACTACATAATAGCTGTTCATATATTGAACAGCTAGGAGTGCTTTAAGACTAATATTTCGCCTACTGCAGCAGCGGGCGGAAGAATACTGATTGAGTCTAGTAAAATCAACCAAATATCTAACTAAATTGATATCGAATAAGGGCTAAGAGCGGACAAATATGTGCCCTTGCAACTCGTTGATACTGTGTATTCAGACGTTTGAAAGGGGCTTTGTAAAGTTATGAAAAATATGGCTTATTCAGGTGAATCAAGAAGTGTTATCTTTTCCTCTTTTTCAAGCATTAGACTGAGAACTCCCATTAGCAGTTTTCGTTCTTGTGAATTGTTCCAATTATTCCAATCCAGTTCGCTGCGCCATTTACAAACGACGAAACGATGGCGAGAATTTTCAATATCGACGAGTGATTCTCCCGAAATAAAGCCTGGTGCCCTTACTGACGCTTGCAGAATCCCGAGCGCCGCATCTTCGTAATTGCCTTCCATTGTTTCAGCGATATTACGCTCGATGATTACGCGTATCATAATGTTCCTGTATTATTTCAATTTACGTTAACGGGTGACGCAGGTTTTTGGCGGCCCTTCATTTTGTAAGCATAGTTCAGTATGAATAATTTGGAATATCAATACACACTCGATACGACGGGTCTTCTTTGTCCTGAACCGGTAATGATGTTGCACGAGAAAGTCGCTGCAATGACTCGCGGTGAAATCTTGCGGGTGTTGGCAACAGATCCCTCGACTCAACGCGACATACCAAAGTTTTGTCAGATGTTAGGCCATCAGCTTATCGAGTCGTCAGAAGCTGAGGGCGTGTTTATTTTCCGCATTGCCAAGGCTACGGCCTCGGATTAGCACCACACAATACGCATGCTACTCATGACAGTTGCTTACTTCTCATATTGATCAGTCCAGCACTCACAATGCATAAGCAGCCAAGGGCGACACCGAGCGTGATGGCTTCTTCCCAAAAGTACCAACCGAGTAAGGATGAAAATATTAACGAGGTGTAAGTGAATTGACCTACTTTTCCAGCTGACTCACGCCTGTACGCGGCCGTGATAAGCAATTGCCCAATGGTAGCGACTGCCGCGAGTAGGCAGAGCATGGCCCATTGTGATGAAGAGGGCGGTGTCCAGTTTTGCCAAGCAAAAGGGGCGGATGCAAGTGAAGCAAAAATACTGAAGTAAAAAACGATACGGAGGCTAGGCTCACTATCCTTCATCCGCCGAATGGTAACCTTTGCGAGTGCCGCCAACCCCGCACCGAGTAAACCAATAGCAATTAAGTAAAGTTCGCTTGGGTTGGGCGATTGTGGGTCAGCAACAAATACGACCCCTAAAAACCCCACGCAAATTGCTAGTATGGTGTAGATAGATGAGCGTTCGCCCAACCAAAGTAATGCGATAAGTGGAATAAAAAATGGCGTCGTCAGCTTCAGCAGAATCGCCTTAGTAAAGTGCATATTGCCAAGTATGTAAAAAAAACAGCTCATCGCTGTGACACCGATCAACCCTCGCAGGGCATGAAAGCGGATGTTTTTTGTTTGAAAGCCTTTTAGGCCGGACGTCCACCATAGCATTGGAACGATAATGAAAAATGCTAGGGCATTGCGAAAAAACACCATGGTCTCGTTACTCAGATCGGTGCTCATGGTTTTAATTAAACCGCCCATTACTGCGAAGCAAAGTTCCCCAGTAATGACCGCAAAAATTGGCCAGTAATTTAAACGAGACTGCATCATTATTTTATCAGGGCATTCTTTTGGCTATTAAGGGGATGAAGATGAGAGTGCATCTTGTAAGCGGGCATCGAACTCTTCAGCGCTTACTTCACCAACAATTCGCAGGGCATCCATCTCTTTACCGAACTGATCAAAAAACAAATAAGAGGGTGGTCCAAAGATACCAAACGATTCCATTAGTGCGATATTGCCTTGATCGTTTTCTGTCACGTCTGCCTTTACTAAATGCATCTTTGATAGCTTTTCGCTGATGTTAGCTAAGGGAAAAATCTCATTTTCCATCACGATACAACTGATACACCAGTCGGCATAAAAATCGACCATCGTAATTTGATTATTGTTGCCTGCCACAGATAAATTCGAGTTCAGGCCTTGTTCATCATAGATGATTTGGAAAGCGATTTTTTTTGGTGCTTGTTGGTTGCTTCTGCTCGGTTCAACGACTTGCAGACCATCCAGCGGTTTCAAGGGGGATGAACCATCACTGACTGCACCAATGAGCAGCAGTGCCGAATAAAAAGCGAGGGCCAGACCAATGCCTTTAAAGAACCGAGGCCATCCTAATCTCGCTGCGTCAAAAGCGCCGAGTTGCACCGCACTCCCTAGTGCCAATAATGACCAAAGCGCCATGCTAATCGCAGTAGGTAGGAAACGCGCGAGTAGCCAAATGGCAACCGCTAAAAGTAATACCCCAAAGAAGGCTTTAAAACCGTCCATCCATGGGCCCGATTTTGGTAGGTATTTGCCGCCACCTACTGCAATGAGTATGAGCGGAACGCCCATCCCCAAGCCCAGCGCGAATAGGGCGGTCGCACCGAGAACAGCATCGGCTGTTGCACTAATATAAATGAGGGCGCCAGCCAAGGGTGCTGAAACGCAAGGCGATACAACGAGCGCCGATAAAGCGCCAATTGAGAATACGCCAATTAACTTTCCGCCCTGCATAGATTGGCTGCCGTCGTTTAAGCGGTTGGTTATGGCGCTTGGCAGGCGGAGTTCATACCAGCCGAACATTGAGAGGGATAAAAGAATAAAAATGCTTGCAAAGAGACTCAAAAGAGTAGGGTTTTGCAAGGCTGCCTGCACATTAGCGCCGGCACCAAGTATGCCGGTTAGCGTGCCTGCAATAGAGTAGGTGATGGCCATGCCCAGTACATAGGACAGCGCGAGGATGAAGTTTCTTGCAGTCGAATTTTGTCCTTGTTGTCCCGCGATAATGCTTGTGATGATCGGTATCATCGGAAATACGCAAGGCGTAAACGTCAGGCTCAAGCCGAGAACGAAGAAAATACCGACAATTGCGAACAAACTGCTCGAATTCATGAAGCCGAACACATCATCCGCATTGTCGAAACGGTCCTTTGTTTTCGCTGTGTCAGCGTTTAATAGATTTGTGGTGCTGGATGGCTTTGCCGACACTGGCAAGTACATCAAGCGTTCGCGTTCGGGTGGGTAGCACAGTCCCGCCTCAGCACAGCCTTGATAACTAAGCTCCAGCTCCCCACTTGACGAACCTGGCACTAACTCAATCGGGAGGAAAATCGATAAGTGGTTATGGATGACGTGTACTTCACCGAAGTAAGGGTCCGTCTTTTTTTTACCCCTGTCCGAAAATTGTGCGTTACCGAGCGTAATGGTCTCGCTGAGGGCTTGGAATGTGAATCGCTCAAGATAAAGAAAGTAGTCGTCGGCAATGTCCCAAGTCAGCTGGTAGCCACCGTCGACTAACTTGGCGTCAAAAACAAAAGCCTCATGAACCTCAAGAAATTCGGCCGATTGAGCGGGGAGGCCAGAAAGTGGGTTGTTATTGACACCGAATATATCACTGGCCGATACAAATTGACTCACGAGCAATAATAGTAAGGTGTGCAGGCGAAATATGTTTTTTGACTTCAAGTGTTAATCCGTCGGGCTGAGCATACCTGTGCGGGCATGCGATTTACTGGCATCAGGTAGATAGGCGAGTTTTACTTAATGTAAGACCAAACTTTATAGAGATAGTTCACGTGATGACAGGCTTTATCGTTGCCGTATTTTCATGTTTTCAGGGCGATACTTCAATCTCGATTGACATAATTGGGCGATTTGGCCAACATTTCGAACTCGATCGTTATCGGACGTAGGCAAATTAGCGAACATGAGTCCAAACCTTGCTGCTGAATTGGCAACCATTTTTAATCAATGTTTTTTGCAAACAGAACGCACGATTGTTCAGATCGGCGGTGCAGAGCCCATTTATTTGCCAGCCGACGACGACCATTCCTTCCATCAAATTGTCACGAATCTTGATTACCCCGCAAGTGTATTACATGAGGTTAGCCATTGGTGTCTTGCTGGCGAAGCGCGTCGAAAATTGGTTGATTACGGGTATTGGTACGCCCCAGATGGACGCACGGTTCAACAACAGAGTGAATTTGAGCGCGTGGAGGTCAAACCGCAGGCCTTGGAATGGTGCTTGAGTTTGTCTAGCGGCGTCAGATTTCGCTTAAGTGCCGATAATGTGAACAATCCGGATGCCAAATCCAGTGATGATTTTCGCCATAAAGTATGGCAGCAAGGCTGCTATTATATGGCTTTTGGTTTACCCAGTCGTGCGGGATATTTTGCAAAAGCGTTACGGGCACATTTTGGCATTGTTGAAACAGACTGGGTAAAAACGGTTCTGAACAAAGATGAACTGGTCTAATGCAGCGAAAAACCTTGCATCAAGAGGGCGGGATGCATAAGCTTGCGCGACTAATTATTGTCGCGAGGTAGGCGCGCCCTCTCATGCTACGTGGGTTATTCGGTAAAAAGTCAGTTAAAAAGCAGGCGTCTAAAAAGGCGGGTCGGAAGCCTGACGCCGCGAAGTCAAAAGCGACCGCGTCAAAACTCGATTCGCGAGTAAAACAGTCTGCTGCGTCCAAACCCAAAACTCAGCTTAATAAACCGCTCGCCAAACCGAAAAAAGTTTGGACACCGGACGAGTATGTTGTAGCACCTCAAGAAGGCAAGACGCGTTTTCATGATCTTGGCTTACAAGATGCTCTCTTGCATGCAATCGCTGACCTGAACTATGAATACTGTAGTGAAATTCAAGCGGCTTCGTTACCGACTACAATCGATGGCCATGATTTTATTGGTAAAGCGCAAACCGGAACGGGGAAAACCGCTGCATTTTTGATCACGATCATAAACGATCTGCTTGTGCGGCCGATTCCAGAAGATGAGCGATTCGCGAGCGAGCCGCGGGCGTTAATCTTGGCGCCAACCCGCGAATTAGCCATGCAGATCGACAAAGATGCTAGGTCGTTAACAAAGCACACGAAGTTATCTGTCTATTCTGTACTCGGTGGCATTGACTATCAAAAACAGCGCGATTATGTGCGCGATCACAAAATTGATATTTTAGTTGCGACGCCGGGGCGTTTGATAGACTTTTTGAACAGCAGCGACCTTTACCTCGATCAGTTGGATTTTCTCGTGATTGATGAAGCTGACCGAATGTTAGATATGGGCTTCATCCCTGATGTGAAACGTATTTTGAGCCGCTGTCCGAAAGTAGAAGCGCGTCAAACCTTGTTATTCAGCGCAACTTTTAATCAAGACGTTCTCAACCTATGCAAGCGCTGGACGCGTAACCCGATTCATATTGAGATTGAAGCGGAACAACAAACAACGGAGCGGGTCGATCAAAAAATATTTATGGTCGCGGCCGACGAAAAGCTCGAGATTATCTGCCGATACATTGAGAAAAACGACGTAAAAAAAGCCATTATATTTGGTAATCGTCGCGACGAAACGCGTCGTTTAGAGGCGGTTTTAAAGCAGAAAGGCGTAAAAGCAGCTTTATTGTCCGGGGAAGTACCGCAACACAAGCGAATCAAAACGCTGGATCAATTTAAAAGTGGGCAGATTGAAATCCTTGTGGCGACAGATGTGGCGGGACGTGGCATCCATGTGGATGGCGTCAGTCACGTATTTAACTACAACCTTCCTGAAGATCCTGAAGATTACGTTCATCGTATTGGGCGCACAGGTAGAGCGAACGAAACCGGCACATCTATCTCATTTGCCTGTGAAGATGATGCATTTCTGCTGCCCGAACTGGAACAATTTATCGGAATGAAGTTAAATTGTGAGTATCCAGATTACTTGCTCGACAAAAACAATTAGTTGATTGGAGAGCACAGCCAAACGGTTCGACTGAGGTGTGTGTGAAGATCGTCGCTGATGAAAACATTCCGTTTTTAGAGAAATTTTTTGGTCCTCTTGGCCATGTAACGTGCCTTCCTGGTCGCGAAATAGTGGCTGAGGATTTACGCGATGCTGACGTACTCATCGTTCGCTCGGTTACCAAGGTTGATAAGCAGTTGCTAGAATATAGCAACCTAAAATTTGTGGGTACCTGCACGATTGGTACCGATCACCTCGATTTAGACTACCTGAAACAGCGTAATATTCCGTATGCCAGTGCTCCAGGCGGCAACGCCAACTCAGTTGTTGAGTATCTTCTGAGCAGCTTATCTATTTTGAGTGAGAGCTTGGGCCTAGATTTTGATCAACTCAGTATTGGGATTGTCGGCTACGGCAATATAGGAAGTTTATTAGCGAAGCGCTTACGATTGCTCGGGATTGCCTATAAAGCATGCGACCCATTATTAAATGAATCGATGCAAGATGACTATGGCCTGGTTTCATTTGAAGAGGTCTTGCAATGTGATGTCGTCACTTTGCATGTCCCCTTAACCCGCAATGGTGAGCACGCCACCCACCATTTATTAGATGAAGCACGCCTGTTACAACTTAATGCCAAGCAAGTATTGATTAATACCTCGCGCGGAGAAGTGGTTGATAATAAGGCATTGCGTCAACGCCTGGAGCAACCGGATGCGCCAACCGTCATACTAGATGTTTGGGAAAACGAACCTTGCATTGACCCTGTGCTGGCACGCCAAGTATTTTTGGGTACACCGCATATCGCCGGTTACAGTTTCGATGGAAAGGTCGCGGGTACGGAAATTATTTATCAGCGGCTCTGCCAATGCCTAGGTTTGCCAACGCGTTACAAAGCTGCACAGTTTTTAGAGGAACCGCCACTTTCAACGATGAGCTTTACCTCAACTGCGTCACCTGAATGGTGCTTGCATACAGCGATTAGAGCCTGTTTTGATGTGCGGCATGATCACAGCCTACTGATGCGCACGATGCATCTAGCGCCAGAAAAACGCGCCTATGCGTTCGACCATTTGCGAAAAACTTATCGTTGCCGTCGTGAATTTTCTGGTGTGAAAATTCAGTTAAAAAACGGTGATTCAGCACTGCACTCTCAATTTAAAGGTTTGGGCTTTAAACTCAAGGCGTAAACACGGTGTTACGCGCGGTAAAAGGTTAATATAAATTTGGACGCACACACGCGCAGAAAGCAAGACAAACCAGAGCATTTAGAGAGCTTTACCAAATTGCAGCTCTCGATTGGCACCATTTTATATCTTGAAACTCGATTACAAGAGCGTAAATACCAAGTCCAGTTAATTGGCTCTAGCTCGGATAAAAGCATTCTCATATCGCCGCCTATAAAGTCCGGTAAAAGTATTTTTTTGGATCAAGGCGAGTGGGTCAAAGTAAGTCTATTAGCCAAGACATTTGTTTACGCGTTTGAAGCAAAAGTGATATTGCGTGCCACCGCGCCTTATGAATATTTGCATTTGAGTTATCCGAAGCAGGTTGAAGCGCGCAAAGTACGCAATGCTGAACGAATTTCTACGACTATCGAAACGAATATCGACAACGAGTTCGATAACTATGGTGATTGGCCAAAACATGCGGTCATTACCGATTTGAGTAAGACTGGCGCGCGTATTATTGCGCGTGAAAAACTTGGCGAGTTTGGTCACGAGTTGGTGTTAAGTTTTCCGGTTAAATTGAGCGATATGGTCCAGCAGGTCAATCTTTCTGCCATTATTCGTAATGCATACATTCAAGCAGATGCGGCAGAAAATAAATCATATGTGTTTGGTCTGCAGTTTTTGGAAATGAGTGATGCCGCGCGCTTGGTAATCAGTAATTACATTTATGAGCAGCGCGAACAGTGAACGAAGAGATGCTTCAGCGTGAGAAGAAAGCGGTGTTACGTGTTGGCTTGATTGTTAACCCGGTTGCAGGTCTGGGTGGCCCTGCAGCATTGAAGGGCTCGGATGCGCCCGATACCTCTATTAGAGCGGCAGCGCTCGGTTTAACGTCCCAAGTGCCTGAACGCGTTCTAAACGCCCTAGGCTTGCTCAAGCCTCATGCATCGCAAATAGAATTTTTTTGTGCGTCGGGTGTGATGGGTCAAAATTTATTGATTGAGGCGGGTCATCGGCACCGCGTGTGTTACCAGTGCACCGAACCTACCTGTTCAGAAGACACTTTTTTAGCGGCACAAAGTTTATTGGAAGTGGGCATAGATATTCTTTTATTCGCGGGAGGTGATGGCACGGCACGAGATGTACAGCGAGCGGTGAAAGATAAGCAAACAGTCCTAGGGATACCCGCGGGCGTGAAAATGCATTCGGGCGTGTTTGCTGTCACGCCAAAAGCAGTCGCCTCAGTGCTAGAGAGCCTGCTATCGCACCGCCTCGTCGCGGTGCGTTTAGCGGAGGTACGTGACATCGATGAGGCCTCCTATGCTCAAGGCAGAGTCATTACACGACACTTTGGTGACGTGCTCATTCCAGATGATCAATTGTTAGTTCAGAGCGTCAAATGTTCAGGCTTGCAGGATGATGAAATTGCGCTGGGTGAAATAGCCGCTTATATTTCCGAGACCCTAGAAGATGACGTACTTTATGTGCTTGGATCCGGTGGTAGTTTGCAGAGCATCAAGCGCGCACTTGGAGTAGAGGCATCAACGCTGCTAGGTATTGACCTTTGGTTTAATGGCGAATGTGTCGCAAAAGATGTGAGTGAGCCGGAGCTATACGCTTCTCTTAAAAAATACCATGACGCACGATTATTAATATCGGTGATTGGTGGGCAAGGCGTGGTGCTAGGGCGTGGCAACCAGCAATTGAGTGCACGGGTCCTAAATAAAATTGGTATTTCTAATTTGCAGTTTGTCTCAACGCAACAACGTTTGCAGGCGTTAGAGGGTAGGGCTTTGTTGGTAGATAGCGGCGATGATAAACTCGATGCCGCTATGTCGGGTTATCACAAAGTGCTGTGTGGTTATGAAGACTTCGTGCTGTATGAAGTGCAGTATTTAAACTAGTCTCCTCGATCTGCTAATTTAGGCCAAGGCAGCGCGCGTTAAGGTTGACAATGACGACCGCTGCAGGCCATTTTTATCAAAGTTTTTTGCGTCTAGCCACAATTCGTAAGCGGGGAGCAACTTATCCCAGTCTTCATCGATAATTGAGAACCATGCTGTGTCGCGGTTGCGGCCTTTGAGAACCTGAGCATTGCGCCATGTTCCCTCATGCGTGAAGCCAAATCGTTTCGCTGCCTGTTTGGAGGCGTCATTAAGCACATTACATTTCCATTCTACGCGTCGATAGCCCAGTAAAAACGCCGCCTCAATCATTAAGAAAATGCACTCAGTTGCTATGCGAGTTTGTTTCATTTTATCTGAAAAGCTTAAATGACCAATTTCGATTGAGCCGTACTCGGGCAAAATACGAGAATAGGCGGTTACGCCAAGCACTTTCTCGGCTCCCTCCCTGTTTGCCGCGCAGATCGCATAAGCAAAACAGTCAAGTTGATTGTTTTCGGACAATCGCTCTGTCCAGGTCAGATAATCATTTTCTGTCACCAACGGGCCATAGGGAAGATAAGTCCAATGTGATTCTGGTGTGTTTGCAAAGCTCTCATGCAGTGAACGGCTATGGTGTGTTTTCAAAAGCTTCAGCTGACAATATTGGCCACTTAAATTGTTCGTTAACGCTGCCTGCTGAACCGGTGCTGGCGGCAGCCAAGCCGTGACCTTGACGCCAAGCGTCTGATTGAATGTTTTGCTTGGTGTTGATATTGGTACTGATGCGGGTTTTGACATCCCATCCCTATTCTTAATGTTATTGTTCTATGGCCAGGCGTTCAGGCGTTATGTCGGCGGTTTGCTCATAGGTAGATAAGAACAAGGCAAAGCGGTCTATGGCGTCTTCAAGTATATCTTCACGGGGTAAGAAGACGAAACGGAAATGCTGCGTATCATGCAGGTTGAAGCCCGTACCATGAACAATGAGAATTCGTTGTTGCTTGAGTAGGTCGAGCACAAATTGCTCGTCGTTATAGATCTTATGCACGTTTGGATCGAGCTTAGCAAACATATAAAGCGCTCCTTGCGGTTTCACACATGAAACGCCCTCAATAGCGTTAAGCTTTCGCCATGCAAGCTCACGTTGCTCAAAGAAACGCCCCCCTGGCGCGACTAGGTCATCAATGCTTTGATAACCGCCCAATGCGGTTTGAATCGCAAACTGCGCGGGTACGTTTGCACACAAGCGCATCGAAGCAAGCATGTCTAAGCCGTCTATAAAATCGGTTGCGATATGTTTAGGCCCGGTTAATACCATCCAGCCAGAGCGATACCCAGCGGCCCGATGCGACTTTGATAAACCATTGAAGGTAAGCGTAAATACATCATGTGATAATGATGCGATGGGAATATGTTTCGCCTCATCGTACAAAATTTTGTCGTATATTTCGTCAGCCAGCATAATGAATTTGTGTTCACGAGCTAATTCAACAAGCGTATCTAGAAGTGTTTTTGAGTACACCGCACCTGTAGGGTTGTTTGGATTGATGACGACAATTGCTTTCGTGTTCTCATTGATCTTGTTGCGAATATCGTCAAGGCAAGGTGCCCAGTCATCCTCTTCTTTGCACTTATAATGTACCGCTTTCCCGCCACTCAATGTGACTGCAGCGGTCCAAAGCGGATAATCGGGTGAGGGAATGAGTACCTCATCACCGTTGTTCAGCATCGCTTGCATAGCCATAACAATGAGCTCGCTTGCGCCGTTACCTAAATAGATGTCCTCGATGTCGACGTCTCGAATGTTTAGGCTTTGATAATGTTGCATAACGGCTTTGCGCGCAGAGTACAAACCCTTTGAATCACAATAGCCTTGCGCATTGGGTAAGTTCCGAATTACATCGGTTTGAATCTCTTCTGGGACATCAAATTCAAAGGGCGCCGGATTACCGATATTCAATTTCAGAATCCGGTGGCCTTCTTCCTCCAGGCGACGTGCCTCGCGAGCAACTTCGCCGCGAATGTCGTAGCAAACGTTGTCGAGTTTGGAAGATTTGTTAATCGGTTTCATGGCCACAGCTCGTCGGTAAAGTAAGTAAAATCATTTTGTTGCCCTGCATTCTATAAAATTGCGGGCGCTTTAGCATTGCCAATGCACGATTTTAAGCCGATTTAACGCTTTATCTTCGAGGTCAGCGAGAGTCTAGCATGGCTACCTACCTATAATTAGGCATCTAAGGTAGCCAAATAGCGCTCAAATTTCTTTTCAGGTGTGAGTTTATGAGGCGTTATGACCGGCTCGGGCATCTGAGCCAAAAATTGGGGCAAGGTCATTTCAAATTCATTTTTAAAGAAGCGACGAAAGCCGGAACTCGTTTGAAAGCCCAATCGCTCCGCTGTTGTGTCAATATCCGCGCCTTCAAGCATCAGGTAGACGCTGGCAAGTTCACGGCGCGTTTTACTGGCTAAGCTTGAGAATGATTCCCCATTTTTACTTAAACGTTTCTGTAAGCCACGCACCGAGATGTTGAGTCGGCTAGCAAGGGTTTGCCCACTGAAACAAACAGGGTGGTATTGCATTAAGTATGTTACCACGCGGTATTCGAAGTCCCAGGACCGCTCAATGGCCCATAAAGTGTCGTTACACTTATTCATGTATAGCTGATGCAGCGTTGGATTCGCTGCTTTGAATGGGAGTGACAGGATTGTTTTATCGAACTCAATTACTGATATTGGCGAATTAAAGGTACCAGGATTATTAAACCTTTCTAAATACGTTTCCGCATATTTTGGCGCCTCATAATTAAGATAGAGCGCTTTAGGGGCAATGTCTTGACCAATAGATTCTTGAAGTAAATTAATAATGTAAGAAAAGGCGGCTTCGGCACAAAACCGGCGTTGTGGCTCGGACACTTGATCTTTAAACGGGTAAGTTAACGCGAGTGCGATCGTCTTGTCTTTCTCTACCGCGACGAGAAAGTAGCTTGCGCCCAGCATAGAGTGGAACCGATTGGCAGCCTTTAAAAAGGCACTGAAGTTGTCTGCGCTCATTAATGCACGAGAAAGATCGCAGAGCGCGTGAGGCCGTAGGTGTTCTCCATAGCGAATGCCGATGTCTGAGTCCGCATCATCCTTGTAAACCTGGTTTACTAAATTGCTGTATAACTCGCGCGCAACTGCAGCATCGCCAGATTGTTCGGCAATACGTTTATGGCGCATACTAATTTGTCTGTGCTTTTCGGGCACGAGTTCTACAAGAAGTCGAAAATAGATATCGTCTAACATGCTACTTGTCTCTTTAGTCCTGTTTCAGCGTCCTTATGAAACGTTAACTTTATTATTGTGCGTAAGATTATTGTTGTGCGTTCATCTGCTTATGCTCGATTATGGTTTTCGTTTTTATGAAATCGATAAAAGATGATCATGTCTCACATTTTTAGTCTATCGCTTATTCATATCAAAGTGTGTGATCTTTTTCGCGTCTGGAACCGACTTTTAAGTTACTCCCCTCTAAAACATGTGTCTCTAAATAAAAAGGTTGCGAAATACGCCCTAAAATAACGTGTTATGCGTGATCAGCGTCACATATTTGTGATGTAGGTGATTATTGTTCGCAATTAGTGACCAAATACGAACAAATGTATAAAAAAGTTCGCCTGCTTGATCGAGCATTAACTTTGCTTAAGTTATCTTCCTAGCCTCCACTCAATTTAAAAATAAAAAGATGGAGAACTTCAAAATGTTAGAAGTAAAAAAAGTAGTAAGCAGTATTGCTAAGATCGCCACGATGTCGATTGCAGTGACGTCGATGATTGCTTGTTCCGGCGGTGGTTATGAGCAATCCGTAAATGGGCGAAATGATGTAGTCACGGTGGGTGACTCAATTTTTGACTTAAATGGTGTGTTGCAGGAAACACTTGAAAGTTATGCCGGCACTCAGTTCCGCGATTACACGACCTCAGGGGCGGAGTTGCAAGGTGGCTTGTTTGCACCGTCGGTGTATGAGCAGTACGAGACCGCCAACAATTTTAATGGCAATATCAACACGATCGTAATGGACGGTGCAGGGAACGATATATTAATCCCCGCTACGTTGTTCGACCCTTACGGTTGTCGTACGCGTTGGTACCGTCGTAACCCCTCGAATAGCTGTAACAACCTGATCAACCAGCAATATACAGCAGCGGTAAATCTGCTCAATATTATGGATGCTGACGGTGTTCAAGATGTTGTTTGGTTGGGCTACTATGAATTGCCACGTAGTAATGCAAACCTCACGAAAGCATTGAATCGCGGTGATGATTACCTCGGTTACGCTTGTGAAGTGGCTTCCGCGGCAAGCTGCTCGTTTGTTGACCCGCGCGGTACCGTTCCTGCTAATCAGGTTGAGAGCGATGACATTCACCCAACGCCTGCCGGTTCTGTGAACCTCGCAAACCAAGTATGGCCTGTTCTAGCGCCACTACTGTAATTAGGTTCTATACCTAAAAAAGGCCCGAACTTAGGGTCGGGAACCCTGCCTTTATGGTGGGGTTTTTTTATGCCAATTCTTAAATGTGAATTTTGTCACACTTCGCGATACTAATGATTAGAGTTGATAGCGCTCAACTCTAATCGCGAACAAATTAATCGCCTTGGGGCGGTTTCGGAATTCGTTACCAAATTCAAATGTCCTAGTATGTCGCCCCCCAATTAAATAAAAATAACTTGGAGAAAACATGAAATCATTACTAAAAGTTTTGGGTGCGTCAGTAGTCGCTGCAAGTGTTGTCGGTTGTACAATTCCTGCAAATTATGAAGAGTCGGTTAACGGTCGCAATGATGTTGTGACGGTCGGTGATTCTATTTTTGATTTAAACGGTGTGCTACAAGAGACACTAGAAAGCTACGCGGGCACGCAGTTCCGTGACTACACCACTTCAGGTGCAGAGCTTCAAGGGGGGTCATTAGCGCCTTCTGTTTACGAGCAGTATGCGGCAGCGAACAGCTTCAATGGCGATATCAACACAATTGTTATGGATGGTGCGGGTAATGACATTCTTATCCCTGCGTCATTGTTTGATCCTTACGGCTGCCGCACGCGTTGGTACCGTCGTAATCCATCAAACAGCTGTAATAACTTGATCAACCAGCAATATACTTCGGCAGTTAACTTGCTTAACACGATGGCTGTTGATGGTGTTGAAGAAGTGGTTTGGCTGGGTTATTACGAGCTTCCTCGTGGTAATGCAAACTTAACTAAAGCACTTAATCGTGGTAATGACTACCTTGGTTATGCTTGTGAGACAGCATCAACAGCGAGCTGTTCATTTGTTGATCCACGCGGTACCGTCCCCGCTAATCAGGTTGAGAGTGACGACATTCACCCAACGCCAGAAGGTTCTGTTAACCTAGCCAATCAAGTTTGGCCAGTACTTTCGCCACTCCTTTAGGTGAGTAGTTCGGCTTAGTTTGTTAAGACAAGCCAGCGATGAAAAAGCGCACCACGTATTTTAAGTGGCGCGCTTTTTTTATTTTGGGTGTGTGATGTGAACTCAATTCCGGCTTTTTTATGCGGCCTCGAATACACTAAACGTCAAATAAAAATAAACGCTTTAGTTCGTCCTGGATACGAACGCAAACTACAGGGCTCCTATGTCTATTAAAACAAGTTTTATCTCGATTTTTATCGTCGCAATTTTTGGTAGTTTACTCTGGTATTTGAATATAAGTACATCAGAAGATTTAGCGCAAAATAGTTTGCAAAGTAGCGTTTCGGTGTCGACGGATAGCGCCGACATACCCGTGCCACCTTACAGTATCGTTAACACAAGAAAGGAATCTAACGCAGAGAGCGTTGTAGAAAAATATGCCTTACTGATGCGCGAAACATTCGCCAGTAGTATCCAATTGCTGAAAGTCCAGGTAGGTTTAAAATCGTTTCGTGATGAGCTGGAAAGTGATTATCCGGGGCAAGGGGCATCGCTTTTCGAGCAGGTTGTCCGTCGTGCTTTTCCAGAACTCGCCGCTGAAATTCTCACTTCTGTAGGGAAAATGCAAACCTATGATGAGTGGCTGGTTGCAAATTATCTGGATCTAAATGACAAAGACCCACTCTCTAAAGAGGGGGCTATTTGGGCAAAACGCAACGAGATATTTACTGAGGAGGGAGCCAGAGAAATTTGGTCAGAGGAGCTTACACAGGCTCAGGAACGTGAAGAAACCATGCATAAGGTGCTGGCAACGTTGAATACGGCCGATGATATGCCAATGGAGGACCGTGTTTACATCATGCAATCGGCAATGCAAGAACAATATGGGTCGACTCCTCAGGGTCTTGCATTGGGCACAACAGGGTTGGCTACGCAGCTCGTTTTCGATTTAGAGTCGGTACAGAAAGAGCTCAGAGACATGTCGGAAGACGATAGACAGGAATCGATCAATGCCGTACGTCGTCAAATGGGGTATCCGGAGGATCGTATTGAGGCGCTTGAAAAAATGGATCGTGATAATGAAGCGCGCTGGCAGAGAGGGTATGGTTATATGGAGGAACGCACCGAAATTATCGCGCAGTACGAGGGGGATGCGTTAACGGAAAAATTGGATGAATTGCGCGTTAAACATTTTGATGAGCGCACAGCCTACAGTATTAAAGTAGAAGAAGAACAAATGAAATTTTTACGTTTTGACGAGCCCAGAATATTTGGACGCAACTAGTTACACTACTTGTCAGAGACTGCGCCGTCGGGTGTTCGACACAAAAAGTGTGCCGCGAGAGCACACGTCGGTCACGTAACTTTCGCCCGGGTTAAGGACTCACTTTCTTCAAGCTTCCTGCTAACCACTCGTTTATCTCCGACTTGTACCAGGGCGAAAAACGTTGATCAGATGGGCCACCCGCTAAACGAGTATGTAAGGTATGTTCACCCAAATCAGCAACCATTCTGAACGCAGCGGCAAAGCTCGTGTCTCGGCCCCCTGCGCTGAATACTTGGCCTTGGTGAGGTGTTGCCCGGCCCCCAATTAGGCTTTGTTGTTTTACATCGAAACCCGACCAATCTGGTAGCTTGCCTTGTAGCAGGATATTCTTGAAATCGAAGCGGTTTACGTCTCCCCAACTTTTGCCGTCAAACTTGGTCTTCGCTTGTTTGAAAGCGGCAATGAAATGTTGTTCTTGATTCGCTTCTTGATACCAGAGTGAGTCGGGGTCGAGTAGGCAAGCATCAAAGTTTTGGTAAAAATCGATGAATAGTCCTGTGTCATGAGTCAGATGTTCGATTACCTTGGTGTTAAGTTGCTGATCGGCGAAAACGCGCTTGCGCAGTTCACTGTAAAAAGCCTCAAATAAATTAGCCCCAACCGAGTGTTTGTCATAATGCAGATTCCAATTGAGTAGGCATTTATCTAAATGGTCTTCGTTCGCTTCCTGTTCAACTAAGGGCACCAATATCTTCAAAAAAAGTTCTGCCTGCAATGAATAGGTATCCATTTGCAAGGCTGCGTGCTGATCGATATCTAATGCTTGTTGTGTGGCTAAGCGCTGTTCTATTCGTTTAGCGCGATAGTCGCCCATTGGCATGTTAATTACAGGTACTTTACCCAAGTGATTGAGGTCTTGGTTGGCCGTGACAATAAAGCCACACTCAGGATTGTAATCACAAGGCAGTAGTTCCTTGTCGATAAAACCTTGCCAGTCGTAGGCTTTATCCCAGCCCGGTGCTGGCGTGAAGCCATTCCAGTCGGGATGACGTTTAGGGCAGAGGCCGGACATTTGATAAGCAATATTGCCTTCGCTATCGGCGATTACCCAATTCCATGCACTTTCAATTTCGCGAAACAGAGGCATAGCTTGCTCCGCATTCTTTGCTTGAGTCAGGGCATAGTTTGCATTGAGTGATGCAGCGCCATAATCGGCTGGTGACCAGGCTGTACTGAGGTAAAAGCCCGCCTTATGAGGGTCTCCTTCTAAGGTTCCATGTGCATTTTCATAAAAAGTGATGGTATGCGGTTTATCGTTCTTACGCAGAATCACTTCGTCTCGCGTTTGGAATGCTTTCCAGCTTTTGCCCCGTCTAAATTTGCCGTTTTTACATTCTTCTACCCAACTGTCTACGGTATCCATAAATGTATACGTTGCACCCCAGGACATATCTGGCGTTCGACCAATTAAAATGCCTGGCAAGCCTGGCATCGTGAAGCCCATCGTTTGATACTCAGGTGACGACAATACAATTTCATAGAAAACGTTTGGCAGGCGATTAACCTCCAAATGCGGATCATTGGCCAGCATGGCATGTCCACTTTGGTTTTTACTCGGGCTTGTGACCCAATTGTTTGACGCCATCATGCGAGGAATGGCGCCTTCCCAAAGTAAATCACTCGGAATAATGCGCTCGGTTAGATTAATTTTTTCAATGAGTTCGCGATCAAATGTGTCTACCGAAATAGGGAACAGGCTCGCGAGTTTTTCAGTGCTGACCCCTGCTTGTGTTAATTCAACAAAAAGGCGCTCAATTTCAGCTTGAGATTGCGCCAGGGTTAGATAGCTACTCATGCGAAAAATAAGTAGCGTATCGGCAAGGGTCCAAGGCTCTGCTTTAACACCTAGAAACTTCAAGACGCTTATGCGTTTATTGCGTAAGCCAGCATTTATACCATCGCACAAAGCTTGACACCATTGTAAGGTTGCCGGGGTTAAACTACTTAGTTGTTTTTCGGCACTACGATGCCAATTTAAACGTCTAAAAAAGGTATCGATCTTTAAGTTGTCTTCGCTATTTTCAAGGCGTTCACACAAGCGTCCCTGACCGATGATACGCATAAGTTGAAGCTGCGTGCCGCGATCAATAGCTTGGCAAAAACCCAGTCCCCAATTGAGATCATTTATATTTTCAGCACTCACATGCGGAATGCCATGTTGATCACGTGTGACAGATAAACCGTGCGGTTTTGGGCTGGGGATAAAAACCTGTTTAGTTTTGAAGAGTGAAACCATAAGACGAGTTCTAATGTTGATTTTTGGACTTATTGTGTAAACGCACTATATTCTGTTTTATCAGCCTCAACAACCAGAGGTCAATCATGTTTATTGCGACACAAGATTTATTCAAAATAGGGATTGGCCCATCAAGCTCTCATACTATGGGGCCACTCATCGCTGCATTAAATTTTCGGCAGCTTTGTGAAAAAGAAACAGCCGTATCTGCGACGCAAGGCGCAGTTGATCAGCCTTGTATTTATCGTTTGCAAGTCATACTAAAAGGCTCGCTTGCCCACACAGGTAAAGGTCATAGTACGGATAAAGCGATCCTGATTGGCTTACATGGTTATAAAATTTCAGCGCTTATGAATCACGATTTAAGCGCACTTTTTGCGGACTTGGAACCCAAAAAAGTGCTTGCGTTTCCAAATATTGAGGTGCACTTTAAGCTTGCGGAGCACCTCGTCTTCGACAAAGGGCCGCCCCTACCGCAGCATCCCAACGGCTTACGTTTCAGATTATTAAAAAACGAGGAGGTCATTCTTGAGGAGTGTTACTTCTCAATTGGTGGTGGATTCGTGTTAACTGAGGCACAAATCGAGTCAGACGATTTACAAGTACTGATGCCCAAACATCCGTTTCCTTTCCCGTTTGATACAGCTGCAGATATGCTCGCGATGGCGGCTTCATCGGGCCTCAGTATTGCACAGATGAAGATCGAAAATGAGTTAATGAATATTGAGGTCGGTTCGTTCGATGCAAAACGCGTTGAACTAAAAAATACTATCGCGCGTATTTCTTCCGCCATGTTCGACAGCGTTGATCGGGGTATTGGTGCAAAAGGCATCTTGCCAGGTGGTATGAACGTTGAACGCCGCGCGAAAGCGCTACATGATAAATTGAGAGCAGCCTCTGTAGAAAGGTTAAACATAGACTGGTTGAGTGTCTACGCGATTGCCGTCAATGAAGAAAATGCCGCTGGGCATATGGTGGTCACTGCACCGACCAACGGTGCAGCGGGCGTGATTCCGGCGGTGCTTTATTACTATGTAAAACATCAGGGTGCGGCGCCTGCTGCGATTGAAACGTTTTTGTTAACGGCGGCGGCAATCGGTGGGTTAATTAAGCATAATAGCTCAATTTCGGGTGCGGAAGTGGGCTGTCAGGGAGAGGTGGGTTCGGCAGCGGCTATGGCGGCTTCGGGTCTATGCGCAGCAAAAGGTGGTACGCCGGAGCAAGTAGAAAACGCTGCTGAAATTGCATTAGAGCACCACCTGGGCATGACCTGTGATCCAGTGAGGGGGCTTGTGCAGGTACCCTGTATTGAACGCAATGCGTTTGGGGCAGTCAAAGCCTATAGCGCGGCGTCACTGGCGTTAATGGGCTCGGGCAAGCATATTATGTCGCTTGATGCCTGTGTTGAGGCGATGCGGCAGACGGGTGTCGAAATGTCACGTAATTTAAAAGAAACATCACTGGGCGGTTTGGCCCAGACATGGATTGAATGTTGAGAATAAAAAAAATTCTGCTGGGCTGTATAGTCTTATTTGGTTTGCATGCATGTTCGACGTTTGGGTTCATTTTTGAACGCTTAGATTGGTTGAATGCGTGGCAGCTCGATAGCATGTTTGACCTGAACAGTGAGCAAGAAGAGGAGGCGGAGCGACTCGGTGAATATGTCAGAGAATGGTTACGCAACGATGCGTTCCCACGCTGGATTATTCGTGGCCAGTCCATTCAACAGACATGGCGTGAGGGAGACTTACAAGGCGCGGTCGAAAGCTTTGAAAGTCTTAGCCAGTCGGCTTGGAAAGAAACGTTAGCCGCTATTACGAAAGAAGTTTGGCCCTTGTTAGGCAGTGTTTCGAAACCGAATACCGACTATTACCGAGAATATACAGAAGACAACTTTTCGGAGTGGTTCGAGCCGCTTGAGTCAAGTGAAGCGAAACGCGAGCGACTGCTGGAACGACTCGATGAGTGGTTCGGTGATTTGAATGACGAGCAGCTAAGGCTACTAGATAAAAATATTGCAGTGCAGCCAAATGAACGAAAAATTCGTATCGACAACAGTCGGCACTGGCGAGAACTCTTTATTATCGCAGCTCTCGAAAAAGATAACCAAGCGTTAGCGACGTGGTTGACCGCTCCCGAGACGTGGTGGCTAGAGGAATATAAACAGCTGCGTGCTCAAAACCGTGCTATGCGTCTGCGCTTTTTTACGGATTTATTGCCTACGCTGAGCGATAAACAACGGCAACACGCAGACGATACTATGCAGGAGTGGATTGACGCGATGGCAGGTGTGCTGCCGGTGGCAGAATACACAGAATAGTTCATGACGCGCTTTTCTGTCTTGGGTATCGCCGATTCTTGCGGTGAGCTTACTGAGTTTTAACTGGTGCCTGTTAGCCAAAGCTATAAGCTTGAGCGCTCGTGTTTATATACCTTCGGACCGTTTCTGTGCAGCGATTTTTGATTTCTACTTTATATTTGCTTCTGCTCACGCATGCTGCCGCGGTACAAGCCGACTCTACCACCGCTGAATCTGACTTTGATGAGGTTGGTGCAGATGCCTATGTTGATCAAGATAAATTATCGACACAGGCCTTTCCTGAACCTGAAGAATTCTCGACATGGGAATTAATGCTGGATCGTGATGGTGTGCAAATTTATACCCAGCCATGGGCTGGCAGTGATTTTGTCGCTTTCAAGACGGTGCAAACGGTATCAGCTGATCTCAAAGATGTGTTAGCGCATTTTACCGACGTGTCGGGTTTCAATGCATGGATACCTAACTTAAAAAGTGCGCGATTAATTCGTGAGTTTGACGATAGCAATGAGCGCTCTATTTATCTGCATTTAGGTATGCCATGGCCTTTGTATGACAGAGATTCTGTTATTGGGCAGCGCGTGGGTCAGGATGAAGAAACATTGGTCGTTAAAATTGAAGAGTGGAGCGAGGCAAGGTCGTTACCCGAACGTGATGGCTTAGTGCGAGTGCCAACGTTAATGGCTGAAATTTTTCTGATGCCGCTCAGGCTTGGTCAAACTAAGATCATTTGGCAGGTGCATAATGAGCCCGGAGGCAGTATTCCGTCATTTCTCGTTAACTGGATGGTGGAGAGCATTTTCTTTGAATCTTCAGTCAGCACTAAAGCGATCGTTGAAGACGATGCACTTCAACCATCATCTCAACAGTTTGCTTGGTTAAAAGAGCCGATTTCTTCGCCATAAGATAAATAATTTATACGTGCATTAGAGCGAATCACCGACCTCGCTGGCGCTTAATTCTTCCTTCTCCGCGCATGCGGCACGGTACCATTCTTCCATGGCGGGGCAGCTTAACAAGTGCGTTACGTAGTCTTGGCTTTGGTCAGAAATATTGACGCGATACGTTTGAAAACGCGTTGCGACCGGCGCAAACATACAATCAACGATTGAAAAATCACCGAATAGCCATTGTCCATTATGGCGGTTTAACGCGTCTTGCCACATCGCGTCTATGCGGTGAATGTCGTTTTCGCAAGCCATGCTATATGTCAGACGCCTTCTTGCTCGACAGTTCATGGGTAGTTCGTTTCGTAGACTATTAAAGCCTGCATGCATTTCTGCGCAATAGGCGCGCGCGAGGGCTCGGTCTGGTGCGCGTTTTGGCCAAGCGTCCCCGTTAAGAAATTGTTCATTTATGTATTCGCAGATCGCCAATGATTCCCAAACACTCAGCTCCTCATGACGTAAAACGGGCACCTGAAATGTTGGGCTGTGTTCTGCTAGCAGTTCACTGGTCTCTCGTTGTCCGAGCGGGATCCGCAGCTCCTCGAAAGCAAGTTTGAAATGCGTTAACAGTAGCCAAGGCCGCAGCGACCATGAAGAATAGTTTTTATTGCCAATAATTAGCTGCATAAATGAATGAGTTCCTTTGTCGCGCTATTAGCTAATGGCTGGATACAGCGCGATTTGCGTGGCTGGTTTTAGCCACCGGCGAGTTTGACCTGATAGCCTCTGTCTTGCAGGAGCTTTTGAATAGCTTGTCGGTGGTCGCCTTGAATTTCAATATTATGGTCCTTTACTGCACCGCCTACACCACATTTTTTTTTCAGTTCTTTAGCGAGTGTTTTGAGCTCTTCATTCGCTAGGCATAAGCCCGTAATTAACGTGACCCCCTTGCCTTTACGCCCTTTTTTATCCATATAAATGCGGACAATACCATCGCCTTCGGGCACGTGTTCATTGGCACATGCACAGGCGTTTAATTTAGCACCACAGCCTGGACACAATCTGCCTGTTTCGGTCGAAAAAACCAGTCCGCCTAAATTTTTTAGTGACATCCGATTTCCTTCATACTAAGCGATAAGCAACTTTTTTTGCCACATCAGTGCCAGTGCTCCAACTAAAATGTTTGCGATCGCGCCGGCTAAGTATATGCCCTCTAAACCCAGCATGTCACCGAGAAGAAATGCAAGTGGCAGATACAAACCGACTAAACGTAAAAATGACATCACCAGTGATGGGGTGGGACGTCCCAAACCGTTTGACATAGATGAAACGAGCATGATGATGCCAAGAAAAGCATAGGTAATCGGCACCCAAATAAAATAACTCGTCGCTGAGGCTTGAACGAGTGGGTCGTCGGTAAAAGCCCGTGTTATCGAGTCGCCAAAAACACCCAAGAGTAAGGCGATGCTTAGGCTCCAAACACACACAAAGCGAATGGATATTTTTAAGCCGTATACGATACGGTCATAACGTTTTGCGCCTAAGTTTTGACCGACAAAGGGCCCCATAATGGACGAGATGCCCATGATGACCACAAGGCAAATTGACTCAATGCGCGAAGCAACACCAAAACCGGCCACTGCCTCGGCACTATGTTGCGCTACCATCCAGGTGGTGATGGCCACTGAAATGGGGGCAATTAAGTTGGTACCCACAGCAGGGATAGCAATATATAAAATATCCTTCCAGCTTTTAATGACGAGCCCTTTGCATGCGGAAAGGCTCAAAAACCGCATTCTAATCATGAGTAAGTAAAGGCTTAAAAGTAACGCGGCCGAATAGGAAATAACGGTTGCTAACGCCGCTCCAGCTAACTCCATTCTGGGAAAACCAAACCAGCCGAAAATAAGAATCGGGTCCAAGATGATATTAATCACTGCGACAAGTACCATAATAAACCCAGGAACTTTTGTGTTGCCTGCTGCGCGTAATGCCGAATTCCCCACCATAGGGATAATGACGACAAAACTGCCTAAGAACCAAATATCCATAAACTGATGGATCCGTGGCATTAAGCTTTTGGGCGCGCCGAGCGCCATGAAAATTTCATCCATGAAGTGGTAGCCGACGATGGCAAAAGAAATGGCAATACTTAGCCCAATAAATAATGATTGGGTGGCATAGCTCTTTACAAGCGTCTGCTCGCCCGAACCAATAGCACGTGAAATCACCGAGGAGACGCCAATTCCGACGCCAAAGGCTAAGCTTAAGAGAATGGAGACAATGGGAATAGTAAACCCCATCGCGGCCAACGGTTCGGTGCCTAGTTGCGCGACATAGAAAGTATCGACAAGATTCATTGACATGATCGCCAATATGCCCCAAATCATGGGAACGGTCATCCGTCGCAGGTGCGCCGGTATGGAACCTTGGCTAAGATCTTGTGATATCAATGCTTGTACTTTTATAAAGTTCGAGGGCGCTTTTATTGCCGACTATAAGGGCAGGTAAGTGTTTGCTGCTACTTCCCATCGTTGTCTTGTTTCTGGTTTTTGACTTGAGACTTTAACTGGTCAAGCTCCGCCTGTAGCTGATCGATTTTAGCTTCTTGTTCACCGATAAAATGCAGTGACAAGTTGAATGCCTGGCGCGTGTATTCAAGTACTTGGTTAAATCCTTCATCGCTTAGGTTTCTCGCATCGTCTCTCGATCGGAAAATATTGATGAATTCGCGCTCACGCACATACTGTAAGGGTAAGCGACCCGCTCCCCAGTCATGTAAAAGCTTCCAAGTGTCGGGTGAATAAGTGCGGCTATATTGGAGAATAAAAGGAATCGGATCATTGCGTGCGAGCAGTGAGCTGAGGCGAAGAATCAGTTCGAATGAGAGCGTTGCCGTGCCATTTTCTACCGCTTCCAATAATGATTGATCTTTCAGCTGCAACGCCTCAGAGAGTTCACTAACAGTTAAACCGGCAACCTCTCTAAGATCTTTTAGTGATTGGCCTGCAGCAAGCATGACTTTCAGTTGGTCTTGATTCTGAATAAGCGCTTTGCCAACGCGGTAAGACGTATTGGTTGTTTTTTTTGCAAACCGGAACGCATTTGATGTGGCGGAGCCGACTCGGTTGAAAAGCGCGCTTATCGTCTCTTCTCTCACCCAGGGCTCTGGTTTATTTGTCTCAAGCTCGTTGTCAGCGTCGATTTGTTTATCAGGCTGTTCGCTTCGCTTGTTGTTTGATGGGGATTTCCGTGCAGATTTTTGCGTTTCACTGGTTATTTTTCTATCACGCGTTGCCTTGAACTCAACCGTAGCTTGCCCCGGTTCGTTTTCGGGCATGGTCTTTGTCCCTTCGATGGTCTCAGCTATTTCCTGATGGCGGCGCGTATTTGTGTTGTCAGTAATCTCAGCCTCACCACCAGTTTGGTCTTTATTGACGGATTTTTCAGTACCTACGGGCCCTCTAGGATTCGGTTTAGCCGATCGTTTGTTCGTTTTGTTGCCTGACCTGTCTTTGTCATTCGTCATAATGTTTTGGCGACCAAACGGCGAGGGTGTTTAATTATGCGGCTTTAGCTACTTTTTGAGCGCTTAGCTCAATGAAATCGAGCAACACTTCAGCACTTTCTTCAACGATAAAATCGGGTTCTTTATTCTCATCGGGATCTGATTCGCTTTGCGATGCTTCTATAAACTCATCCCATTCTTCAATCGTTTTGAAGGGTTTTAATTGATCCAATTTACGTCGTTTATTTTCCAGCGCAAGTTGCGCTGCTTCGTAGAAATCGTTTTCTTGCATGCGTTCTTTCTTGTTGAGTGACACTTTCGTTCGTTGACGTTGCTCGTCAAGCAGCGCAATTTCCTCGATCAGTATCTGATACTCCGGCTCTTGGGCGAAGCGCTCCTCGTGGCGTCTCTCTAATTCCTTCTCAAGGTCTGGGTTACTAATACTGGTTGCGTTCGTATATTCCGCCGAAGCGATGGCATCCCAAGGAAGGGCATTGTCTAGAGCATCTTCACCCACTTTGCTATTGTCGACGGTATCGGGGATGAGAATATCCGGCATCACGCCCTTATTTTGCGTACTTGCACCCGAAATACGGTAGAACTTAGCCTGGGTGATCTTGAGCTGTCCGTGATTTAACGGGCGTACTGACTGCACCGTTCCTTTGCCAAAGGTTTGTGAACCCATCACAATGCCTCGGTCATAATCTTGAATCGCGCCGGCAAAAATTTCGGATGCTGACGCGCTC
Source organism: uncultured Oleiphilus sp. (assembly GCA_913020245.1). Taxonomy (GTDB): domain Bacteria; phylum Pseudomonadota; class Gammaproteobacteria; order Pseudomonadales; family Oleiphilaceae; genus PZPK01. The sequence continues at coordinate 55,821 of CAJWAD010000005.1, forward strand.
AACCGGTCCACTAACACCATCAATGGACCACCATAAACAAGGCTTGGATCCGGGTCAGTCATTACTTGAACACGATCATTTGCACTACGAATTTGAACGGTTGGCCCTTCATTTATGAACAAGCCAGTTAAACTATTTGCCTCATCGAGTGAGCCGCCACCATTACCACGTAAATCAATTACTAGCCCGTCAATTGGATTCTCGTCACGCATTGCGTCTAACAGTTTTAACACGTCGCGTGTCGTACTTTTATAATTGGGGTCACCGGCCTGCATGGCTTGAAAGTCAGCGTAAAAAGTGGGAATTGAAATCACACCAATACGTTGCTGTTGGCCATTGCGATTCGTTTCAATGATATGGCTGGCCGCGGCTTGATCTTCAAGCTTTACTTTGTCGCGAACGATAACAATTTCGGTTGTATCGGTATCCACTTTGGCTTCGGCGGGGATGACTTCGAGCCGAACTGTTGATTGCTTGGGGCCGCGAATCAGGTCAACCACTTCATCGAGGCGCCAGCCTATCACGTTGACAGTTTCTTTATCGCCTTGGGCAACACCCACAATACGGTCAGCGGGCCCCAGCTGGCCTTGCTTTTGAGCCGGGCCTCCGGTGATTAATCTCACCACTTTTGTGTATTCGTTATCGGCTTGAAGAACGGCACCAATGCCTTGTAGTGAAAGGCTCATATTGATGTTGAAGTTTTCCGAGGAACGTGGCGAAAAGTAGTTAGTGTGCGGATCATATACCGTCGTAAACGCATTCATATAGGCTTGAAATGCGTCTTCACTGCGAACTTGCAGCGCTCTTTTAAGCTGATTTTTATAACGCTTCCTAAGACTCTCTGCCGCTTCTTCTTGGCTTTTGCCGCTCAATGTAAGCGAGAGCACTGCACTTTTTAGACGCCGACGCCAGATGTCTTGAAGTGCATCGTCAGTTGTTGCCCAGCTCTCTTCACTACGATCACTAATGACATATTCATTTTTGTCGAAGCGCATTTTGTTAAGCTTGGTATCGAGTAAGTCCACCTGAAAAAGTAGTCGGCTAATATAGCGTTCCTGAAAGGTGTTGTAGATTTTGAAACCTGGCTCCAATTGCCCTGTTTTTAGAGCCCCATGCAAGCGGAACCGATAGGGTTCAAAGCTCTTGATGTCTGATTCAAGGAAGTATAAGCGTTGTGAATCAAGCGAGTTTAAGTAGTTGTCGAAAACTTTTGCAGAAAACGACTTATCTATATTTTGTTTCCGATAGTGACTGAGAAGAAGTTGTCTAGCGATATACACACTGGCTTCTCGTTGTTTCTTTTCTGGTTTCAGATTGTCAATATTCTGCGCTTGAACGACCAGTTCTTTAAGAGAGGCTTGTTGTGTGCTCGATGCACTAGGAACCAAGGCGGTCAGTAAAATGAAGGCAAACAGTGTCTGGAATTTCATGCAAGTACTCGGTCTCTAAATCGTCTGTCGATTGTATGTCAATGCTAAAAGGCTCGCCAGAAAGTCGGCGATTAATTATTCGTTAATTGCGCTAGTTCCTATCGAGCCAACGCTTCGTTACCAACAAAACACATTTGTACTGTTCTTTACGAGAAGAATCGCCTTACAGTTTGGTCTATCATTAATGAGTAAGTTTAAAACCAGATTAGTTATCCGGAGCGAATGCAGCGATGTCGGTACTTGATAAGATTAGTAATTACAGTGAAGTCCTCGTGCTTGAGATTTTAAGTGAGAAAATCAAAGGCAAAAATATGGATGAGGATACCCTAGCAGATGTTGTGTGTTTGGCTTTGAATCACTTACCGCCAAAATACATTCGTTATGATGTGGATCTAATGTTCTATACCTCTCCCGATGAACGCAAAGCTCGTTATGACAGAGCGAGAGAGGCCGTCGAGCAAGCGATCAAATATGTAGAGGAAAATATACGTTGATCGTGTTTCCCAGAAAAGCCGCAGGGCAATACCTATCTTATCACGCTGCGGCTGGATCTATTGAGAACAATGCGTGAAACGTTACCTAACCAAGGGGGGGCAGGCAAAACTTCAATCGTGACCGCTCCGCTAGCGTTGAAAAAGAAATTAATGCCCAAACAGTTGCTTCACTGCAGTCTGCATTCTCCGTTCATATTGGGCTAGATTATCGGTTTCTAAACCGATACTGCAGTACCATTGTTCTAAGATGTTATTGAGTTGTTCTTCTCTGCTCAGATTGTTTGAACTGCTTATACCTTCGGACAGTCTGCTGACTTGGAGCTGCATACGCAGCTCTTGCTCATTTTCTGGCGAATCGATACCAGCGGCAATCTCCGCGCGAATGCTTAACTCACGAGCTTTATCTTCATTAAGTATCATGGATTTTGCGATCGAGCCGGCTTTAATTGAAATCCACGTGCTGCGTAGCTGCTGCTCTAATTTATTCGGCAGACTTACTTTAGAGTAGAAACTATCTTCTAACGCGTCGTCCACTTCGTCACTGAGATAAGCTAGATTAAGAATTTGATGTTTACGTGCGGTCTCTTGCCACTGTGAGAGCTTCGCTTCGCTTTGTGCCTGGTTAGCTTGTGCCTTCAAACAATGCATGGCCTGTTCGAACCGGTCCTGAAATTTTTCCCTATCCTTATTTGCTAACGTAGGCAGGTCCCTGAACCCTTTACGGAACCGAATAATATGCTCATCTAAGGCGATGTTATTTGTATCTTTAATGAAAGATTCAAGTTCTGAGCAAAACGCCTCTGCAGCGTCCTTCGCGGCCGTAAAAGCTTGGTTTTGTTCGGCTTTCTGTTCGTCTCGTCGTGCGAAGATTGCATCACATGCCGAACGGTATTCTTTCCATAAAACGCGGTCTTTCTTGTGAGCAGTAATACCGATAGTTTGCCATTTATTTTGCAGATTTTTGGCGTTTTGAATGGCGCTTTTTAAATCTGCATGGGTTATCAAAGATTTGGCTTGTTCGACAATTTCAGCCTTTAACGCAAGGTTTTTGTCACGCTCACTTTCTAAAAAGGTTTCAAGTGTTTGTAATACGGTGTTGAATTCGTCTTGCAGTTTGTGATTACGCTTGAAATCTACTGGGAACGCGGCTTTCCATTCTGATCGCGCTTTTTGATTGATCTTTTCAGTGGCGCGCCAATCTGGCGCCTCCCAGTTGTTTTGGTTAACAAATTCCTGGAGTTGAGTGAGCAGCATTTCCCGACGGTCCGTGTTACGCTCTTTTAGTATATTTTGTTCTTTAAAATAGGCAGCGCAGGGCTCGAACGCAAGGTCTGAAGCCGCCTTAAAGCGGTCCCAGAGTGCTTGTTCTGACGTACCGCCTAAGCTCTTCCATTCCGCTTGCATCGTTTTGATCTTTTCTGCTTTCGCTTTGGGCTCGATTTGCTGCTCGGCGAGGTGTTCCATCAATTCACAAAGTTCGGCTTGGCGTGGTGAAGACGCAAAGCCTTGCCAATCGCGGAGTTCATTCAACTGCTTCAAACGAAGATTCAGGTTGGCATGCAAGCGCTCCGCCGCCTTCGCTGGTAGTTTTGCCAATATTTGCTGGGCTTGCTTCATATACTTGGTAGATACTTTAATTTGACGGTCTTCAAGCGCACCGTCAAGGTCTTGCAAGAGATGTTCAAATTTGAGGCCGAGTTCCTCGGCATTTTGCGCCAAGGCTTGTTTTCTGACCTCGGAAATACCGAGTGCTTTGTTGGCTTTCTGGATAAGTTCATGTGCACTAAATCCCTCCGGCCAGTCGATTTTTTTAAGTACCTGATTTAGGCTTCTTTCGGCTTGTTTGAACGTGCCAGTTTCAAGCTGTTTAGCGCTTAGGTGCCGAATGAGTTCTGAAATATTTTCTTGCTCTTCTGATAAGGTTTGCAATGCGCGTAAGCAGTGTTTTAGTGCGCTCATTTGTAACTGGTAATGTTTCTGCTGAGCTTTGTCTGTGCGGTTAAGTTTGGTTGCTTCTAACCACCTGTTTTCTTGCGTTTTGATTAGCGCATCAATAGCTGAAATGTCGACAAAAGAAGCGCCTTGTTCACGAAGATGAGTCAAGCTATCTTCAAGCGTAAGAAGGGTCGCATGTTGTTCGTTGCCCCCGGCTTCAGCCAAACGCTCAGCTTCTTGTGTTTTGTTGGCTTCATCCAGCATCGCTTGAACGCGCGCATTGCATGCTTGCAAAGCCTTGTTCGCCTTTTCTTGCTGGTCAGTATTTGCTTTGGCATGTATCCCTTGCCATTTTTGCGAAAGACTTTCGAGCTTTGCTTTGTAGAGTTTCGTGTTTTCAGTGGCTGCATGATCCTCTAGAGCAGCGAGTGTTTCATCGATCGCCTGCTGTTGATCGGCGAGTTGCTTTTGCAGTTCACGGAGCTTAGCCAGTTTTTGTCGAGCTATTTGGTAAACAGATTTATCTTTCGATTTTGCCTTATTGCTAAGACTCGTCAGTACCGATTCACTTTCAATTAACTCTGCCGCCATTTGACGAATTTTGCTCGTTTTGCCCTCAATGGCGATGCTTAGAAGCACGTCTTGGTCTTCAATGCGAGCTAAACCATTTATAAAAGGCTTTGGGTCATCTGATTGAACAATCATGGCTTGCAGTATTTGTGAATCATTTATTAATTCAAAAATACTAAGTGACTGTTTTTGCGCGAGTTCAATCAACTTCTTATGAGCGGCGGTTCTGTTGTCGTCACTCAGATGTGGATGGAGTTTAATCAAGCCATTCGCGTCAGGATAAAGGGCAATCGCTGTTTGCTTTACCTTGTCGCTAGGATCAGAGTTAATGATTGTGGTCAGAGTTCCAATCGACTCTTTAGCCGCGAGGTCTAGCGCGTTAATCGCAGCGATACGCACAGGGGCGGAACTGCTCTGCCACTTTGGCTTGAACAGTTTAGACAGAAAGTTTGCCATGATAGGTTCCTGGTTTTTTGACAGCGATTAGCAATAACTTCGCATGTCGGGCACTACCTTGATTAGTGTTACCTTTTTTTGTTATTTCGTGGCCAGCACTATTGCTCGCACACCCAAATGCTTATCTCTCATAAGCCGTGTTGTCTGATCGCCATTTTTCAGCATGAAGCTGTCGATGCAAAATGGGCTCAGCAAATACTCTTGCGCGTCTGATGCTTTTGCTGTGCAGGTGCCGCACAAAGCACGTCGCGTCAAAGCAAACGAGTGGTTAGTCTACCTACGAATAGAGTTTGGTGAAATGCTTTTTCAATCAGGAATATGCAAGATGATCTTTTTTATTGGCGACGAAGGGTATTAAATACACTTTTCGTGGGACGACAAGAGGCGTATTGTGGACAGATCTGAATTAAAAAAATGGCTATGGGGCAAAGCAATTCAAGCGCTATCTCGCCGTGAATATGCGGTTTATGAATTGCACCAGCGTCTGAAAAGAGAGGCTGAGCAAGACCATGATAATGTTGAGCCGATCATAAGCGAGATCTTGGCAGCCTTGCAGGCAGAAGGCTATATAAGTGATCAACGTTATACCGAAATGCTGGTGCGTAGTCGCTTCCAAAAAGGACAAGGCCCCATCAAAGTTCGGCAAGAGCTAAAAATGCAACATGTCGATTCCGATTTGGTCTCTCAGCAGCTTACTGATGCTGCCTACGACTGGTTTGAGGGCGCTAAAAAAGCCAGAATGAAACGCTTTGGTTTTCAGGCAGTAGACGATACCAAGCAACGTGCGAAGCAAATGCGCTTTCTAGCAGGCAGGGGCTTTGATCAAGAACAGATTGATTATGCTTTATCCTGTTCAAGCGACGAGGAATGCCGTTAGCAAATCAAATTAATCCGCAGGTTTAAGATGTTTTTTAATAACCTCAAATAAGTCCGGGCGGTGCTTAGCAACCTCTTCGTGACTCAAGCCTTCCAGCGAATGCGGGTATTTTAGCCATGCGCTTGTTTCATGTAGATAATAATCTGGTACCAAGTCAGTTTCATTCCGAGCCGGTTTGTAATAGGGGACAGCAATGCGAATATCTTGAGGAGTGTTCAGGCGTGCTTTGGTCTGTAGCGTCTTTAGCAACGCCTCAATCGTCCGGCCGGTATCGAAAACATCGTCAACGATTAGCAGTCGATCAGTATGTTTGATGTTTTTAACGACATAACTCAATCCATGAATGCGGATTTCATTAGAACGACCATCGATACCTGAGTATGATGAAGTGCGAATGGCAATGTGATCACTACTAATTCCGTGGTATTCCAGTGATTCTTGAACCGCAATGCCGATCGGTGTGCCCCCGCGCCAAAGCGCTATAATGACACTAGGACGGAAGCCGTCGTCTAATATCTTGGCGCCAAGTGCAAACGAATCTTCGAGAAGCTGTTGCGCTGAGATAAACGTCTTTTGAGACATAATTTGGTAATATTCATGTGAATGTAAGCACATATAGTTACGTTCATGTGGTATTTTTGCAAGCGCAACGCTCGCGTGTTTCGGGACCTTCTTACTATGCCAGACCTGCTCAACAACGATAAATTGTTACCGCCTCAGTTGAAAAAATGCTTTGTTGATGAAAAAACGCTCATCAATGACGCGTACAGGCTTGCCTTAAAAGTCTATGAGAGCGGGTTTCGTCCAGATTTCATTGTGGGTATTTGGCGAGGGGGCGCGACGGTGGGTATTTATGTTCAGGAATGTCTGCAATATTTAGGTGTGAAAAGTGATCACATTGCCATTCGCACCTCTTATCGGGGGATGACCGATTATTTGCAGAACTTAGAGCAAGAAAAAGAAATTCGTGTACATGGTACGCAGTACTTACTCGAAAATTTGAATCGAACTGACAAATTATTGATTGTTGATGATGTGTTTAGCACAGGCAGGAATATTGAAGCCGTATTGGCGCGTTTACAGCGCAAAGCAAAGCGCAATATGCCAATGGATACGCGCCTTGCTATGCCGTTTTATAAGCCAGCACAATCAAAAACGAATCGCGTACCCGACTATTATCTCCATGAAACGAATGATTGGTTGGTCTTACCTTACGAATTAACAGGTTTGAGTGAAGCTGAAATTCGCGAGCACAAGCCTTGGATTTTGCCGTTTCTACGGTCAGAAATGATGGCCTAGCTAGCCTTCGGTTGAGGCGTTACCTATTCGAAGTAAATTTTCCGCAAAATTTTGTCGTACAGGATTAGCCGTGCCTTCGTTTTGTTCCGTCAGCCAGTTAAGAACATCGTAATAGCGTCGTATATTTTGCACATAGGAAACGGGTTCTTTGCCGCGCGCATAACCATGCTTGGTTTTCGCGTAGTATTGTTTCTTTTCAAGCCAAGGCAGGCATTCTTTTACATCGGCCCACTTGTCTGGGTTTTTGTCAGCTTTTTCACATAGAATTCTGGCATCTTCCATATGGCCGAAGCCCACATTATAAGCCGCGAGTGCCAACCACGTTCTGTCGGGTTCAGGAATGCGGTCAGGAATACGTTTTTTAGTTTTAGCAAAGTATTTAACGCCGCCTTTGATACTTTCAATTGGGTGTAAACGATTACTTATGCCCATTTCTTTAGCCGTTGGCTGCGTGAGCATCATCAGTCCGCGAACGCCGGTCGGCGACACTGCTCGCGCACGCCAATGCGATTCTTGATAGCCCAATGCGGCCATTAGTCTCCAATCTACCCCATATTGCTCGCTAAACTTTTTGAAGCTTTCGGTATATTGGGGAAGACGGCCATTTGCGTGCTTGATAAACGTGCGTGCGCCGACGTAATTAAGTTGCTTGAGGTGGCCAAAGTAGCGCTCTTTTAAGTACATCAGCGTGCCATCTTCTGCAATTCGATTAAAAAAATTGTTGGCTCGACTAATTAAACTCAGATCTGTATTTCGGGGAAAGTACCAAGAAATATTCTGCGGCGCTCCTAATGCAAAGGCCTCCTTTACAATGGGGTAGAAGGATTGATGTATATCTAATTCAGCACTTGTGACAATCGCAAAATCGATGCTTTTATCTTGAACCATTTTCATTAAATCAATAGTTTCAATGTTCAGTTTCTGCCAGGTTAGTTCCGGATGATTTTCTGCAAGTGTTGCAAGTTCCTCGCTGTGGTAACTGTCACTCACAACGGCGATACGTTTGCCCATCAAATCTTCAATTTTACGGGGGCGAGGGCTGCCATAGCGATAGACGACTAAGGGGGCTGTAGACATGTACGGGACCGAATATTGGTAGCGTTCAGAGCGCCCTTCGCTGGATACCATAAAGGCGGCTGCCAGGTTTGTATAATTATTATCAAGCGCAGACAGTATTTGACCGCGGGTTGATGCCACTTTTAAATCTAATTCGACGCCCAGGTCTTGCGCAAACAATTGAGCGAGCTCATATTCAAGCCCTAACAGACCTTCGCGGCCCTCATAATAGATGGCGGGTGCATTGCGCGTAATGACGTGCAATTTACCGCGTTTTGTCACCTTATCTATGACGCTGGTTTCGCTGCATGCCGCGAGAATAAGTAGGCAAACTAAGAGCAGACTTAGCGAGCGAAGGTAGCATTCCGTTGGGCCGGTCTTAATTATGCTGAACTGTTTCTTTCGCAAGGCATTACCAATATTGAGTAGTTGATAAATCTTCTTTCAGTATAGTCTGAATGGTCGGTTTACCATGTCAGTTTTTGTAAAATAGAACTTTCTCCGCGAAACCATCAAATCATAGTTAACAGTGTCGAGGCTTTGCAGTAGAATACGCCGCTTTCCAGATTCGCACGAGGCACGCCTTTACTATGATCGAACTTCGAGGCGCTCCAGCTCTTTCCGAGTTTAAGCAGCAGCAACTTCTAAATCAGATTCAATCCGTCCAGCCCAAAGCCGTTTCGGTTTATGCGGAATACATGCATTTTGTTGATTTAGAGATAGATCTAAGTGACGCAGAACTTAACGTCATCAACAAGCTGTTGACTTACGGACCCAAAATAAAAGTCGAAGCTGCCGAAGGGGTACTTTTTTTAGTGATCCCTCGGCCTGGCACGATATCGCCTTGGTCAAGCAAAGCGACCGATATTGCAAGGCATTGCGGCTTGAACAAAGTGAAGCGGATCGAACGGGGTATTGCCTATTTCGTGCGCATTGATGGCAAGCTCGACATGGATGAGCGGCATGCGCTCTCGGCTATGTTGCATGATCGCATGACTCAAGCCGTTTTTCATGAAACGGCGGGTGCAGAGTTACTATTTCGTCAATCAGAACCCAAGCCACTCAGCACGGTTGATGTGCTTTCATATGGTGAGGCTGCCCTTGAAGAGGCCAACAAACGTATTGGTCTAGCATTAGCGAAAGACGAGATTGAATATCTAACGAGAGCGTTCGTGGGTTTGAAGCGCAATCCGACCGACGTAGAGTTGATGATGTTTGCGCAAGCAAACTCAGAGCATTGCCGACACAAAATTTTTAATGCATCTTGGGATATTGATGGCGAAGCACAAGCGAAGTCGCTGTTCGCGATGATCCGCAACACCCACGCCTTAAATTCTGATGGCGTTTTATCGGCTTATACAGATAACGCTGCGGTTATCGAGGGTAGCCTAGGTAAGCGTTTTTATCCGAGCGCCTCAGACGGCGAGTATTCAGCGACTGAAGAAGCTATCCATATTTTGATGAAAGTGGAAACGCATAACCATCCAACGGCTATTTCACCTTTTTCAGGCGCGTCCACCGGCTCCGGTGGCGAGATCCGTGATGAGGGCGCAACAGGGCGGGGTGCCAAGCCAAAAGCTGGATTAACCGGTTTTACTGTCTCTAATCTGCGCATTCCCGGATTTGAACAACCGTGGGAAACCGACTTCGGTAAGCCTGAGCGTATTTGTTCGGCGCTCGACATCATGCTCGAAGCGCCGATCGGTGGTGCGGCGTTTAACAACGAGTTTGGTAGACCAAATTTGACTGGTTATTTTCGTAGTTTCGAAGAGAAAGTCGTTGGGCCGGCAGGTGAAGAAGTGAAGGGTTACCACAAGCCGATCATGATAGCGGGTGGCCTGGGTAATATTCGTGCGGATCATGTTCTAAAAGGTGAAATAAAGGTTGGCGCTAAGCTAATTGTTCTCGGTGGACCCGCCATGCTGATTGGTCTCGGGGGTGGTGCGGCCTCGTCGATGGATTCAGGGGCAAGTCACGCGGACTTAGATTTTGCTTCGGTACAGCGAGAGAATCCAGAAATGGAACGTCGTTGCCAGGAAGTCATCGATCGTTGTTGGCAATTAGGCGAGAACAATCCTATTGCGTTTATTCATGATGTTGGTGCGGGGGGCTTATCAAATGCTTTCCCTGAATTAGTCAAAGATGGCGGTCGAGGCGGACGTTTTGATTTGCGCCAAGTGCCTAATGATGAGCCCGGTATGGCGCCGCATGAAATTTGGTGTAACGAGTCGCAAGAGCGTTATGTCATGGCAGTAGACGAAGACAAGCTAGAGCAGTTCATAGCGATCTGTGAGCGTGAGCGTTGCCCTTACGCAGTGGTCGGTGAAGCCTTAGAGGAAGATCACCTCGGTTTGGAAGATCCCTTGTTTGAAAACAAGCCCGTGGACCTGCCGATGTCGGTATTATTTGGTAAACCGCCTAAAATGCATCGCTCAGTAGAGAGCGCATCTTTTACCAAGCCTGTTTTTGATTCAACTCAAATTGACGTTAAAGAAGCTGCAGAGCGTATTCTGCGCTTACCTAGTGTGGCGAGTAAGAACTTCTTGATCACGATTGGTGATCGTTCAATTACGGGGATGGTCACGCGCGATCAGATGGTCGGCCCTTGGCAAGTACCTGTTGCGGATGTCGCGGTTACCTCGACCGACCTCGAGGGATATTGCGGCGAAGCCATGGCAATGGGTGAGCGTACGCCGATAGCCGCGATTGATGCACCGGCTTCTGGACGAATGGCCGTGGGTGAGCTGATTACGAATATTGCGGCCGCCAAGATTGCAAAAATTTCAGATATTCGACTATCGGCAAACTGGATGGCGGCAGCGGGTCACCCCGGTGAAGATGAGAACTTATACCGGACGGTGGAAGCGGTGGGCATGGAGCTTTGCCCGGCTCTGGGGATTGCTATCCCGGTAGGAAAAGATTCGATGTCGATGAAAACGGTTTGGCAAGAGGGCAGTCAGACGAATTCTGTTGTTTCGCCGCTTTCATTAATAATCTCTGGTTTTGCACCCGTAATAGACGTACGCGCGACACTCACACCGCAACTTAAAACTGATGCGGGTGAGACCGATCTCATTTTAATTGATCTGGCAAATGGTCAGAATCGCCTCGGTGGTTCGGCGCTAGCGCAAGTTTACAAACAAGTTGGCGCGGTTACCCCAGATGTCGATGACCCAGAAGATCTAAAAGCTTTTTTTGCGGTGATTCAGGGCCTTAGCGAGGATGACAAATTACTCGCATACCATGATCGATCAGACGGGGGCGTATTTACCACATTGGTAGAAATGGCTTTTGCCGGGCACGTTGGTATCGATATTAAACTCGATATGTTGGCCGAAGACGAAACCCATTTTGCACGCGAGTTGTTTAATGAAGAATTAGGGGCAGTCATTCAAGTCAAACAAGCTGATACCGAGTTTGTTTTACAGCAATTTAGTGCCGCGGGCCTCGGCGAGCATACCTTAGTAATTGGGCAGCCAAACGAAGACGATATGCTGCGTTTTGTGTTCAATGATAATGCAATTATTGAGGCGCCAAGGGCTGAGTATTGGCAAGTTTGGTCAGAGACCAGCTACAGGCTTCAAGCGATGCGTGACAATGCTGACTGTGCCGCAGAAGAATTTGAGGCGCTAGCCGATACGGCCAATCCGGGTTTAAACGCTCACTTGAGTTTTGATCCAAACGAAGATGTTGCAGCGCCCTACATTAATACCGGAGCGAAGCCAAAGATTGCCGTGCTACGTGAGCAGGGTGTAAATGGCCAAGTTGAAATGGCGGCCGCGTTTACTAAGGCTGGTTTTTCAGCGTATGACGTTCATATGAGCGATTTTGCCGCTGGACGTCGCAGCTTGGCAGATTTTCAGGCGCTCGTAGCATGCGGTGGCTTCTCCTATGGTGACGTATTAGGTGCAGGCGAGGGATGGGCAAAATCAATTCTTTTTAATGAAAAAGTTCGTGATGAATTTGCAGCCTTTTTTGAGCGTGAATCGACGTTGACCTTGGGCGTTTGTAATGGTTGTCAAATGCTATC
>CAJWAD010000006.1 GCA_913020245.1 uncultured Oleiphilus sp.
TAGCTGGGCTTGTTGCTATCACAGCTGAACCTGCTGATCCTTCACCACTTATGGCGGCAGTGATTGGCGCAATTGGTGGCGTGATCGTTGTATTCTCAATCGTGACGCTCGATAAACTGAAGCTTGATGACCCTGTAGGTGCCATCTCTGTGCACGGCGTTGTCGGTCTTTGGGGCATCTTCGCGGTATTGCTGTCTGATGCAGACGCAACCTTTAGCGGCCAGTTGATCGGTGCATTAACCATCTTCGTCTGGGTATTTGTGACGAGCTTGATTGCTTGGGGCGTCATTAAGGCGGTGATTGGTCTGCGCGTATCGGAAGAAGAAGAATACGAAGGTGTTGATCTATCAGAGTGTGGTATGGAAGCATATCCTGAATTCACTAAGGATTAAGCTTCAACTCTCTGGTCTAGCTTAGACCTGAAAAAGAAAAAGGCGCTCTTTGAGCGCCTTTTTTGATTGTATACTATTAGTCGTTTTATACGGGGGTAAAGCCTCGTCTATTATTGTCGGGTTATCAGGCACTAGGTGAGTTTCCCCGTTGCATTGAGTCAAAAGGGACCTGGTTCAGTGACGGCATAAGACAACGTTATTTACGCTCGAAAAATGGCGAGTTGGAGATACCGGTGTTATCTAAACGCTAGTCTAATCGAGTATTTTTATCAGATACGTAAGCAGGTCTATCTGCCGGGTATAATTATTTTTCTGTAAAACTGACTTAATATGGCTGCGCACCGTGTGCAATGACAGGCTCAAGTCTTCGGCCACCTGACTTGCTTGCCCATAAACTAACAAACCTTTCAAAACACGTGCTTCGGCTTCCGAACAAGTCAAAACGTTTTGAATATGACGAAGCCGGTAATCTTGTTGATCATTACCGTCTCTAAATTCGAGAATGAGCGATACGGTCTGTTTGCCGTCTATTCTTAAGGGCTTTAGGGTTATACGGATAGGTAAGTCATTTGTTGGCAGGAATAAATGCGTTACCTCAATCTTTTTCTTCTCGTAATTTCCCGATATTGTGACGCAGCTGTTTTCAAAGGTATGCGCAAACTCAACGTCTGCAAACCATAATTGATTTGTTGTTTCATCAATACCCAGATTGGGGTGCTTATAAATGAGTTGCCGTAATGCCGAATTGGCACTCAGTACGGTTTTATCAAGGTTAAGAATAGCCAAGGGGTAATGCAGTTGTTCAATGCTCGCTTTTAAGCTCGTTAGTTTTTGATGCCCGGACGCCATTAATTGGTGCAGAAAGAAAGCTCTTTCCAAATGCGGTTTAAGCCGCGTGAGTACTTCTAGTTCTTTAAAGAAAAAAGGGCCTTGTGACAGGTTACGATTAAGGGTTAGCAAGAGCCGCCTATTCTGGTTTTCCACAGCAACGCTAATGCCGGCGTTATCATATAAACCTAGTGATTTAACTAGTGCTTTAGTGAGCGGATTAAGGCCCGCGTATGGATTATAATCAGCGCGATCCTTAGACAAAGAATAAAGCCCGCCAGCCGCAGCTGAAACACCTTCTAATATTGCTTTATCCTTATTTATTGCACCTGTTTTCATCAACAAAGCTAAGCTACCAGAGGGATAGCCTTCCGCCCAAGTATAGTGAACCTTTACTGGATTAATATCCACGACGATTAATATCGCTGTGTATGCGTTTAAAATTAGCTTGAGTCGTTTTAAAAAACCGCTAAAACCGTCTTGGCTTGAAATGCCGCTGTAAAGTGCGGTAATTAATTCATCGTATACGTCGGTGCTAATGGGCGCGAGCATAATTACCCTAACGCTTTTATGATCATGGCAATTAAATCGATCTGACGAGTGAAGTTATTTTTGTTTAATACTTCTTTTATGTGACTGCGGACCGTATGTGGCGAAAGGCTTAATGTTGCGGCTGTTTCGGTTGCATCGTTGCCGGCGAGTAAACACAGAACCACTTTGGCTTCTGCTTCACTGCATGTAATCACTTGACCAATGATATCAACGGTTGGTTCGACACTCATGAGGGTGTCTTTCGCTTCAATAAGCACCCCACTCAGCTGCGCGTCACCAGCATATAATGGACGAAGCTGCAGACGCAGCAACCTATCTTCGCTGTTTTTCATGAACATGACTTCCATGCCCGCCGCTTTCGGCTCGTCAGCTAGGGTAAGCATTAAGAGCATTTTTTGAAATTGCTCATCATTGTCTTCGTTGTGAAAGCTGATGGCATCATCTTTAATACTGAACACCTGATGCGTTTTCCCGAACTGAATAAAAGCGGGGTTGGCATTAACTAATGACCCGGTAGCTGAGTAGATCGCCATTGGGTGATCAAGGCTGTTTATGGCAGAGTCTAGACCTTGTTTCAATTGCCGTTGCTTATGCAGCTCTACGTATAAATTAACTGCGCGCTGTATATGGGTTGCTAAACGATTGAGAAGTTGTAAATCTTTCTGCTCAAACACTCCTTGCTGTTTATTGCGATTAATAATTAGTGCCATTCTACGGCCGTCAGCTAAGGCAAACGTGTAACAAGCCGAGTCTTTCATGTTAACGGCTTTCGCCCAGACTTTAGAGTTAAGCGAAACATGGCTAGTGATATTAAAATCGTCTCGCCCCTTCGAAAAACTATAAATACTACCCGGTGGCTCTTTTACAGCGCGCATCACCGCCTCATCGTTAAACACGAGGCCTGTTTTGATCAAGCCAGTAATAAGTCCAGGCGGGTATCCTGTCGACCAGCCGAAATAACCTTTTTTCTTTATGGGGTCTATACACACAAGCGCTGATGAAAAAACATTTATGTAGTCGCATAAACTGTTTAGGAAGGGGTCGAAGCCGTCGCCATCATTTATGCAACCGTACAAATGGTGCAGCAACGCATCGAGTGTCTGCAATTGCTGATCGTCATGTACATGGCTTGTTAGAACCTGCTTAGTCTTTAACTCTGTAATATGGAAATCCAGCGTTATTAGATTCGTAGTATGGTTAATATCGAGGAAAGCATACCATAAACGGCAGCAGTTTGATGATACCCTATTACGCTGTTATTACGCATGTTTACCATGCACACCGAGAGACCGAATACGTTCGCTTTTCGCCAAGGTATCGTTATCTTTCGGCGGTTTTTAAGCAGCATATTAATGAATAGCTATGGAAAAACGACCAACACTTTTTCTGGATATTACTTCATAGCGCATAGGGATGCGCTTTATCGTTATTGTTTGCATTTAGACGATTGCCTAAGGGAGATACTCAAAATTCTCTGGACAGGAAATAGTTAAACAGGAATCTATCGTTAATTGTCACAAAAATGAAATATTTATGCGAAATACTAATACGTTTACGCGTTCATATTTTGCGAGATTAACATGCAGTTAAAGTTATCTATGCTATCGCTTTTCAATTCTATGGCCTTGCTCATGGTTGCGCTCACTTTGGGTTTTTCGACTTGGTGGGGGTTAAATGAATTACGGCAACCGTTTGTTGAGTTTCAAGTTTTGAATGACCTTAAGCAACGTTTTGAATCAGATGTTACCCAAGAGATTAAACTATATCTGGAGTCTGGCGACAGCAGTCGCTTGCAGTCTGCTGAGATTGGTTTGGAGGAATTTACTACTGCTGATCTGCTACGCACTCGAGTCGAAAATAATCAGGCTCTATCCCCATTACAAGAATTAAAGACTTTTTTGACTTTAGACTTCAGAGCAGCAGGTAAACTTTCAGGCGACCCTCAAGGGCTATTAATTCAAAATGAGCGCGAAACAGGAGACGAATTAAGTTTGTTGACTGAATATGCCCTGATGGGCTGGGATACGAACCCACGCGTGGCGGAGCAGTACATTAAAATATCGAGCGGATTACTGGAGTTACTGCAGGACCGATCTGTTTCTCGTGAGAAATTTTTCGATGATTTTGACAGCAACCATTTTAACAATATTCGCTTGATTTCGGAGCAGTTATCGCAGGGTGCTCAAGAGTTATTAGATCTGCCTTTGTTGGGCGTAATGGAGTCGGAAGAAGATGATTTTGGCTTAATCCTTGGCGATGAGGAGGTATTGGGGGACAAAGGTGCAGAATACCGTGAAAATTTTCGCTATTTGGCGTCACGCTATTTAGGTGAAGTTGATCGAACCCTGCAAAATATAGAGGGAGTTAAACAAAGTCGGATTGTTTTGCAGGTAAAAGTGGATGCGGTTAAACAGGTCATCTTAACGGCTGAAAAGTTGGCGCAAGTCCAAATTGATGAGGCTTTTGTCTCGGTGCGTAATCTACTTGTCTCGGTGATACTCGCGATTATCATCATTACCTTTTTGATTGATTTTGTACAACGTTCGGTGATGTCGCGCATCAAGGCTTTTGTCCCACATTTGGTGAGTTTCTCAGAGGGAGACTATAGCTCTGATGTTAATGTTGCTGCGAAAACACAAGAGATGAGGGCGCTTGTCGACGCTGCTAACCAATTAAAGCGATCGATGTCTGCACTCGTTGGTGATTTAAAAAGCCGCGCAACGGGCGTAAATGGCGTAAGTTCAGAGCTCAGCGACCTCGCAGAAGATATGAGTAAACAGAGTGAAACGCAGTTAAATGAAACGACGCAAATTTCGGTTGCGATGGCGCAAATGCATGCTTCATTTAACGAGGTAGCTGAGAGCGCATCTGGCGCGGCAAAGGCGACGATGCAAGCAAATACAGCTGTTCATGAAGGTAATTCACTCGTTCAAAGTTCGGTTGAGAGTGTACTAGGTCTTGTTGATGGGGTGTCTGAGGCTTCAGATATGGTGATCGACCTGAGTAAGGATGCTGAGAATATTTCTACCGTGTTGTCTGTTATCGAGGATATTGCCGAGCAGACCAATTTGTTGGCGTTAAATGCAGCCATAGAGGCAGCAAGGGCCGGCGATGCAGGCAGGGGGTTTTCGGTGGTCGCTGATGAGGTGCGTGGTTTGTCGCTACGAACTTCAGAATCGACGAAAGAAATTAAAGACATTATTTTGAGGCTTCAAAATGCATCTAAATCAACCGCAAAAGTCATGCAAGATCAGCGCTCAATCGCCAAAACAGTGGTTAATAAAAGTACGACGGCTGGTCGACGTCTTGATGAAATTGTAGAGGCGATTAACAGTATTCAAAACTTGAGCGACACCATTGCATCTGCGACTGAAGAGCAGGTTTCAGTGGTAGCTAACGTGACGGATAACATCAAACACATTCGAGAACAAAACGTAAATACCAGCCAACTAGCAAATACGGTTAATAATCGGGCAGCTTCTTTGAGTGATATCTGCGAGCACTTAAGCGAGGTCGCAGAGCGGTTTCAAACCTAGTATCTGATGACTAAAAAGTATGATTGTTCGTCTTTTCCTATGCGGGCTGCCGCAAAAAAACGAGGTTAACCTGGACGTATTGTGAAGCTGAAACTGCCCTTGCGATGGGTTATCGACAAGGGCAAGCGTTGTTCATCGGAGTATTCGAATTAAAGTGAGCATTAATTTAGTTGCGTTATAAACTTTAGCGTTTCGTCCGCTGTGTATGATGGCACTTCTACCATCGCCAAGTGCCCAATGCCGGACATCACAAGCGTCTTTGCGCCCGCAACGAGCGAGGCATATTTATCTATATTTTTGGCATTGATGACGCGGTCTTCCTCGCCCCAGATGATAAAGGTTGGTGTGTTTACTTGATTAATTTTTGAATTTACACCGGCTGCTAAGTCTTCTCTGAGTTGCTTAAAAATAACCGCATTGAGATCGGCTCGGGCAACCGCTTTTTCGGCTTCTACTTGTGAGATGGGGCCAGGTATAAACGGTTGCTCAGACATTACAAAATCTAGAATCTCGATAAACTGTTGCTCGGTTCTTGCAATGAGCGGATTTTTGCCTCCTTCTAAGATGGTATCCATTTCCGAGGGAACATCGTGCACGCCGGCGGGACTAATCAAGGTGACACTAGCGGTTTTTTCAGGGAAAGACGCGGCATAAAGCATCGAAATTGCACCCCCCATTGAATTACCAACTAAATGAAATTTTTTCACGCCGATGGCGCCCATCAATGCATCGACAAATTGTACTTGGTCTTCGACATGGTAGGAGCCATTTAAGTCTTGTTTATTCTCACCGTGTCCCTTTAAATCGGGGACGATCACCTGGTAGCGATCAATAAAGTGACTCGCATAGCGCGGCCAATTATCTTTGCTTCCTGTAAAGCCGTGTAGCATGACAATTTTTTCAGGTTTTTCTGCCGAGCTATAGTAGTTGACGACTTCGCCGTCTATTTGTGTCGTGAAGGGTTCAAGGCTTGCTGCCTCGCGCTCGAAGTTTATTGCGGCGGCGTGCAGATCATAACGAAAATGATGCCCGGCTACGTTGGCGCCAATGACAAGTAGTGCCACGATGAGCACAGATAGACCTAATTTCTTCATTGAGTTCTCTTGTGTTTTATTTAGTTATTAATCAATATTTAGGACTTGAATCGCCCATGTTTTTTACATGCTAGGCGCTAAAACAGGCCTCTTCTATAGCAATGTTTGGGTGAATTTGATAAATTCGGCCATAGAATAAATACTAAATCGACAAGTGAAGAGAATATGGTATGTCTACACGACCCCTGTTAGGCCTGAGTTATACCGCTAATTTGTTTCGCAATAAGGGTTATGATGTTGAAGCGGTGTTTAAAGAACATGGCTTTTCCATTGAAAATATTGACGCGGCGGCGCGTATTAGTCGCAGTAAAGAGCTTGCGATTTTTCAGTCTTTGTTTGATTTGCATCCAGATCCTTTATTAGCGCTGGAGGTTGGGCCATTGCTGGGTCCGGCCGGTTATGGCCCGCTGGCGATGCTGCTAGCCACCTGCAAAAACGCTTATGAAGCGATGCAAATGGGAATAAGGTACCAGACCTTAGGCTACGTATTTGGCGACTTAAGCACCGAGCTTTATAACGATAAAGTGGCACTGCGCATTGATCAGGCCATCGTACCTAGCAAGATCAGCGAATTTATACTGTATCGCGACATGGTGGGTACGGCCAAAATGATCAAAGATATTTTTCAATTAAATGGTTTTGAGTTAGAGCTTAGTAGCGTTGAGTTCGCTAGTCCGCGACCTAGCAAAGCCGCCGGTTTTGAGCCTGCTTTTAATTGTCCGGTTAAGTTCAGTCAACAAGATAATCGTATATTTATCGCGACTAAATTCTTACAGCTAGGTTTTCCTCAGGCGAACGTTAGTGCATTTAATATGTATCGTGATCAGTGCGAAAAAATCTTATTTGATTCGACTCAAGGGCAAGACTCCTTGAGTGAGGCCTTAGCCAGCTATTTGGCAATATTTAGTTATGATATTCCCAAAGCCGCTGAAGCAGCGAGCACATTCGGTATTTCTGAGAGAACGCTGCGCCGGCAGTTAAGTGCTGAGGGGAATAGCTTTCAAAACGTGCTGGACCAAGTGCGCTTTGATAAAGCCAAGAAATGGCTCAGTGAGAGTGGTTTAGCCGTTGAACATATTGCGGCTAAGCTAGGGTATCAGGAGGCCGCTGCATTTAATCATGCCTTTAAACGCTGGAGTCAAACAAGCCCGTCCCATTATCGAAAGACTCATTCAAGTAAGTAGCCGATGGCTTTTTTTAGTTTGGGGATATGAGAGGGATGAAAGCCTTGAAATGAGCCGATAATCTCCCCCTTTTTATCGATTAAAAATGAGGAGGGTAAGCCGACTAATTGATAGGCTCGCTGTGTTTTGCCAGTTCGCTCGGTGAGTACTGTATAGTTAACTGGGAATTTGCGTAAAAACGCCATGCCGTCGTTGGGGTTCTCATCAACGTTAATGGCGATTACTTGAAACTTATCAGGATTCATTTCAGCTTGTAGTTTTGCAAGCGCAGGCAGTGATTGCCGGCAGGGCCCACACCATGATGCCCAAAAATCTAGATAAATAACCTTTCCTTTGTAGTCGGATAAGCGATGAATGTTACTCGATGCTAACTCGCGTAACTCAAATGGCGGTGCGTAGCCTTCCGCAAAGGTGACGGGCGTGATAGCCAGCAAAAAAAGTAGCAAACTAAGATGGCGTAATCGGTGCATCGTGCGTTGATATGTTAGTGGTGGTAATTGCTTAGAGCCTAAGTTATTCACTTAGTTCCCTTTCGAAAAAGGGAACTAAATTCTTTTTTAAGTGCGCACCAAAAGATGCTTTTTGTTACTTTGCGCTCAGTTTAACGCGGCGCCGATGCACTATTCGAACGGAAAGGTCTGGAACTGTCGTTGATGGAAACGAAGCTGTGCAGCTTGCCCCCCATTTGGAAATCGATGATAAACAATGCGGCTAATATTCGCGTAAGGCACATCGAAATTCCAAAGCTTATCTAGTGGCATATCAAGCACTTTCACTAAAATTGCGCGAATGACACCACCATGACAAACAAGTAAGCGATGCTGCTCATCGCTTTTGTCGACCAGTGTTTCCCACGCATTATGAACACGACTTACAAAGTCGCTCATGCGTTCGCCCCCTGCTGGTGTATGCTGGTCTGGATCTTGCCAATAGTTTTGTAGCGCTTCTTTGTCACGCACCATCAGTTCTTTGGTGGTCATCCCTTCCCATTCGCCAAAACCAATCTCACGAAATTGATCATTTAAGGTAACTGAAAGCTTTAACTTATCTCCCAATTCATGTGCAAAATTTTGGCAGCGCAGCAGTGGAGAGCTAACGATATCTTGCCAAGGTTTATGCTCGCCGATTGCTGCGCGCATTTGTTTCCAGCCAAGTTCGGACAAGGGATCATCTTGTGTGCCGCGTAAACGTGTGCCACCGATAGGTTCACCATGACGAATCAGGTCGATAATAGTTTCTTGCATTGAATGTCTCATTTACAAATGCGCTACTAACGAGCACGGATTGGCTTATAATACCGGGCGTTTTGGCGCCTGCATATAGCAGAGAAACCAACTATTTGGAGAACAACATGTTAGACGTAAATGAATATTTTGATGGGCAGGTAAAATCGATTGCGTTCCAGACGCAAACGCTCCCGGCGACCGTCGGTGTGATGGCGGCGGGTGAGTACACCTTTGGTACGAATCAAAAAGAGTACATGACGGTTGTTAGTGGTGAATTAATGGTCAAGTTGCCAGGAAGTGACACATTTAAACGTTTTCCTGAGGGTGAAACCTTTATTGTTGAGGCTAACCAGTCTTTCGATCTACAAGTACCTGTTGCTACCGCATATTTGTGCAAATACGAGTAAACAGTCGACGCGTTACGTATTTTCTTGTCGATTTGGTTTTTTTGCTGGTCTAGTGACGCGGTTTGAAAGTGCGTTCCTTAAAATAAATCGCCTGTTCATTGATGCCCAGCAGTTCGCGGCGAACGAGGTCAAAGGCCACTGCGGCGACCAATATTTGGAAACGTTTCCGATCAACCGGAAAATAGAAGCAGTGCGCTTTTGCATGGGTCGCGGTACCCCAAGCAATCCATACGGTACCGACGGGTTTTTCATTGGAACCACCGCTTGGACCAGCAACACCGGATACCGCCACACCAATATTGGCGTTCGTTTTGAGTAAGGCGCCGCTGAGCATTTCGCGCACGACCGGCTCGCTTACGGCGCCATGTTGCCGAAGGCTGGCGTCGCTGACATTAACCAGTGCTTGTTTCATCGCGTTGGAATAGGTTACAAAGCCGGCTTCAAACACGGCTGATGCGCCTGCAATCTCGGTTAAATTCGCGGCAATTAACCCTCCCGTGCACGATTCTGCAAAGGTGATTGTTTGTTGTTTCTCAATAAGTAAATCTTTTACCACAGCTGAGATTACACGATGATCCTCGGTCACAATATGATCGCCGAGCAGGCCTTTTACTTGGGCAAGACACTGCTCTAGCGCAGGGTAATCGGATTTGTTTTGTGCTTGAAGTTTAACTTCAAGCATGGGTAATGAAGCACGGAAACCTAATTCAATTTCAGTTGGCCAGTTGGCAATGTGCTTTTTTACTAGGGTTTGTATGCCCGATTCACCCATACCAAATACCCTCAACCGGTAACGTTTAACTTGTGCATTTTTTGAGATATCTAGATTTGGTAAAATCTCGTCTCTAAACATGTGCTTGAGTTCAGAGGGAACGCCAGGCGTGCAGATAACTTTGCAGTTGCGAACCATCGCGCTAAAACCCGGTGCTGAGCCGGTCGCATTGGCAATTAACTCGATGCCTTGCGGCAGAATGACTTGTTTACGGTTCGCAGCATTCAAAGAAATTCGTTTTGACTCGCACCAGCGCTCGAGTTGTTGCAGAGCTTGCGGTTGTTCCTCCAAGGCGACACCCATCACGTTGGCCAGCGCCTCGGCTGTGAGGTCATCGATCGTTGGGCCGAGCCCACCGTTAACAATGAGCACATCAGAAAATTCTGCGATACGTGTTATCTCGTGACTGAGCAAATCAAGGTCATCGCCGACAGTCGCTTTGTAAAAAATAGGGCAGCCAAGCGCCTGTGTCATTTGAGCAATCATGGCCGAGTTGCTATCTACAATGTCTCCAGCCATGAGCTCATTTCCTGTTAAAAGCAAAGATAACTTAGGGTGTTTTGGCATCGATTTGTCCTAGTATGAGGGAGCTATTTTATTGGAGAATGTGTGGGGGTTAATTACCAAGTAATCCGGCGAGTTCCTGCGAGCGAGCGGTTGCAGCGGCAATCGCCTTATCACAAAGTTCAGGTAAGCTTCCCTCTGTATTTTCACCTTCCAATATGCTGATCGCACGTTCTGTTGTGCCGCCTGGCGACATTACGTTTTTCTTTAATTTTTGTGGGCTGAACTCGCTCTCTAAAACCATTTTTGCCGCACCTAGAACGGTTTGGGCCGCAAGTGCTTTGGCCGTCTCCTCGCTCAATCCTTGTTTTACGCCCGCTTCGGCCATCGATGCAATCATTAAGAACGCATAAGCAGGACCGCTGCCTGATAATGCAGTAACTGCATGCATAAGTGTCTCGTCAGTGACCCATTGGGCACGACCAACCGCTACAAAAATAGATTCGGCTAAGGTACGTTGTGCGGCCGTTACCTGAGGATTAGCAAATAAGCCGCTTGCACCTTCTGATATTTGTGCCGGGGTATTCGGCATGCAGCGCACGATAGCTTGCTTGCTACCCAACCAGTTTTCTAAGCTTTTCATTTCAATGCCGGCCGCGATCGAGATGGTCATGCATGCGCGACTATCAAGAATTTCCGACAGGGGCTCACATACCTTTTGTAAGATTTGCGGTTTGACGCTCAAAATCAAGACATCCGCTTCGGCTGCAGCGAGTAAGTTATCCGTCGTAATTTGGATACCTAGCGTTGTATGAAGAGCGTTCAATTTTTCACTGTCAGGCTCGCTAGCTAAAATATTAGCAGCAGGTACGCCTTTTTTAATGAGGCCCGACATGATAGCGGTGGCCATGTTACCCGCGCCAATAAAACTAATTTTGCTTTCAAATAAATCCATTTTTTTTCCTATTCGATTATTTAGCTGCGCTCACCAAAAATTGCGGTTCCGACCCTTACCATGGTGGAGCCATTAAATATTGCGGTTTCTTGATCGGCAGACATGCCCATGGAGAGCGTATCTACTGATGGATACCGACATTGAAGTTGTTTGAAGGCAGTGTGCATGCGTTGCATGCTGAGCATAAGTGCCCGTTCGCCCGCTTTGGCACTAGGGATACACATAAGGCCTCGTAAACTTAAATTCTCTAGATTGTTTACAAAATCAGCGAAATCGCTTACATCTGCGCTTAAAATTCCTGATTTTGTATATTCTTCGTCGATGTTTACCTGGATGCAGACGTTTAAGGGCGCCAAACCTACAGGACGTTGCTTATTTAAACGAAGCGCGATTTTTTCTCGATCGATGCTTTGCACCCATGCAAAGTTTTCAGCGATGGATTTTGTTTTGTTTGATTGGATAGGACCAATAAAATGCCATTCAATTTCTTGTGCTTTATCACCCAGTATTTGGGCGAGCGCTTCTTGTTTGTGGAGCGCCTCACTGAGGTAGTTTTCACCGAAGCACCGACACCCTGAATAAAAGGCTTTGGCGAGTATATCCGGGCCCTTTCTTTTGCTTACGGGAAGCAGTGTCACAGCACCGTCCGGACGACCGGCCGCTTTTGTGGCTTTTTGTATACTCTGCCTTACGTTCTCAAGCTGTTCTGCTATGCTAAACATGATGGTTATTAATGAGATTTACCAATAAAAAAGGGTTAAATGGATGATGTGGCACCTTATCACTTTGCTGATTCCACTTCAGTAGCGGGACGAATGCATTTGAGCAAAAACATACCCTACACTCAAGTTCTTCTCGAAGAGCTGGTGAAATAGAAAAAATTAGAGAGTCTTTCCCTAGAGGACACCCATGGATATTACGGAATTACTAGCGTTTTCTGCCAAGCAAGGCGCTTCGGATTTGCACCTTTCTGCTGGTTTGCCGCCTATGATTCGTGTAGACGGAGACGTGCGGCGCATAAATTTGCCGGCAATGGAGCACAAAGAAATA
The DNA here is from genome assembly GCA_913020245.1 of uncultured Oleiphilus sp. Taxonomy (GTDB): domain Bacteria; phylum Pseudomonadota; class Gammaproteobacteria; order Pseudomonadales; family Oleiphilaceae; genus PZPK01. The sequence continues at coordinate 12,501 of CAJWAD010000006.1, forward strand.
CATTCATTGATTTACGACATCATGAATGACAAACAGCGCAAAGACTACGAAGAATTTTTGGAAACAGATTTTTCATTCGAAGTGCCAGGCGTGGCGAGATTTCGGGTGAATGCGTTTAATCAAAACCGTGGGGCAGGCGGCGTATTCCGAACCATTCCGTCTAAGGTACTCACAATGGAGGACTTAGATATGGGTCAAGTCTTCAGAGAAATTGCAGAAGTACCTCGGGGATTAGTGCTGGTGACAGGGCCAACTGGCTCTGGGAAATCGACGACGCTGGCGGCGATGATAGATTATATAAACGACAACCGTTATGACCATATTCTTACCATTGAAGACCCAATTGAATTCGTACATGAGAGTAAAAAATGTTTGGTGAATCAGCGCGAAGTGCACCGAGACACGCTTGGGTTTAATGAAGCGTTGCGTTCTGCGCTACGTGAAGACCCCGATATTATTCTGGTGGGGGAGCTACGTGACCTGGAAACGATCCGCCTTGCGCTGACCGCAGCAGAAACGGGACACTTGGTATTCGGCACGCTTCATACAACCTCAGCAGCAAAAACCATCGACCGTGTCGTCGATGTTTTTCCTGCCGAAGAAAAAGCGATGGTACGTTCAATGTTGTCGGAATCATTGCAAGCGGTTATTTCGCAAACACTGCTTAAGAAAAGTAATGGCGGCCGCGTGGCGGCGCATGAGATTATGATTGGTACACCGGCGATTCGTAACTTGATTCGCGAAGACAAAGTTGCGCAAATGTATAGTGCAATTCAGACTGGCTCAAAAATGGGTATGCAAACGCTTGATCAGTGTTTGCAGGGATTGCTCAGAAAAGGTTTCATCACGCGAGATACGGCGAAAGAAAAAGCGAAGGTTCCAGAAAACTTTTAGAATTAAGTTTTCTGATGGTCATACTTTGGTAGCGACCATAAATCGGTAGTTAAGACATTGAGGATTTAATAGTGGATTTTGAAAAGTTACTCAAGATCATGGTAGAGAAAGGCGGGTCTGACTTGTTTATTACGGCAGGCGTGCCACCAAGTATCAAAATTCACGGTAAAATTGTACCTGTCACGAAGCAGCCGCTGACGCCTGAATTGTGTCGTGAAATCGTATTCGATACGATGGATGAAAAGCAAAGAGCAGATTTTGATGCGAACAATGAATGTAATTATGCATTGAGCGCAAGGGGTATTGGTCGTTTCCGTGTGAGCGCATTTTCGCAGCGAAGCCTGTGTGGAATGGTGCTGCGGCGTATCGAAACAAATATTCCAATGGTCGAAGACTTAGGGTTACCGGAAATTGTGAACACCCTAGCAATGACGAAACGCGGTTTGATTATTTTCGTGGGCGCGACAGGTACAGGAAAATCGACTTCGTTAGCTGCCATGATTGGTCACCGAAATCGAAACAGTAAGGGGCATATTATTTCGATTGAAGACCCGATCGAATATATACATCAACACCAAGGCTGTATCGTCACACAGCGCGAGGTAGGTATTGATACTGACTCCTTCGAAATTGCCTTAAAAAATACCCTTCGTCAGGCACCCGACGTCATTATGATCGGTGAAATACGCTCGAAAGATACGATGGAGTATGCGGTCACTTTCGCAGAAACAGGCCACTTGTGTTTGGCGACCCTGCATGCGAATAATGCAAACCAAGCCTTAGACCGAGTGATAAACTTTTTCCCAGCAGAGCAGCAAAACCAAATTTGGATGGACTTGTCGTTAAACTTGAAAGCGATTGTTGCGCAGCAACTAATCCCAACCCCTGATGGTAAGGGGCGTCGCGCGGTTATTGAGGTGATGTTAAATACGCCCCTATGTGCAGATATGATACGTAAGAAAGAAGTCTTTAAATTAAAAGAGCTCATGACTAAATCTCGTGATGTCGGTATGCAGACATTCGATCAAGCCTTGTACGATTTGTATGCAATTGGGGAGATCACATATGAAGATGCGTTAGCTTATGCCGATTCTGCAAATGATCTACGTTTGATGATCAAGTTAGGTGCCGATGCCTCGACGCCTGATGATTTATCGAGTTCGACCGATAAGTTAACAATGCAGGTAGATTCTAGCGTTATGTAGTGGAAATCAGTATTAAAAAAGCCCGGTGCGCCACTGCTCACCGGGCTTTTTTAATACTGGCAACGAAGTGTCTGAATTCTATAGCACTGAATCGTCAGCCCCCTTAAATCTGCGCGAACTTTGTCGAAAATTGTACGGTGTCGTTTGAACTAAACGCCGCTAAGCGCAGATTTATTTACATGGTAAAAAAGCTAGTCGGTTTGATAATTACCTTACTATGTCTCCGTTTCGTTCTGATTAAATAAAAGTTAATCGTATGATGTCAGGATTGAAAATAGCCGTAATTTGGACGCCATGTTTTCGGAGACCAACTCGCATATTGTAGGAGAATAAATAGCGTAAACTAAGTTAAAAACACGAATGGGCTTTTGGCTGTTTAACAATCAGTATACCTGTTGCAGATAAAGGCCAATGAGTTTAGTTGGTGCAGATATGGCCTGCCTTAGGCATAAAAAAAGGGAATCCAATGGATTCCCTGAAGGTCTTTGTAACAACTAGGATTTTGAAAATAGCGATGGGAGAATACTAAGCGCTGCGCTATTTTCTTTGCGCCAATACCTTAACTGTAGCCGACAAATTTTATCTTGCTGGTGAGGCTACAAAACAACTACAAACGTAGTTTTTCGTTACATTTCTTTGTGCGCGCCCGATATTAAAATTATTGTTAGATTATAAAAAACAATGGTTTAGCTTGCATAAGCTAGAATATAGGTTATATTTGTGTTGTAAGTTTTTTCTGCTGTTCGGCTTAGCTTAATTTTGTGTCCGTGCGTTGGCGGTAAAAACGTAACCACTAAACTAGAAAATAGAGCGTTATAAAGGGATGTGGCGCTAAGGTAAATAGGTAGCAATATGTCGCAACAAGAAGGCTCAATCACTGCATGCAGCAGCGAATCTCCAGAAAATCTTCGTCACAATGTAAGACAACAACTTTCCTCGGATGTAGATGCGTTTTTAAACGGTGGAGGGAATGTTGAGAAAGTCGCAGACAATGTGCGTGCTGATCCCCCGCGTAAACCAAATATGACCTACGGATCTGCGCCTATTTAATTGAATACGCGCGCTGAAATTCCAGCGTGTCGACACGTCGATCTTTAAATCTTGAGTTTTTAAAAGGCATCCTTATGGGTGCCTTTTTTATTTCTGCTTGAACCAAATAAGAAATGTGCGATAATCGATCCGCTTTGTGAGAACTATGTCTCACTTAAGCAGGATACATAACGGGATTACTCACTGCCATCAATAGAAAGAAATTGTTGTAGTCGGAAATTAAGTCTGTGTACTAGGTAGTTTTCCAAGATGAATTTTCATCATGGGAAGTAATAGTTACAAATTAATGATGCATGCATCATTAGCGGATACCAGAACAATATGTTGATTGATGTTTATAACGTAGTTATAGCGCTTACCCTTGCGGCCACCGGAATATTACTGGTTCGCGATTACGCTCGTTTTTTAACGGGCGTACATTCTATTAAGGCGTCGGTGACGTCAATACAGCAAGTATTTCTGCCTCCGCCTACTGAAATTTCGCCATGCGTAAACCGGTTTGTTGTAGATGGTTATTATCCGGTTGTTCAGTACAACACCGAGAGCGGTCCAGTAAGTTTTACTGTTACCGACCAAGAGACGTCTGGCCGCTTCCACATAGGGGATCGTATTCGCTTACGGGTGACGAAGACGCGTCGTAAAGAGAACCGCGTTTGCAAAAGCTTTACTTTATTGGGCAGTTTATTGTGTTTATTGATAGCAGGGTTGCTTGCGTCCGCATTTGTCGACGGCATCCAACTTAACGCAGCGCAGATTGTGGTCGCATCATTCGTACTCGCGTTTTGTCTCCTAGTGATTGCGCGATTTAAACGCGATCAAGAGGATTTTCACAGCCTAGATATGGTGCAGAGTCAAACAGGGCTCACGCAGCTATGTTTGAGTGAACCGACGGCATTTAAATACTGGCGGACAGCGATGATGGACAGGGCGCAGTTGAACAAAGTTCGTTCGTCTCAATTCTTCGGTTTCGCCTGTTTCGGGGCGGCGGCTGTCGTTGTAATAGCGGCAGTTTACCCATCGGTCACTTCGTTTATCGATACGGCTGCGCTGTTCGATACCTTGGCCAGCTACACCTAGAAAGAGCCTTTTCAGGTCTTCGCCCGTGCACTTCTTCTGTGCCCAAGGTACGAGGCTTAGACGCTACGCATTATCGTCTCCAACGATGAAAACTTGTTAGGAAGCTTAGTGCTTTGGCTGAGACATTCTGCCGTTTCCACTCCCCTGCGACATACTTATTTGCTTCGGCCATTGTTGGGTAAATATGAATCGTACCCAGTACTTTGTTCAGTCCAATGCCGTGCTTCATAGCACTCACAAATTCGCTAATTAAGTCACCCGCGCCAGTGCCGACGATGCAGGCGCCAAGCACCTTGTCTTTGCCTGGTTGCACAAGTAATTTAATGCCGCCGAAGTCACTTCCATCAGCAATAGCACGGTCTAGATCGTCAATGCCGTAGCGCACTACTTGATAGGGAATATTGGCCGCTATTGCTTCGTCTTCACTTAAACCAACGCGTGCAATTTCGGGGTCTGTAAAGGTAGCCCATGGCATGACGCTATAATCTACTTTAAAGCGTTTTAGGCTACCAAATAAAGCATTAACTGCTGCGTACCATGCTTGGTGAGACGCTGCATGAGTCAGTTGGTATGGCCCCACAACATCCCCTACGGCATAAATATTTGGCATGCTGGTTTGTAGATACTCATTCACCTTTATAGTGCCCTGTGGGCTGAGATCAATATTTAAGTTTTCTAGCCCGAACCCTTTTGTGTTCGCAATTCTACCCACTGAAAAAAGTAGGCAGTCGAAGGGTAAGCGCTCTGTTTCATTGGCATGCTGCAGTTCTAATTCGTATCCATTTTCTGTTTTATGTACAGCGACGGCTTTTCTTTCTAATTTAAGTGGTAGACCTTCGCTTTCCATACGTTGCCTTACCAGTAAGGCCATATCGGCGTCTTCTTTTGGCAAGATGCGCCCGATATCATTGACGAGCGTTGTGGTAACGCCCAATCTGTAAAAACTTTGTGCCAATTCGCATCCAATTGGACCTGCCCCAATTACCACAAGGTTTTTCGGTTTCTCACGGAGCGACCAGATGGTATCAGAGGTAAAATAAGGTGCGCCGCTGAGACCTGGTAACTCTGGTACGCGGGGGCGTGCGCCCGTAGCCACAACAATATTCCGCGTTGTAATAATCTGATCATTCACTTTGACGCGGTAAGGGTCAATGATTTCGGCTTCGCCCTTATGGCAATCGACCCCCAGGCCCGTGTAGCGTTCGATAGAGTCATGAGGTTCTATCTTGTCAATAACGGTTTGCACACGCTCCATAACGGCGCGAAAATCGACACTACTTTCTTGCACGGATAAACCGTAATGCGAGGCCGTTTTGATATGATGGTTGATTTTGGCGGACCTGATTAATGCCTTGCTTGGCACACAACCTGTATTTAGGCAATCTCCCCCCATTTGATGCTTTTCAATGAGGTCTACCTTCGCTTTGACTGCGGCTGCAATATAAGCGCTGACTAACCCGCCAGATCCTGCACCAATCACGACCAAGTTCGAATCAAATGTCTTCGGCTTAGCGTATGCCCGTAACTGTTTGCTTGCCTGAAGTTTTTCGAGCAAGCGTTTTGCTAATAGGGGGAAAACACCGAGGGCAGCAAAAGAGATCAGTAAGGTAGGCGACAGTATTTGTCCAAGTTCGTTAACCTGAGCAAGCTGCGTACCTGCGTTGACAAAAATAAATGTACCGGGCAGCATCCCTACCTGACTTACGATAAAATAACGCAAGGTAGAAATTTGCACGAGTCCCATCAAAAGGTTCACCGCAAAGAACGGAAATAGTGGGACCAAGCGTAAACCGAAAAGATAAAAACTCCCTTCTTTGGCAATACCCTCGTTTACTCGACTCAGCATATGCGAGAACTTATTTTCAACATAATCTCGAAGTACGGTTCTCGCCATTAAAAACGCCAGAGTCGCGCCGATAGTGCTTGCGAACGACACCAGTAAGAGGCCTTTCCAAAGTCCAAATATTGCGCCACCCGCTAAGGTGATGACCGCGGCCGCGGGCAATGAAAACGCGGTGACGAGTACATAGAGGGAAAAGAAAGTAGCGGCTGATAATACGGGTTGGTCAGCAGCATATTGGATAATTTCGTCGCGTTGACTCAGAAAATAATCAAGGCTTAGGTAGTGACCTAAATCAAAGATAAAAAAACAACTGATGATGGCAATGATGAGGGCAGCGGTGGAAATTTTTTTAAAGTTCATGGGTACGTTTACAAATTAGGTCTAGGGAGAATGTGAATGCGCGTGTCTGCGCAATCAAGGTTTAACTATACAGTACAATAAGACAAAACAACCCTAAAACAGTTCCAAGGTTTAACGTTAGTCGCGGTAATTGTTTACTCTTCGTGAATTAGTGATTGTAAAAAGTCACAAAGTTGAAGCATTTGTTCCGCTGAGAGCGAGCTGACCGCCTTTTTCCCCATGGTTGAGACCATTTTTATGCTGCCGCTGACCCCGATACTGACGAATTTTCGAGTGATAGCGCCCGCCTGAATAATGTCCATGGGTTGATGGAAGTAAAATGCCATCGATTCTGCAGTCATGGCACTAATAAGGTCTGCAAACAAACGTCTGCTTTGCTTATCAGTGGGCGCGTCACGTATGGTTGCAAGGTGTTGTTGGATGTTGGCCGCGAGTTCTGGTGATAGTGGCGAGGACAAAAAGGTTTGCGAGGGCATTTGGGCTCCATTAATGGCTTACTCGAGTTCGCGCTACTATACCTTGTTGTAGATCTTTCGTTAACGGAACGCAGTGTCGAATGCGTCTCGGTTTTTATGCCCTGTATAAATCGTTGTAGGTCATTTTGAATATACCAAGATAAGGCTAGTGCGGGTCTGCACTACCTGCTAATCTCCTCGGTATTCAGAAGAAGCTAATAGAACATAAGTCATACAAAAGGAGGGCTTTTGGGACTGTGAGTATAAATCGAAAATATCCAAGTACCCGCATGCGACGAATGCGCAATCAACCCTTTTTGCGACGACTAATGCAGGAGACGCACCTTACCGCATCAGATTTAATTTTTCCGGTATTTATATTGGAGGGGCAAGGTCAGCATGACCCAGTTGATTCGATGCCGGGTGTTCAACGGTTAAGTATCGACTTGCTAATAGAGGAAGCCAAAGAGCTTGTTGCTCTGGGTATTCCGGCGATAGCCCTCTTTCCTGTCGTGTCAAACGCCGCGAAAAGTTTAGATGCAGCCGAAGCCTGGAATCCCGAAGGCCTAACGCAGCGAGCGGTGCGCGCATTAAAGGCTTCGGTACCCAATCTCGGCATCATTACTGATGTGGCGCTGGACCCTTTTACTAGCCATGGACAAGACGGTTTATTAGATGCGCATGGTTATGTCATGAATGACGTGACCATCGATGCACTGTGTAAACAAGCCTTATCGCATGCAAACGCGGGCGCAGACATTGTCGCACCGTCTGATATGATGGATGGGCGTATTGGTTCTATCCGCGATGCGTTAGAAAAAGCGGGGTACCATGAGGTAAATATTTTAGCCTACGCGGCGAAGTATGCATCGGCTTACTATGGGCCATTTCGTGATGCCGTTGGCTCCGCTGAGAACTTGGGTAAAGCCGACAAAAAAACATATCAAATGGACCCTGCGAATAGCGATGAAGCTCTTCACGAATGTGCTATGGATTTAAATGAAGGGGCTGACATTATAATGGTAAAGCCTGGTATGCCTTACCTAGATATTGTCCGTCGAGTAAAAGATGAATTGAAAGCGCCGACATTTGTTTATCAAGTGAGTGGTGAATATGCGATGCATGTGGCCGCGTTTCAGAATGGTTGGTTGGAGCGTGACAAGGTTATCCTCGAATCTTTACTCAGCATTAAGCGCGCAGGTGCAGACGCTATCTTGACTTACTTTGCCAAAGAAGCGGCGCAATTGTTACAAGAATAGGATGATGATGTGCGGCTACTTTTTGCTTTTATCGTAGGTGTAAGCTGGAACTGCTCAGTGAAAGCTGACGATCTGCGTTTGACGTGGAGCGAGCCGGCTAAGCAGCAAAGTTTAATAACGCCCTCGGATCAAGCCATCTACGCGAACTTCGCTGTGATTCAGCAGTTTCTGCAACGTAACCTGGCCCTAGTTGCGCCTCTAGAGTTTCGGTTTAGTAGCCAACTTGGCCTAGATTATGATACCGAGTTGCAGCGCATACGTCTTCCTGTCGACCAGTTAAATGAAGTTTGGCTGCGCCTACAACAGCGCTATCCAGAGCAACTCATTGTGCGGGAAACTATCTATGCAGCGGCACTTCAGCATCGCTTGTTTCATGAGTTTGTGCGAGCCCTGGCATATCAGCAGAAATGGGAAGTGGCCGGCTCAGAAAATGATGTTTTTGATAGTATTGCCGTACTTTTACAATTACATCAGAACATTGAGGCGCGTGATTATATTCTCGATGCGTTTGAATATTTCCTTCTTTATGATAAAAGTTTGTTGGCCTTCAATGAAGATCGATTCAGCGATGAATTTGCAGCGGATGAGCAGCGTTACAGCAATGTCCTATGCTTGGTCACCGGTTTCGACGCTTGGAACGATCGTACGGAACAAAGTCCTGTGACGTCGCGGTTATGCGTAAATAGCTATGGTCGTGAAATGAGGCGGTTTGAAGAACGCATCGCCGAGACGTTGAAGGCGGATAACCAGATCCAAATGTGGTTTGATGACTTGCCATCCGAACCGACCATATCGGCCCCGCTAGATGTCACTGATGCGCGGGGTTCTCTGCAAGCGTTGCCGTTTAAATCGGGCGCTGAGTTACCCCCGGCAAACACAAAATAAGCCCTAGTACCAAATAACAAACGCGGCAGCGGCCGCAACGCCGCATCGTTCCGCGTAATCACTGGTGCGGCAAATCTGTTTTGCGGCAGCATAAGTGAGCGCAGAACCAATAATATACAGTTCTAAATCACGTTCTTTTTGAAAAGATGAACAGCCGCTCATTAATAGCGTTAGTGAGGCAGCTAAGCACAACATCCACTTTTTCATTAAGGTCTCCACAACCAAGCGTTGTATCGGGTTTAAGGTAGATCGCGTATCCTACAAAGCTGTTGTGTTGTGAGCAAGCCTTGGTTGCTGTGAACGTGAAATAGAACGCAGCGATCAAACAGATTAGCTAATATTGCCCGTAACGCGCACGCGTTTTGAGCCAGTCTTTACGTCATGAGCACGCGCAGCTTTGGCCTTAGCGATGCGGTCGTCGATCACGTTCTTGCCAGCGATGATTAGTCCCATGCCCACAAATGCACCTGGTGGGAGAATCGCAAATAAGAAATTGTTGTAGTTATCTATAAGCTGAATTTCCCAATCTCGAGCTATGTCACCAAAAATTAGTGACATGTCGCTAAATAAGGTGCCTTGTCCGATCAGTTCTCGCATGGCGCCGAGTAATAACAAGACCACCATGAAGCCTATACCCATCATTAACCCATCTAGTGCTGCCGGCACGATAGAATGTTTGCTTGCAAACGCATCGGCACGGCCAAGAATTGCGCAGTTGGTAACGATAAGGGGAATAAATATACCAAGAATTTCATAAAGTTCGTACGTGTAGGCCTGCATAAGTAGCTCTGCGCAGGTGACCAATGAAGCGATAATCATCACAAAAGCAGGCAGTCTGATTGAGTCATTGACAAAATTGCGAATCAGAGACACTGCAACGTTAGATAGCACTAACACTATTAGCGTCGCAAGCCCAAGTCCTAAGGCATTGACAACGGTACCCGTGACCGCCAGCAGCGGGCAAAGGCCGAGCAGCTGAACCAGTGCCGGATTATTATCCCAGAGACCATTTTGAGTCAGTTTAACGAAATCAGTGTTAGCCATTAGTTGCACCCATTGTTCGGGTTGAATCATTTGCATGATTAAAAGTAGGCGAGGGTAGCTGATTCGAGGTGTTCTGCGGGGCTGTCATGTAATTATCCAGATCGATAAGCTCGCCTTGTGTTTTATTTACTATAGCGTCTTTGTATTTATCAAACACCTTCAATGCACGGTAGACGGCAGCGACAATCACCCGGGGGGTAATTGTCGCTCCTGTTAGTTGATCAAACTCTCCGCCATCCTTTTTAACTGCCCAAGCTTTTTTACTGGTATTGGTCAGCGATTTTCCATTGAAACCGAGTACCCAATCTGATTTTTTGAGTTCTATTTTATCACCGAGCCCCGGCGTTTCTTTGTGTTTTAAAATACGCAGGCCACTAATCTCACCGGCTAGGTTCACACCCAAAACCATATGGATTTCACCGGTGTAACCATCGGGTGCAACGAGCGGTAGGATCAGTATGTTTGCTTGATCATTTTTACGCGCAATAAATGCTTCGCGTTTTTCTGCCAAACCTAGTGCTTGGGCCTTAATCCAAAACGTATCACTGAGCAAATCATTGTCATGCTCACTCAACGGTACGATTTCATATAGCGCGGCGGCACGCGCTTTTTTAATCTCCGCTTTAATACGTTCTGCAGTGCCGGTCTGAGTCAGAGCAATCAACCCTGCGGTAATGACAGCAAATAAGCTCAGCCCAAATGCGCCACGCAGAATAGACTGCGCAAGGGTCATCTCGTTGTCTTGCTTACTTTTATGGTCATTTTCGTTTTCCATATCTATCGGCTCGGTATTCATGGTTCGAGGTTAGGGCTTGTCAGATGCTTTGGGTCCGCGATTCGCTTTTTTATAACCATAAGCACGAGGTTGGGTATAAGCATCAATAAAGGGCGCTGCGAAATTCATTAGCAATACCGCAAAGGCTATGGCGTCCGGATAACTACCCCAGACGCGGATAATGTAGGTGAGTAGGCCGATACCAAAACCGTATATCAAGCGGCCCAAGTTTGTGGTAGCTGAAGAGACTGGATCTGTCGCGATAAAAAAAGCGCCGAGCATCGTTGCCCCAGCAAATAAATGTAAGCTCAATGGTGCGCTTTGATCTTCGTCCCATCCGAAAATCAAGGCAGGTAATGCAAGGCCTGCGAGAACGGCTGCAGGCGTTTGCCAGGGCATGACCTTCAAGCCAATAAGAACCAAACCTCCGAGCAAAAAAGCTAGATTCACAGCTTCCCAACCTAGCGCAATACGTTGACCAAAAATCGGGTTGCTACGAATTTCTTCTGCAGTTGAAACGGCCACTTCATGCTTATATACGTCGAGAGGTGTTGCCCCGGTATAGGCGTCCACTAAAGGCGATAATTCCCAAATAATCGCCAGCGTTTCGGTGATACTTGGCGTATTACTCGCCACCGGATTTGCCCAAGTGGTCGTCATCGCTAACGGGTAGGAAATTAGCACCAATGCATAGCCGGCCATTGCAGGATTAAAAGGGTTATAGCCGATGCCTCCATATAAGTGTTTTGCAAACAGAATAGAAAACAAGCAGGCGACCAGAGATACCCACCAAGGAGCAAAGGGGGGTAATGCCAATCCAAGGAGGACTGCCGTCACTAGGGCGCTATAGTCGCCAATGTAAAAGCCGATTGGGCGTTTGCGCAGCCAAAGTACAAGTGATTCTGCAGCTACCGCGATCAGAGAGCACCAAATAACGTTGTGCAAATTGCCCCAACCAAAAAAGTAGGTTTGTAAGGCCAGGCCGGGCAAGGTCATCAGAATCACCCAGCGCATTATGCCAGCGGTGCGCTGTGGGCCTTTCACATGAGGCGATGTAATAGATAATAAGGCCATTAGTTTTCTCGACGCGCTTTGGCGGCATTGAGGGCTGTTTTGGCCGCTGAAACACGTACTTGATTCTTCGCTACCGCGCGCTCAAATTTTTCGATGGTATCTGAATTGTTAGCCCGCGCATCCTCTAGTGTTTCTTGCATTTTTTCTAGTTTCGCCTGTGCTTTTTCATACACTGCGCGTAAGGAATCAAGATCGTTTTCGGTACTGGGTTCCAAACTTGTCTCTGATTTTTTAACCGTTGATGGCGTTGTGGCCGTAGACGTCGATACAACTGCTTCATAATTTTGCTTGGCTTGTGTTACCCGCGCTTGCGTTTTGTCTACCGCACGTTGTAACTTTTCGACAGTGTCCGGATTGTTTAGCTTAGCATCGGCAAGTGTAATGAGCATTTTGTCCAGTTTAACTTGGGACCGTTCCCAAATAGACTTCATGTCATCTGTGTTTGGTAGTGAGGTGACAGATTTTTCGAGTACCGTTGGTTGGTCGGCTGATGCGGCAGTCTCTGCCTTTTCATAAGCTAACCTTGTTTGATTCACTCTGAGTTGATTTTTCTCGATGGCGCGCTGCAACTTCGTAGCCATATCTGGATTAGTTTTATTTGTCTCCTCTAACGAGTCGAATAGCTTATCAAGCTTGGTTTGCGCGCTGTCCCAGTTTGCTTTTAATGTTTCGAGAGAAGGGCCATTTTCCGCTGGCTGCTCGGCGTTGCTTGTTTGTGTTTTTGTGTGTGTTGTTAAATTCGTATCTGCTGACTTGCGCGCCGCTTGCGCTCTTGCCGCGGCCTCTTTACGCGCTTGACGTTTCGCCTCTTTTTCAGCGACGTCTCGATCTAGACGCTCTTGGCGTGCTTCAAAGCGAATGCGGGCGCGATCAGATTTAGCATGCGCTTCCGCTTGCTCTTGGATCTCACCCTTGGCGTGACGATAATATTGCACAAGCGGTATGCTACTTGGACAAACGTATGAGCAGGCACCGCATTCAATGCAATCAAACAGACTGTGTTGTTCTGCTTTCTCATATTCTTGCGCACGCGAAAACCAGTATAGCTGTTGAGGTAAAAGTTCAGCTGGGCATGCTTCCGCACATAAACCGCAGCGAATGCAAGCTTGCGCTTGATGATCCATTGGTAGCTCTTGCGGCGAGGGCGCTAAGATACAGTTACTGGTTTTTACCAGCGGCATGTCAGGTTCGGTGATGGTATACCCCATCATCGGGCCGCCCATAATTAACCGTTCTTGGCGCGCGGGCTGATAGCCATACTGGCCAATCAACCAAGAAATAGGCGTTCCGATCAGCGCCTCTACATTACATGGGTCAGCGATTTGTTTGCCTGTTAATGTCGTAATGCGTGAGATAAGGGGCTCACCAAAGCGCAAAGCGCGGTATACCGCACGCGCAGTGCCTGTGTTTTGACAAACAACACCAATGTCAGCTGGGATGCCGCCGGAGGGTACTTCCTTGCCTGTCAATATTTGAATTAATTGTTTTTCCCCACCGGAGGGATACTTGGTAGGCACGACGACGAGCTCGATTTCATGTTCATAAGCGCCCGCTTGTTGTTGGCGCTCGTTGAGTGCTTCTCGCAAGGCTAGGTAAGCTTCAGGCTTGTTGTCTTCCAAGGCGACCAAGCTATTCTTTGGTTCCACCAATCGTGCCATGATTTCAATGCCACGCAATATTTCCTCAGCATGCTCGCGCACTAGCATATCATCGCTCGTAATATAAGGTTCACATTCAATGGCATTGATGACTAAGGTGTCGATGCGGCCCGCGATACTGGGATTGAGTTTAACTTTGGTGGGGAACCCTGCCCCGCCCATGCCGGCAATACCGGCGTTTTGAATGGCTGCATACATTTGCTCTTCATCAAGATTTAAATAATCTTGATGAGTGGTTAATGCTGTCCACGTTTCTTTTCCATCTGGGGTTAGCACGATACATGGGGCGCTGAGTCCTGATGGATGCGCCACCGGCAATTCCTCAATGCTTTCGATTATGCCAGACGTTGGGGCATGCACGGCAACGCTAATTGGACCTTGTGCTTCTGCAATCACTTGCCCCTTCAGTACCTGTTCGCCAGGCGATACGCATGCTTTTGCAGCTCGACCTATATGCTGTTGTAAGGGTAGGATCAGCCTAGGTGGAAGCAGCGGTGTTTGGATTGGTTTTTGCGTTGACTGATGTTTGTTTTGTTCTGGGTGCACGCCACCGTGGAAGTCATGCAGCTTACGGCTATTTTTATGATTATTAATCGTCGTAATAGGGATTGGTTGCATTGTTACGCTACCCCCTTATCTGTCGCAATTAATGAAGACTGCGGCGCGTTCCAATGCCAGCCCAAAATACCTTTGTCAACCGCTACTAGATCAATACAATCGACGGGGCATGGTTCGACGCATAAATCACACCCGGTACATTCAGAGGTAATGACCGTATGCATATGCTTAGCAGCCCCGAGAATTGCATCAACTGGGCAGGCTTGAATACACTTGGTACAGCCAATACATTCTGCTTCGCGAATCACGGCAACTTGCACGGGTTTTTCTTCGCCGTGCTCTGCATCTAATGCGGGGGCTTCCACATCCAGTAAATCGGCTAATGCTTGAATGGTTGCTTCACCACCTGGCGGACATTTGTTAATTTCCTCGCCATTAGCGATGCCCTCTGCGTAGGGGCGACAACCCGGGTGACCGCATTGACCGCATTGGGTTTGTGGCAATAGACCGTCAATTTGATCGACGATAGGATTGCCGTCAATTTTAAATCTTATAGCGGCAAACCCCAATAACGCTCCAAACACGAGGGCCAGTAATAACAGCGCGAGAATAGCGGTAAGGATAACGCTCATTAGATGCTAACCAAGCCGGTAAAGCCCATAAACGCCAGTGACATAATACCTGCAGTGATCATACCAATAGCTGAACCTTGAAAGGCTTTTGGAACATCTGCAACGAGAATACGCTCACGCATAGCGGAAAACAGCACGAGCACTAATGCAAAGCCGACGGCGGCGCCGAACCCATACATAATGGATTCGACAAAACCATTCTGCTTTTTAATATTCAGCAGTGCAACGCCTAACACGGCGCAGTTTGTTGTGATAAGTGGTAAGAAAATACCCAGTACGCGATACAGCAGAGGGCTTGTTTTACGCACGACCATCTCAGTGAATTGCACGACAACCGCGATTACTAAGATGAAGGAAATCGTCTGCAGGTAGGCCAGATCTAACGGTTCAAGAATAAAGGTAAAAACAAGATAGGCGCAGACGGATGAAAGTGTCAGCACAAACGTGGTAGCGAACGACATGCCCATCGCTGTTTCCAGTTTATTGGAAACGCCCATAAAGGGGCACAGGCCCAAAAACTGCACCAGTACAAAGTTATTTACCAGAATGGTGCTGACCAAAATTAGTAAATATTCGCTCATAGCGTGTCTGCTCCGAAGCGTGTCGTTTACGTAATTCGCATGCCTGCACTCGCACCTTCGTGGGGTTCAAGCAACCAAATATCTTGGCCTCCCGGACCTGCTGCAAGCACCATGCCTTCCGATATACCAAATTTCATTTTACGTGCTTTGAGGTTTGCGATCATTACGGTATGTTTGCCAATCAGTTCATCTGGTTGATAAGCAGATTTAATACCAGAAAATACCTGCTTTTCAGCAAAGCCTAAATCAAGAGTCAGTTTAAGTAACTTTTTGGCTCCGTCCACATGTTCAGCATTCTTGATGAGCGCAACGCGGAGATCAATTTTAGCAAAATCGTCGAATTCTACTTCCTCGGCAATGGGCTCGAAGCCGCTTTCGGCGGCCTCAGACGATGCGAGGCTCTCGACCTTTTTTCCGAGTTGCATTTCAGCTGCCACCGCTTGTTTTGAATCTTCTAGCATATTATCGATTTTTGCGAGGTCAACGCGTGTCATCATTGCTTTGAACTTTGTGATGTCATGCCCCAATAGTAGATGTGTCCGTGCGTCCCAGGTTAATTCAGTGTTTAAGAACGCTTCTGCTTTTAACGCCATCGCAGGCAAGACTGGCGCGAGATAGGTAATTAATTGGCGAAACATATTAATGCCGTTGGAGCAGATCTGTTGTAGTTCTGCGTGTTTGCCCTCTTCTTTTGCGATGACCCATGGCGCTTTCTCATCGATGTATTGATTCGCCAGGTCAGCAAGTTCCATGATTTGGCGAATTGCTTTACCAAATTCACGTGCCTCATAGTGTGCGGCGATGTTATCTCCGGCATTGATGAATTGGTCAAGCAAGGCTTGCTCTTCGCAGCGCTGTGCAAGTTTTCCCTCAAAACGTTTATGAATAAAACCGGCACAACGACTGGCGATATTGACCACCTTGCCGACTAAGTCTGAGTTGACGCGTTGCGCGAAATCGTCAAGGTTGAGGTCTAGATCTTCAACACTACTGGTCAATTTTGCGGCGAAGTAATAGCGTAAATATTCGGGGTCAAGATGGTCTAAATAGGTAGCGGCTTTTATGAAGGTTCCGCGGGATTTAGACATTTTCTTGCCATTAACGGTGACAAATCCATGCGCGTTGACAGCGGTTGGGGTTCTATAATTCGCACAATGTAGCATCGCAGGCCAAAACAGCGCATGGAAGTTAATGATGTCTTTACCAATGAAATGGTATAGCTCGGTTTCTGAACCGGCTCTCCAATAGTCATCAAATTCTAAATCATCACGTTTGTCGCAAAGATTTTTGAAACTAGCCATGTAGCCAATCGGTGCGTCAAGCCAAACGTAGAAGTATTTCCCCGGTTGATCTGGAATTTCAAAACCGAAGTAGGGCGCATCTCGTGAGATATCCCACTCTTGCAGGCCGCTGTCTAGCCATTCGCTGAGTTTGTTCGCAATCTGGTCTTGTAATGTTCCGCTGCGAGTCCAGTCCTTTAGGAAATCTTCAAATTCGGGAAGTTTGAAGAAGAAATGTGTCGACTCTTTCTCGATTGGGATCGCGCCCGAAATTGCCGATACGGGATTGATTAATTCCATTGGGCTGTATGTAGCCCCGCAGCTTTCGCAGTTATCGCCGTATTGATCTTCCGCTTTACATTTCGGACAGGTTCCTTTAACAAACCGATCAGCCAAAAATAACTCTTTTTCCGGATCAAAGGCTTGTGTAATGCTGCGCGAAGCGATTTTGTCTTGCTCGACTAACGCGCTGTAAATAGCGTTGGAAAGCGTCTGGTTTTCCGGCGAATGGGTTGAATGGTAATTGTCAAAGTTAACATGAAAACCGGCAAAATCCTTTTGGTGTTCCTTATTGACGCGATCAATCAGCTGCTCTGGAGAAATGCTTTCCTTCTCTGCGCGCAACATGATTGCTGTGCCGTGCGCATCATCGGCGCATACGTAGGTGCATTGTTCTCCGCGTAGCTTTTGAAAACGTACCCAAATGTCTGTTTGGATATATTCCAATAAGTGGCCAAGATGGATAGAGCCATTTGCATAAGGCAGTGCACTGGTAACTAGTATTTTTCGCACAGAAATTTCTCAAATCTTAGAGTTGACAGATAATCGCACCGCAACGAGAGCTGCTCAGCAGTAAAAATCTACAAGAATCACTCTGCGGTCTTTAAAACCGGCGCTATCATACCTATGATAAGCTCTTTTTTCACCCCGAACACAATGAGATTTTCTATCGCCGCCCGCCTGTCGCGTTATGGAGGTAGCTCGTATTGTATTTTTAACGTTTTAGGAGCCCTCATGGCCGGTCCTAGCCAAAGTGAAATTGACGAAGCGATTGCAAATTACGAAGACCCTTATTTGCATAAAAATTTATTTGAACTTAACGCAGTGAAATCGCTTCGCTGCGAGAACGGGAATCTAGAGTTAGAGATTAAGATGCCTTATGCCTGTGAGGGCATCCATGGGGCTATGCAGCAAATTTTGAGTACCCATCTCGATTATTTAGACGGTGTTGACTCTGTGCATATTGACATTCAAACCGAAATTATTGCACACAAGGTTCAAAACAATCTGAAGAGTCTCGAGAATGTAAAAAATATCATTGCCGTGGCATCGGGTAAAGGTGGCGTTGGAAAAAGTACTAGTGCTGTGAATCTTGCCTTGTCGCTTGCGCGCGAGGGCGCGACTGTAGGCATTCTTGATGCTGATATTTATGGTCCAAGCGTGGGTATGATGCTTGGCATTGCTGAGGGTACGCGCCCAAAGACGCAAGAACAGAAGTTCTTTGTACCTATCGATGTGCAAGGCTTGCAAGTGATGTCAATGGCGTTTTTGGTTACGGATGAGACGCCTATGGTATGGCGTGGTCCGATGGTCAGTGGTGCCTTATTGCAACTACTAACGCAAACCAAATGGAATGACTTGGATTACCTTGTTGTTGATCTGCCCCCAGGAACCGGAGATATTCAGCTTACACTCTCACAAAAGGTGCCAGTCACTGGAGCTATAATTGTGACGACGCCCCAAGATATTGCATTGCTCGATTGTAAAAAAGGCATTGAGATGTTTCGTAAAGTAAATATTCCGGTATTTGGTGTGATAGAGAATATGAGTGTACATATTTGCAGTAGCTGTGGTCATCAGGAGCCATTATTTGGCGAGGGTGGTGGGGCACAGATCGCACAAAATTATGAGACGCAGTTATTGGGTCAAATGCCTTTGCATCAAACGATTCGTGAACATATGGATGCAGGTACACCAACGGTAATCGCTGAGCCCGATAGTGAAGTTGCGCTTATGTATCAGGATATTGGCCGTAAAGTTGGTGCTGAGCTCGCCACGAAGGCAAAGAACTATGCCAATGCCTTTCCGGAAATTGTGTTCTCTAAAGACTAATTGAACGCGCAGTATGAAAGGCGTTCAGGCTTTTGTCTTTGGGGTAGGACGGGTATGATATTGCGCCAACTAATTAGCAATTGTATTAAGAGAAGCAATCATGTCTATAAAATCGGATAAGTGGATTCGTCGTATGGCGCAGGGACAAGGCATGATCGAGCCTTTTGAACCGGGCCAAGTGCGTGAAAACAATGCAGGTAAAATCATCTCTTACGGCACCTCGAGTTATGGATATGACGTGCGTTGCAGCAGTGAGTTTAAAATCTTCACTAACGTGCATTCAGCCACGGTTGACCCAAAGAATTTCGATGAAAACAGTTTTGTCGATATTGATAGCGACGTCTGTGTTATTCCGCCGAACTCCTTTGCTCTAGCGCGCACTGTTGAGTATTTTCGTATTCCACGCAGCGTGTTGACCATTTGCTTGGGTAAATCGACGTATGCGCGTTGCGGTATTATTGTCAATGTCACGCCGCTCGAGCCGGAGTGGGAAGGGCACGTCACCTTAGAGTTTTCCAATACGACGAATTTGCCCGCGAAGATCTATGCCAACGAAGGGGTCGCACAGATGCTATTCTTTGAATCAGACGAGATATGTGAGACGAGCTATCGCGATCGTGGTGGCAAATATCAAGGCCAGCGAGGCGTGACACTGCCGAAAACTTAAGCGTTGAGTTGGATGGTTAGCAAAATGTAAAAAAGGAGGGCCGACCCCTCCTTTTTTCATTTTACTCATTGTTAATTTTTCGAATTAAGCCTGATCTAGCGCTTGAGCAATATCAGCAATAATATCATCGATATGTTCAATACCGACTGATATCCGCACAAGGTCTGCACTGACGCCAGCCTTGGCGAGTTCCTCGGCATCCAGTTGACGATGCGTTGTCGAGGCAGGATGGCAGGCGAGTGACTTCGCATCGCCTATATTCACTAAGCGAAGAATCATTTGCAGTGCATCGATAAAGCGTCCGCCGGCTTCTTGCCCACCTTTAATACCAAAACTCAGGATTCCTGAAGCGCGACCACCACACACCTTTTGGCAAGTCTCTTGAAATGGGCTATCCGATAATGCGGCGTAGTTTATCCAGTTGACTTTTGGATGTTGTTGCAAAAACTCGGCAACTTTTAGCGCATTTTCGCAATGCCGCTCCATGCGTAAGCCAAGTGTCTCCAGCCCTTGTAAGATCAAAAAGGCGCTGTGCGGTGACAGCGCAGAGCCGGTATTACGCAGCGGCACGACGCGGCAACGACCGATAAACGCAGCGGGCCCGAGCGCTTCGGTGTACACAACTCCATGATAAGAGGGGTCGGGTTGATTGAATAATGGAAAGCGCTCTTTGTTCGCAACCCAATCAAACTTACCTGAATCGACGATTACGCCGCCGATAGCGGTACCGTGGCCGCCAATATATTTGGTTAGTGAGTGCACGACGATATCGGCACCTAAATCAAATGGTCGACATAGATACGGAGTTGCGACGGTATTATCAACGATTACTGGAATGCCGTGACGATGCGCAATGTCGGCAAGCTTGCTGATGTCGACAATATTGCCGGCAGGATTACCAATTGACTCACAGAAAATAGCACGTGTTTTAGCATCAATGAGTGCTTCCAATGCTTCAAAATTATCATGTGATGCCATACGCACAGTAATCCCTTGTTGGGGGAAAGTATGTGCGAATAAATTATAGGTGCCGCCATATAATTGACTGATGCTGACAATGTTGTCGCCGGCTTGACAGAGACATTGAATTGAGTAGGTAATTGCCGCCATCCCTGAGGCGACGCCTAAGGCGCCAATGCCACCTTCCATTTCCGCAATGCGTTGCTCCAATACGGCGGTCGTTGGATTCATAATGCGGGTATATATATTGCCGGGTACTTTTAAGTCGAATAGGTCAGCGCCATGCTGTGTGTCGTCAAACGTGTAGGAGGTGGTTTGGTAGATTGGGACCGCTGCGGCTTTGGTGGTGGCTTCAGACTCATAGCCATGATGTAGTGCAAGTGATTCGAGTTTCATATATTTACCATTAGGTCTTTGTTAACGTCTTTGTTTGTGTATGCCGTTATTTTTGATGCGTCTCTCACTTCATGATCTAATCGCGTTTTGGCGCATAGTGCAAGGTGTGCCATCGCCTATCTTAAGCTCTATTTGTCGTTTTGTTATTAAAAGGTTTGTCGCGTTATGAATCGAAAGAAATTTTTGAAATCTCTTCAAGCATTAACCGGCTGGCGTGAATCTGCCTTTATGCTATGTTTGGCTGAGCGCGCGTTGCCGAATGCTGTGCTATTTTTAGATAGTACAAATACGCTTGAACTGGATGGACAGCGTTATCCTAAAGGACTACTCAGTTTGATGGATCAGAGCTGGGACGCTTTAATTGTGCAGCGGCAAGAAGACGTTATTATCGACTGTTTGGATAATGTTGTGGCGCAAATGCATCAAGAAGAGGGGCAAGATCAATATGGGATCCTGCCCACTAATGACTGTTTGGGAATTTGGGAGCAAGCCTTAGTGTCGGGTTTGAACCGCGATAAAAAACGGGCGCTCGACATGAGCCAGTTATCTCTTGAAACAATTACGCAATTTTTGGAATTTTCGGTAGGTGATGACATGGACGAGAATGCACTCATCAAATTATTTGATACGCATGACCTAGTGAAAAGGGAATTTTCTTTTCAAGAAGAAGCCGCTGATATGCTGCGGGCTTCACAAAGCCCAAGCACTGCATTCATAAAAGGGTTTCGTGCGCTTGCTGCAGATGATGGCGTCAGTAATATTGGCATTAGTATAGAATGAGCTGAGTAAAGGCAGAACATAAGAGGGATAGCGCATGTTAGTTAAAGGATTGAACATGAAGTACGTAGTGTGTCGAATTGTTTTGGCTGTCACGGTCTGCTATGGCTCGGGCGTTGCGCATGCTGAATACAAAGGGCTATTTTGGAGTATTTCAAAGGATGAACATACAGTTTACGCATTGGGCTCGGTGCATCTGGCGAATAAAAGCTTCTACCCGATGCCAGCCAATATCATGGCTGCGTTTGATAAGGCGGATGAGTTGGTCGTGGAGGTTGATGATTCATTAATTAGCGCTGAAGAGCAGCAGGCATTACTAATGAAATATGCGCTATATCCGCCCGGACAGAATATTTATACGCAGCTTGCCCCGTCTGTTCTAGACCAAATAAGTATGCTGCTTGCAGAGTTTGATCAGCCCTTGAAGCGTTTTGCGCAGTACAAACCTGGCATGATTGGCGTGACCTTGTCAGCGTTGCAGGGCCAAAAAATGGGTTTCTCTGCTGATCAGGGTTTAGATCGCTATTTCTTGCAAAAAGCCAGATACAAAAAGTCCATTCGCCAAGCGGAGGATTTTGAATTTCAAATGCAGTTGATCGGTGCACTGCCCGCGGACAATGCTATTTTAAGGGATGCGTTTGTCGATATGGCCGATTATGAAGATATGTGGACGGAGATGATGCAGAGTTGGAAGGACGGTGATGCGGAGGCGATGTACGAAACGACTATTGCGACAGCTTTGCGAGATTTCCCCACGCTCAATCCATATTATGAGACTCTATTTTTTGATCGACATCCGCGCATGGAGGCCGCTATTGAAGACTGCTTCTCTGCGAAAAAAGTATGTTTCGTTCTCTACGGTGCAGGGCATTTTTTAGGCGAGCGCGGTGTGCTTGCGGGACTGAAGAAACAAGGTTATTTGGTTAAACAGTTATGATTAATTTCAAATTTAGGTGCGTTGCTATATGTCTCGAGTACTAATTTGTTTTTCGTTGTTTGCGGCCTTGAGTGTCAGTATGTACTCGACGGCCGATGTTCCCCAGCTCGTTCTAGCAACAGGCGGGGTAACGGGTGTTTATTACCCTGCGGGCGGCTCTATTTGTCGTATGGTCAATCGCTTGCGTGCGGAGCATCGTATTCGGTGTTTGGTTGAAAGTACCGATGGCTCTGTTTATAACCTCAAAAAGCTAAGGGAGCGCGACGTTAATTTCGCGGTTGTGCAGTCAGATTGGCAATTCCATGCAATGCAAGGAAATCGAGATTTCGCGGGGGTCGGCGCAGATAAAACTTTACGAAGCGTATTTGCCTTGCATAGCGAGGCCTTCACGGTCGTCGCGCGCGCGGACGCCGGAATACGCTCTTTTGCTGATTTGAAAGACAAGCGTGTGAATATTGGAAATGAAGGGTCGGGTCAGCGTGCCACCATGACTTGGTTGATGGGTAAGCTAGACTGGAATTTTGATGTGTTCAAATCAGTACATGATCTTAATTCCGCAGATCAAGCAAAGGGCTTATGTGACAACAAATTTGATGCTTTTGTATTTGTCGCCGGCTATCCAAACAGCGCCATTAAACAGGCCACAACGGAATGTGAAAGCGTATTGGTTGAGGTAAAGGGTGAAAAGATTAAACAGGCCATCAGGGATTCACCCTATTATCGCATGCAAGACATTCCAGGTGGTATTTATCGGGGCAATGATGAACCGATAAAAACCTTTGGCGTTGACGCAACCTTGGTCACCTCAGGTGATGTAAATAACAAACTGGTTTATCAGCTTGTTCGCTCGGTATTTGAAAACTTTGAGAGTTTTCGTAAATTACATCCTGCGTTAAGAACGCTAGACAAAAGGCGTATGACAAAAGCTGGACTAAGTGCACCGCTGCATGAAGGGGCCATACAATATTTCAAAGAAGCGGACCTCATGTAGTCAGCCATAAAGCGTTCGGCATGTTCGATTGCTTATTTTAAACAGCTAATTACGCACACCAGCCAGGTATCAATCTGGCTGGTGTGCGTATTTATTTCCTTGCTGCGTTTATCTATTAACGGGAGAGAAGCGAAATGTCAGCGACGTGCAAAAACAAGGCCCGCAAGCT
Source organism: uncultured Oleiphilus sp. (assembly GCA_913020245.1). GTDB lineage: Bacteria > Pseudomonadota > Gammaproteobacteria > Pseudomonadales > Oleiphilaceae > PZPK01. The sequence goes on from CAJWAD010000006.1 coordinate 36,140, forward strand.
TTGGAGCAGAGCAATTCGATTATTGCGAAGGGTTTCCTCGTTTGCCATCACCATTACTTCATCAAAGAAACGATCGACAGGTGCCTGCAGGCTCGCCAGTGCTTTCAGTGCTTTTTCATAGTCGCCTGCTTCAAAACTTGGCATGACTTCCGCAGATTTTTCTTCAAGCACTAAGGCAAGATTTTGTTCAGCGGGCTCACTCAGCAGGTCGGGATTTACACTGAGCTTTGCATCGATATTTTGCTTGCTCAATATGTTAGATACACGTTTATTTGCCGACGCTAATGCGACCGCTGCATCAATCGCCATAAATGAGTCGACAGCTCGAATACGCTTATCGAAATCAAGCGGTTTTGTTGGGCGGCGCGCACTGACTGACAGGAACACTTCGGCCGAAATATTTTCGTCATCATAACGGGCACGAAAACGCTCGAGCAAATAATCGATTAATTGCTTGGTGATGTTTTTGTTTTCAAGCTCTTCGTGGCATTCAATCGCCCATGTAATTAAGTCTTCTAAGTCCAGAGGCAGTTTCTTTTCAACAATGATACGTAATATACCCAACGAAGCGCGACGGAGTGCAAAGGGGTCTTTGGTGCCGCTAGGTGGCTGATTAATTCCGAATAAGCCAACCAGTGAATCGAGCTTTTCGGCAATTGATACAGCGCAACCCGTAGGCGTGCTAGGCAATGGTCCACCCGCATATTTCGGCATGTATTGTTCGTTAAGCGCCAGTGAAACTTCTTCGTTTTCACCATCATGTAGTGCGTAGTGATAAGCCATGATGCCCTGTAAGTCAGTAAACTCTAGCACCATCTCGCTAACCAGATCAGATTTCGCGAGTTCACCCGCCCGTTTAGCAAGCGTTGGTTCAGATCCAATGGCCAATGCAATACGTTCTGCGAGTTTGGCTACGCGTTCGGTTTTATCGTAAATCGTCCCTAGTTTATTTTGGAAGACGATTTTTTTTAGTAGTTCGCGCTTGTCAGCTAAGCTTGTTTTCTTATCTGTTTTAAAGAAGAAGGCCGCATCGGCCAGGCGTGGTCGAATCACACGCTCATTGCCTGAAATTACTTGCTTAGGGTCTTTACTCTCGATGTTCGACAGTGTGATGAACAAAGGCATGATTTTGCCGTCACCATCGAGCGCATGGAAATATTTTTGATGCTCTTTCATTGAAGAGATCAAGGCCTCAGCAGGTACTTGCAAGAATTCGACATCGAATTTGCCAACCAGCGGCACCGGCCATTCATTTAAAGCGCACACTTCGTCAAGCAAGTCTTCATCAATAATGGCTAGACCACCGACGTTCTCAGCAGCTTGCGTGACGCCCTTACGAATTTTTTCTTTACGTATTTCGTAATCAGCAATGACTTTACCTTCGTCTAACAACTGCTGTGCATATGTGCTAGGTGATTCAATGCTAATATCTCCAGTGCTGTGGAAACGGTGACCGCGAGTCGTCTTGCCGTGACGAATACCCAGGGTTTTACCCTCAACCACGTCGTTACCAAGTAACATAACGATCCACTGCACAGGTCGAACGAATTCTACTTTTTCTGCACCCCAGCGCATGCGTTTAGGAATGGGTAGGTCGGCCAAAGACTGATTAACGATGTCGCCGATTAGAGCCTGAGTTGTATGTCCTGCCTCGGTGCTTCGATAGACTAACCATGTGCCCTTGGGTGTATCCATTTCCTCGAGCTGATCCGGGTTAATCCCTAATGAGTTCGTAAAACCAGTGAGCGCGCGCGTAGCTTGACCTTGGGCATCAAATGCTGCTTGTTTGGATGGCCCTCGTTTTTCAACCGCTTTGTCCGGTTGTTGTGTTTGTAATTCGTTGATCACAAGTGCCAATCGTCTTGGACTTGCATAGCTTGCCGTTTCACCATGACAAATGCCTGCGTCCTTTAACCCCTTGAGAATGCCCTCGCTGAACGCAATGGAAAGCTTTTTAAGTGCTTTCGGTGGAAGTTCTTCGGTGCCAATTTCAACAATAAAATCTTGCATCGTCATGCGCGTTTCCCCTTTTTTTTATCAGCACTCTCTGCGGTTTTTGCAAGGACCTCTTCACGTAATGCCTCAGTCGCAAGTGGGAAGCCGAGGGACTTACGGCTATCGAAGTAGGCCTGCGCAACGGCGCGCGCTAAGCTGCGGACACGCAAAATAAAACGCTGACGTTCCGTCACTGAGATCGCATGGCGTGCATCGAGCATATTGAAAGTATGGGAGGCCTTCAGTACCAACTCATAGGCAGGTAACGGAAGTCCAAGCTCAATCAAACGCTGGCTTTCTGATTCGTAAGTATCGAAATTGGTAAATAATGATGGGACATCTGCTTGCTCAAAATTGTAAGTTGACATCTCCACTTCGTTTTGATGAAAAACATCACCGTAGGTTACCTCGCCGTCTGGACCGCTTGCCCAAATCAGATCGTAAACGCTATCAACCCCTTGTAGGTACATTGCGATACGTTCCAGGCCATAGGTAATTTCGCCCGTGACTGGATAACATTCTAGCCCGCCAACTTGTTGGAAATAGGTGAATTGGGTGACTTCCATGCCATTCAACCACACTTCCCAGCCAAGGCCCCAAGCACCGAGTGTGGGGGATTCCCAATTGTCTTCTACGAACCGGATATCGTGGACATTGGTGTCAACGCCCATGGCGGTTAATGATTCAAGATAAAGCTCTTGAATATTCAGCGGTGACGGCTTCATGACAACTTGAAATTGATAGTAATGTTGCAGGCGATTTGGGTTTTCACCGTAGCGACCATCCGTAGGGCGCCGGCTCGGTTGCACATAGGCTGCATTCCATGTTTCGGGACCGATAGAGCGCAAGAATGTTGCTGGATGGAAAGTGCCTGCGCCGACTTCCATATCGAGGGGCTGCAGTACGACGCAACCTTTACTAGCCCAGAAATTTTGGAGAGCCAGAATCAAACCTTGGAAGGTTTTGACATCTGGATTAGATTGATCTGCCACGTGTATTTACCCACAATTATTTTCATTCATTGTCTGCGTTGCATGGCGGCACCTTGCCGACAACTGAACTGCCACGTATTCAGACAAAACTGCGCGGCATTATACCCCATCTAAAAGTCGTGTTGCTGTCTTATTGCGCGATATATTTCAAAATTTCGACGACTTGTTCAGGGGTTTGCGTTACTGCCATCGCCGCACCGTCAATTTCCTTGAGAGGGTGGGTGATTTGCGGGTCATGAATGACGATGATAGGTTTGCCCAGCCCAATTGCAATACCGGCTTCAAATGCTGCGTTCCATTGCTTGTATTTGTCGCCAAAACGAACAACAACCAGGTCAGCCTTTGCAATCATGGTATTGGTTCGAAGTGAATTGATCTTCGCTGCTTTGTGATCTTTCCAAAAATCCTGCTCTTCTTCGCCAAGAATACGCACCCCGACGGCATCACTGTCTTGGTGATTAGTCACAGGTGCTAAGCAAGTTATCGCGAGTCCGGCTTCACTGATACCGGTAACGATGCGCTCGCGCCAATCAGTATGAATTTCACCAGAAAGGTAAACGGAATATTGCATACAAGTCCCTCAAACGTTAATAATAGCGTTGTAATTGTCTGTTAATCAGAGAGATGAAGTTTAAACAAGTAAGTGTATAGACCTCAATAAGCGTAAAAAAAAGAGTGAGGATAAGCACGTTTTAGCAAGAGGTATTGCATGGCCATTTATGATCACAAATATGGCGAGTTGTCTTATTTTCGTGTTTACCGCGCATGGGGCGGTAAAGAATATCAAGAGTATGTCCGAATTAAAGACAGCAAAGATGAGCAGGCTGCCTATCAACTGGCCCAGAAGCTTGATGCGCAAGCTGCGAAAGCGCAGCACGCGTTTTATCAAGCGCAAACACGATCTGCCGGTTATCATGTTCGCTCCGATGGTTCGATAAAGGGTTTGCGTAGGATTAATGTGACCCGAGATGGCCGCGCGCCAGCAGAAGTTTTTGAGTTGCGAATTAATGTGCCGTGGGACAAGAAAATTAAGCGCACAACGATTTCGATTGCAGTGCATGGCGAAGAGGCTGCTTTTGCGAAATCATTAGCCAAGATTGCGCATTGGTACGAGTTATCGGAAGATTCTGACGCGTATAAGGGGATGCGGGCGACGGCAGCTTTTTACTTGCAAAGAAGCAATGGCAGTGTTGCTGAGACTGTATTGCAGCGAGCAAAGAGTGAATTAGAGCTGTTAAAAGGCGGGTTGTTAAATCGTTTTAAACGACTCAAGACAGCCTAGCTTTTCGTATCTGTCTCTGCACTATGACCGCCAAAATGCTGGGGTAAACAAAACCAGCAGTGTAAATATTTCGAGGCGTCCGAGCAGCATTGCAAAGCACAGAACCCACTTCGCGAAGTCAGGCAGATCGCCGTAGTGGGTCGCGACTGCACCTAGCCCCGGACCCAAGTTGTTGATACATGCGCCCACCGCAGACCAAGCGGTCACTTGATCTAAGCCCGCCGCTAACAAAAGAAGTAACAAAATAACGAACATCAATAGGTAAACCGAGAAGAAGCCCCATACCGCCTCCAACACGCGGTCCGGTACGGGCTTTTTGCCTATTTTGATTGGGATAATGGCGTTTGGATGAATGAGGCGTTTAATTTCTCGTAAACCTTGTTTGAAGATTAACAAAATTCGTATCGCTTTCATGCCGCCGCCTGTTGAGCCCGCGCACCCGCCAACAAACGCCACGACAAATAATAAAAAAGGCAAAACGAAGGGCCAGCTTGAGAAATCAGCTGTGGCGTACCCTGTAGTGGTAGCAATGGAGACCACTTCAAAGGTACCTTTGATGACGGCATCGAATAGATTATAAGAGTCACTAATGTAAAGGGTCGCAATAGTCACAACACAAACCCCGAGCATAATCGAGGCGTAGAAGCGGAATTCAGGATCCCTTAGATAAACTTTGGGCGTGTTGGCGCGCCAAGCCGTGAAGTGCAGTGCAAAATTCACGCCTGACACAAACATGAAGAATATAGCGACAAGCTCAATAATAGGGCTATTAAAATAGCCGATACTTGCATCATGCGTTGAGTAACCACCGATCGCGATGGTCGAAAAACTGTGCGCAATGGCATCAAATCCATCCATACCAGCTGCCCAATAAGCCGATGCACAGAGTACGGTTAACCCGAGGTAGATGTACCAAAGGGCTTTCGCTGTTTCAGTGATGCGCGGGGTAAGTTTACTATCCTTAACCGGTCCCGGCGCTTCCGCTCTGTAAAGCTGCATACCACCAACGCCGAGCATTGGTAGGACGGCAACGGCGAGTACAATTAAACCCATTCCGCCCAACCATTGTAGTTGTTGGCGGTACCAAAGAATCGATTTAGGTAGATCATCTAGGCCAGTAATCACGGTGGCGCCAGTGGTGCTTAACCCCGAGAGCGACTCAAAGTAGGCGTCAACAAAAGAAAGGCTCGGTTGATCAGAGAGGTAAAGAGGGACTGAACCACTTAGACTCAGCACCAACCAAAACAGAACGGTAATCAAGAAACCGTCGCGTACACGCAGTTCTTTTTTCTGATTGCTCAGAGGCATCCAGATAAGCAAGCCGAGCCCCAGCGTTAATGCGAAGGCGTGTGTAAAGGTGAGCACTTGGCCATCATCATAGATAAACGACACACCTATAGACGGCAGCATGGTAATGCTGAATAACATTAGGAGTAAGCCTAACATTCTGCCGATCGTTGTATATTGCATGTCTTAAGAGGTCTCTATAAATGCTGGAGTAGTCTGTTAGAAAAAGCTCAAGCCAACCTGAAAAAGCTTTTCTACTTCGCGAATTTTGCGCTTATCTATCAAGAATAAAATGACATGGTCATCGGGCTCGATACGAATATGATCGTGTGCAATTAAGACTTGTTTCTTGCGCACAATGGCACCAATGGTTGTGCCACTGGGCAAAGCAATTTCGTCAAGGCGTTTACCGACTACTTTTGACGATCGATGATCACCGTGTGCAATCGCTTCAATGGCCTCTGCCGCGCCGCGTCGTAATGCGTGTACATTCACCACATCGCCCCGACGAATATGCGTCAATAAACTACCAATAGTAGTTTGTTGCGGCGACACAGCAATATCAATTTCGCCGCCTTGGATAAGATCTACATAGTCAGGGTTGCTGATTAATGTGATCACCTTGCGAGCGCCAACACGCTTGGCCAACATTGAGGCCATTATGTTGGCTTCATCGTCATTCGTAACCGCAATGAAAACATCGGTGTCTTCGATATTTTCCTCCAATAGCATGTCTTTGTCCGCGGCATTGCCTTGCAGAACGATGGTTTTCTCTAACCGCTCGGATAATTGCACGCAGCGAGGGTGATGCGTTTCAATAATTTTGACATGGTAGCGGCGTTCCAGCTTGCTCGCGAGGCTTGCGCCAATGTTACCGCCACCTGCAATAATAATGCGTTTGTAGCTGCCTTCTAGCGGTTGAAGCTCGCTCATTACTGCGCGGATGTGATCGGTTGCGGCAATGAAGAAAACTTCATCACCCTCTTGAATAATCGTACTTCCGCTTGGAATGATTGGGCTGCCATCGCGAAAAATGGCAGCGACTCGTGTATCAATATTTGGCATGTGCTCGCGAATGGCCGCTAATTCATGACCGATAAGTGGGCCGCCGTTACATGCACGAATGGCAATCAATCGTGCTTTGCCGTCTGCAAAGTCGAGTGCTTGCAGTGCACCAGGGTATTCTAATAAGCGAGTGATGTGTTTTGTCACTACTTGCTCTGGGCTGATGAGAACATCAACTGGAACCGCTTCATTACGAAATAATGCTTTATTGTTGAGATACGAGGGCGCGCGAACTCGACTTATTTTTGTCGGTGTCTTGAACAAGGAATGCGCTACCTGGCAAGCCATCATATTTACCTCATCACTGTTTGCAACCGCGATGAGCATATCGGCGTCTTCAGCGCCGGCTTGCTGCAACACATCAGGATAAGAACCTTGACCCTCAATGGTGCGAATGTCGAGCCGATCTTGCAGTTCGCGCAGCCGTACCGCATTGTTATCAATTACGGTGATGTCATTTTCTTCACGGGCTAAGTTTTCCGCGAGTGTCCCGCCTACCTGTCCAGCGCCCACGATTAATATTTTCATATTGGTTTAGCTATCACTCATATTCTATAACTTATGCAAGCTGGCATAAAAAAATCCATCATGCCCATTTTCTTTTGGGAATAATTGTCGCCCAAAGCCTGTATCGAAGCCCCAAGATGCCTGAATAGACACAAGCTCTGCATCGGCTGTTCTACTGAGAAAACGTTCAATCACACGACTGTTTTCTTGCGGAAAAATCGAGCATGTCGCATAGACTAATCTGCCCCCATTTTTTAGGGTTCGCCAGAGGCTTTCTAATAATTGTAGTTGGAGTTCTGCAAGATTCTTGAGATCTTCCTGCTTTCTTAAAAGTTTTATGTCTGGGTGTCGCCTAATCACGCCACTTGCGCTGCATGGCGCGTCAATTAATATACGGTCAAAGCCCTCGCCGTCCCACCATTTTTTTAAGTCCTGTACCTGCGCACAAATTACCTGTGCGCTCAAGCCAAGGCGATTAAGATTATCGTCAAGTCGTTTTAGACGAATCGCTTCACAATCAATGGCGGTAACGTTTATGCCTGGCGCCTGTTCTAACATTGCACAGGTCTTTCCGCCAGGGGCGGCGCATGCATCGAGCACGGATTGTTCGGGTGCAAGATCCAGCAATTGCGTGCAAAGTTGCGCAGCTTCGTCTTGAACACTGACTGCACCCGAAGAGAAGTCAGGCAATGCGTCCACGTCACAGGGGCTTTCCAAATAAACGCCGTAGGAGGAAAAGGGTGCCTCAACCGCATTAATCGAGGCGTTCTTCAGTTTTGACAGGTAGTCATGTCGGTCGTGCTGTTTTGCATTGACACGCAAGCACATAGGCGGGCGTGCATTACTTTCAATAAAAATATTCGCAGCTTGTTGCGGCCAATTGTTCGTGAGCTTCGCTTGCATCCATTCTGGGAAGCTTTGCGTCGCGAGTGCGTCAGCTTGATCAACCGCCTCAGCGCCTGCGAGTTTTCGAAGGATCGCATTTATTAGGGCTTTAAACCGATGCAGTTGCAGTGTCTCACTGGCGTCTACGGTTTCATTAATGGCCGCATGATTTGGGGTGCGCATCATCAGTACCTGATACGCACCAATAACAAGCAGAATTTTCGCTTTCGCATCACGTTTATCCATTGGCCGCTGCATCAAAGCGATACAGCGCGCCTCTAAATAAAAATACCAGCGTGCAGAGCCATAGCAGAGCTCTTGTACGAGGGCCTTTTCTTTCACGGGTGCTTGCGTCAGACGTTTGGGGAGCACATTAGATAACGAACGCTGTTCGACAATAACATCGTGTAAAATTTCGCATGCCAAGGCTCGAGCATTGAAGCGGTGTGTCTCGCGCATCTTATGTTAGTCTCATTCTGGTATCGTTAATATGTCACCTGCATTAAGAAGCGCTTTGCCGCCGTTTACGAAATCACTTACGTTAATTGGTTTACCACCCGGAATTTGCAGGCGGTTGATGCGAATACTGTTTTCGCCACACGCGATATATATGCCTCGTTTGCTTTTTTCAATGATGGTGCCGGGTATGCGGGCCTCGCTAGTTTCCACCCGCTCTGCCTCCAAGATTCGCACGCGCCCTTGTGGGGTTTCGGTAAAAGCGACAGGCCAGGGGTTAAAGGCACGCACGCTGCGTACAATACTTTCTGCGTCTAGCTGCCAGTTTACTTGTGCCTCTTGCTTTGACAGCTTATGGGCATAGTTCGCCAGTTGATTGTTTTGCGGCTTTGCGATCAACCCCGTGCGCCTGTCTAGAAACTCCAAAATGGCTTTGCCACCCATTGCTGCTAATTTGTCATGAAGGATGCCAGCGTTGTCATTGGCGTCAATAGCGCATGTATGCTTGATAAGCATATCACCCGTATCAAGCCCGATATCCATTTGCATAATGGTTATGCCTGTTTCCGTGTCTCCTGCTTGAATTGCCCGTTGAATAGGCGCTGCACCTCGCCATCGCGGTAAAAGTGAGGCGTGTATATTAATACACCCAAAGGTTGGGATGTTTAGAACATTTTGGGGCAGAATGAGGCCATATGCTGCGACGATCATTAAATCGGGTTGCAGCGCCAAAAGCGTCTCGCATGCCTCCGGCTCTTTAAAATTAAGGGGCTGATAAATTGGGATTTTATATGCGGTTGCCCGTTGTTTTACTGGGCTGGCCATTAGTTTTTTTCCGCGCCCCGCTGGGCGATCTGGTTGCGTATATGCAGCAATAACAGTATGCCCTGCGCCAATTATCGCATCAAGGGCGACAGCCGCAAATTCCGGGGTTCCAGCAAATACAATTTTCAAATTGAACGTCTCTCGTCGAGGCTAACGGAACAAAAGCGCTAGGCGCGCTGTTTGTGGATTTTTTCAAGCTTCTTTTTAATGCGATTGCGCTTAAGTGAACTTAGATAGTCAACGAACAGCTTTCCATTTAAATGATCCATTTCATGTTGGATACATACCGCAAGTAAACCCTCAGCTTCCAGCTCAAATGCTTCGCCATTTTTATCTAGTGCTTTAATTAATACATGTTCGATCCGCTCTACATCTTCGTAGAAGCCGGGAACGGAGAGACAGCCTTCCTGCATCCTCTCGGGGGCGCCTTCAAGCACTTCGATGCTCGGATTAATAAAGACCAATGGCTCGTTTTTGTCCTCGGATAGGTCCATCACGATTAGTTGTTGATGCACATCTACTTGTGTTGCCGCTAAGCCGATTCCCGGTGCGTCATACATGGTTTCGAACATGTTTTTGATGAGTGTTTGGAGTTTGTCATCAAACGTTTTGACCGGCTTTGCAATTTTACGTAATCGTGAGTCTGGATATTCAAGTATTTCTAATATGGCCATAGGTTTAGCTGAATTTCTATCGATGAAAAGGCAATTTTTGGTGTGTATCAGGAATACACTGCTACTATTATCTAATAGAAAGTCTAATGAGTACAAATTCTCTAGACATCATCTATAGTTAGTGTAATGACTTAAATTTAAAGGGTTTGCAGTGTTTAAGCTGAAATACCGGTGCGAAGGCCTGGCGTGACGCTAATCAACCCGCTAAGGCCGATGTTTAGAACTTAATGAGCCGGTCAATAATTGGAAGCGCTGTTAATCATAATAAATGGATATTTTTATAGGCAAATCATGATTCGTAAGTTTTTTATTGCTTTTGCGGCATTATCGCTGGTGTCGTTAAAGCTTGCAGCAGCACCAGAATTAAATGCTAACCATCCTGATCGTTATACCGTTGTGAAAGGCGATACGCTTTGGGATATTTCTGAGCGCTTTTTGACTTCGCCATGGTTGTGGCCAGAGGTGTGGCATGTTAACCCACAAATTTCGAATCCTCATCTGATTTTTCCAGGTGATGTGATTGGCCTGATCTATATCGATGGCCAGCCACGGATTACTACGTTAAAAGAAGGCCCAAATAATGGGGTTGTAAAGTTGAGCCCAAAAGTTCGGGCTGCACCCATCTCAACCGCGATCCCAACTATTCCACTCGATGCAATTAGCAGCTTTCTCTCTGAGAATCGTATTGTGACACTTGAGGAGTTAGAGGCGGCACCTTATGTACTTTCTGGTAAGGAGGCGCATTTGATTACGGGCGCTGGGGATGAGATTTTCGCAAGAGGTGACGCAAAGGGTGCTGAAAAGCTCGGGATTTATCGTAAGAGCGAGCGTTATACCGATCCCGATTCCGGTGAGTTTCTTGGCCTTGAAGCTAGAGCTATCGCAAGCACGTCCGTAAGTGCGCAAGACGATGATGTCGTAACCCTGCGTGTCCTTCGTTCTTCTGAGGAAGTGCGACAGGGCGATCGGCTTTTGGTGTCGGAAGATCGAGAACTGAATTCAACCTTTACGCCGAGCAAACCAAAAGAAGGGTTGATGGGGAAAATGATTGCAGTCGACTCAGGTGTGAACAACATTGGACAGTACCATGTTGTCACTATCAATTTGGGGGCGCGCGAAGGGGTGGAAATTGGCAATGTGTTCGCCGTATATAAGTCTGGCGGTACAACGGTTGATCCGTACACCAAAGAGCGTGTGGAGTTACCAGCGCAGCGCGCGGGTTTAATGATGGTGTTTCGTACCTTCGACAAGCTAAGTTATGGACTGATACTCAAAGCCCAGCGCCCATTAGCCGTGCTAGACGAAGTGCGCGTGCCATAATCCGAAGGGGTTGAAAAAACGCAGGTTGTAGTTAGTACACTTGCAAAAAACAGTATAATCTAGACAATTAAAGCTGCGCATTGCGCGGCTTTTTTTATGGTTCAAGGAAGAACAAATGAATGAACGAGAAACTCTTGCGGCCTGCCTGCGGCTGTCGCAAATATCCGGCTTAGGGCTGAAAACTTTCCATCATCTGTTTGAGTCAATCGGCTCAATAGAAGCAATTACCAAAACAAGCTACCGTGCATTACTGAACAATGGCGTAAAACCGGCAATGGCGCGTAACGTCATGCGAGAGGTTGAAAAGTCGAGTTTCCTGCACTTGCCGGTAAAAATAGAAGACTGGCTGGCTGAAGATAACCGAGAAATTATTTGTTTTGGAGGTGCATCTTATCCAGAAAGGTTAAAAGAGATATATCTGCCGCCGCCTCTTCTGTATTTAGAAGGCAATTCAAATTTAGTGCACCAGCCTTGTTTAGCGATTGTTGGCAGTCGGAAGCCCTCTTTGCAGGGCTTAGATATTACCCAAGAGATTACATCGGCATTAGCTAGTCGCGGCTTAACTATTGTAAGTGGCCTGGCATTGGGGATTGATGCCGCGGCGCATGCAGCAGCACTCTCAGTTGCTGGTGCCAGTATCGCCGTCATGGGCACTGGCATTGATAAGATTTACCCAGCAGGGCACCGGGGTTTGCATCAAAAATTGAGCGAGAATGGGCTTGTTATGACTGAAATGCCCTTGGGTGCGCCGCCAAAACCTGCCAATTTTCCTCGGCGTAATCGCGTGGTATCTGGGCTATCTCTCGGCGTATTAGTTATTGAAGCGGGCTTAAAAAGTGGGTCATTGATCACGGCACGTTATGCACTGGAGCAGAATCGTGATGTTTTTGCTATCCCCGGCAGTATTCGAGGAGATACGGCGCAAGGCTGCAATCAGCTTATTCAACAGGGTGCATGTTTGACGCAATGTGCGGACGATGTGTTGGCGCACTACAGTGATAGCATGTTGCAAATATCAGCAGGTAATGACTCGAATCAAGGTCGAGCGAGCGACGTTATATCTTCTACCGATGAATGTTTTTTGCTGCGCGAAATAGGGTCTGCGACGATTAGTTTTGACGAGATGTATGCGCGCTTAAACTTAGATTTTGATGAATTGAGTGAGAAGCTTCTAGATCTTGAGTTGCGCGGTGCGATTGCCTTGGTCGCGGGTGGCTATCAGCGAGTGAAGTAAGTACACTTTGCCCGATTAAATTTCTGGTTTTTCTATGTCGAAGACAATTCCATATTTTCAGTGGCGAGCACAATATGCCGCACAAATTATTGCGCGGGGTGGTGTGTTAGCCTATCCGACAGAGGCTGTATGGGGTTTAGGTTGCGATCCGTTCAACCAAAATGCAGTGCAACGGATATTAACGATAAAAGGCCGTGACATGTCTAAGGGTTTAATTCTTATTGGGTCTAAGCCTGCGCACTTTGGCCGGTTGTTGAGGTCGTTGCCGCCGGATCAGCAGGCGTGTTTAACGCGATCACAAGCCTCTGATCGAGCGACTACCTGGTTGGTCGAAGACGAACAACAGTTGGTGCCGTGTTGGGTCAAAGGCCAGCATACGAGTGTGGCTATTCGTCTAACGGCGCACCCGATTTGCGCTGCGTTATGCGAAGCATTCGGCGGCGCATTGGTCTCCACTTCAGCTAATCCTGCCGGGATGCCATCAGCGTTAAATCGTCTAAAAGTGCAGCGTTACTTTGCTGATCGACTAGATTATGTATTGAGTGGTTCATTAGGTTGCGCCGCTCGGGCATCGCAAATCATCGATCTGAAAACGCGAGAAATTTTGAGAGCTTAAACGAGACAAACCATGCTACAGCAAGTAAAAAGCTACCTTCTAAGTTTACAAGACTCGATTTGTAATAATTTAGAGGCCGCAGATGATAATGGGAAATTTGTTGAGGACGCCTGGGAGCGAGAACCCGGTTTAGGCGGTGGCGGGCGAACTCGCGTGATGAAAGACGGCGCAGTATTCGAAAAAGGTGGAGTCAATTTCTCTCACGTATCGGGCGCTCAATTGCCAGCGGCTGCGACCGCCGCAAGGCCAGAGCTGGTGGGTCGTTCCTTTCAAGCCATGGGGGTGTCTCTAGTCATGCACCCGCTCAATCCCTATGTGCCGACATCGCATGCAAATGTGCGTTTTTTCATCGCTGAAAAGGAAGGGGCAGCGCCGGTGTGGTGGTTTGGCGGCGGTTACGACCTCACGCCTTGTTATGGGTTTGATGAGGATTGCGTTCACTGGCATCAAGTAGCGAAAGCCGCGTGTGATGCGCATGGAGAGACCTTATACGAGAAGCATAAAAAATGGTGTGATGATTATTTCTATCTTAAGCATCGCGACGAAACCCGAGGGGTTGGCGGCCTATTTTTTGATGATTTAAATGAGTTGGGCTTTGACAAAAGTTTTGCTTATATGCAGGCGGTTGGTAATAGCTATTTGTCCGCCTACTTGCCGATTGTGCAGCGTCGAAAAGACATGCCGTTTGATGCGCATCAACGCCAGTTTCAGCTATATCGTCGTGGGCGTTATGTTGAGTTTAACCTGGTCTTTGATCGAGGCACCTTATTTGGATTGCAGTCGGGTGGTCGTACCGAATCAATTTTAATGTCCTTACCACCGTTGGTGCGCTGGGAGTATAATTTTGAACCACAAACTGGGAGTGAAGAAGCGGGACTTGCGGATTACCTTGTGCCACGAGACTGGATAGGAGGGGTGTAGTATGGCGACGCTCGATCAATATGCGGTGATTGGGAACCCTATTTCTCATAGCAAGTCGCCGGAAATTCATACTTTATTCGCAAAACAGACTAACCAGGCACTGGCATATACAACCATTGAAGCGCCGCTCGATGGGTTTATGGGCACCGTAAAGAATTTTTTTGCTGAACCGCAAAATAAAGGTCTTAACGTGACCGTTCCGTTTAAAGAGCAAGCGTTTGCTATGTGTGATGAGCTCAGCCCGCGTGCGGCGTTCGCAGAGGCCGTAAATACCCTGTATATGCAGAATGGCGTGTTATGGGGTGATAATACCGACGGCTGCGGTTTAGTGAACGATTTACGACAAAATAACGCGATTAAGATAGCCGGTCGGCGGATTTTATTGCTTGGTGCTGGCGGCGCATCGAAGGGGGTTTTTCAACCACTTATGGCGGAGAGCCCTAGCGAACTTGTTTTAACAAATCGAACCGCTGCTAAAGCTGAGGCATTAGTTGGCCGATATAAAGAAAAGTTTGTGAAAAATGCGAATGCGCCATGCATTGCGGAGAATCTTGACGCCTTAAATGGGACCTTTGATTTAATCATCAATGCAACCTCGATGAGTTTATCCGGCGACGCCCCGCCGATCGCAAGACGTTTAATTACTCAGCATACGGTCGTCTATGACATGATGTATGGCAAAGAACAAACGAGTTTTAATGTTTGGGCAAGTGCTCAGGGTGCAGCATTGTGTCTCGATGGGTTGGGTATGTTGGTAGAGCAGGCAGCTGAGGCATTTCGTGTTTGGCGAGGCATTCAGCCATGCACAAAATCGTGCGTTGAGCGATTGGCAAATAAGATAGAGGAAAGTCGGTAAAAATTGGCACTAGTCTGCTTACTCGACTAGGGTTCAATTAGATAAATTATAAAACTACAAGGCGCCTTGGGCGCACGTGCTCTTAGGTATTTAGAATATATGGATTTCGCCACCCTAATAGGGCTGATCGCTGGCGCAGCGATTATTGTTGGGGCAATTTTGCTCGACTCCGGCCTGCTTGATTTTGTTAATGTTCCAGGACTCGCCATCGTGTTTATTGGCACGATGTTCATAACGATTATAAAATTCCGTATCAGTACTCTTGGCTCCGCGTTCAAACTTGCGTTCGCGACGGTGTTTATGGATAAAACCGTTAATCCTATTCTGCTGATAGAGCAGGTGCGTAATTTAGCAGGCATTGTTCGAAAGGAAGGCATTTTAGGTTTGGAAAATGCCGATATCGACGACGTCTTTTTACAGAAAGGTATCTCGTTATGTATTGACGGCCATCCGCCAGAATTCATCGAAGAGGTCCTGCTTCAAGATCTGCAACAATCCATCGAACGCTACGAGGTTGCTGAACGAGTGTTCAAGGGCATCGCGGAAACCGCACCGGGTATGGGTATGCTGGGAACGCTGGTGGGTCTGGTTCAAATGCTCAATAATATGTCTGATCCGAGTTCAGTGGGCCCTGCTATGGCCGTTGCATTGTTGACGACTTTTTATGGCGCATTCATTGCGCAAGTGTTTGCGATCCCGCTTGCCGATAAATTAGGCATGAAGGCCGTCGAAGAGCACCGAAATATGACGTTGGTCATCACGAGCGTTCAAAATATCTTGAAAGGTCAAAACCCGAAAGTTATTTCTGAAGTCTTATCCTCCTTCTTAACTGCTAAGCAGCGGCTCGCGACAAGCGACGCTTAGAGGCCTGTATGAAGGCAATCCCTCAAAGACCAAAAAAACAAGAAGGTAATAGTGGTTGGATTATCACTTTTGCTGATTTGATGTCGCTGTTGCTAACGTTTTTTATTTTGTTACTCAGCTTCTCTAAGATGGATCTTCACAAATATGAATTGATGGCGCAATCGTTATCGCAGGCGTTTGGGTTTTCTTTGTTAGAGTCGAGTCCAGGGGGGCAAATCATATTTGAAGATGAGCCGCCCCCGCCGCCGCCTCCGGCGCAAGATGTAAGTCAGATTGAGCGTGAATTTGCGCAATTTGAAGAGGAAATGGAGGCCGATGATGTTGAGATGTTAGAGCAGTCAGAAGGCGTTGATTTTGTGACGCAGATTGATCCAAATATCGAAAACTTAACCGAAACCCTAGTAGATGAACTAGAGGCCGAGATTGTATCAAACGCATTGAACGTTACTTATGACTCAGAAAAAGTAGTCGTTCGATTTTCTGAAGCGACGATCTTCAGCTCGGGTAGTGAGGAGCTGATGGATGAAATGTTCCCAATTATTGAGAAAATTGAAGAGGTACTAGCCGGTTGTAATGGTCAGATTGTTGTGTCGGGATACACAGACGACTTGCCGGTTACGTCAAATCGCTTTCGATCAAACTGGGACTTGTCCGCAGCGCGAGCGGTAAGTGTGGTGCACCAGCTTATTTTTAATAATAAGATCGATCCAAATCGTGTTAGTGCGACGGGTCGCGCCGAAACCAACCCTTTAGTGCCTAACGATTCGATCGCGAATCGAGCGAAAAATCGTCGTGTTGAAATCAGCATTTTCGATCCAGAATGTGAAAGTCGAGGCTTTGACTTCTAGCCAAAGTTGTTTGGATCGCTATAATGGCCGCAAATGTTTACGGAGTAATGAGCATGAGCGGTCCAAGTCAGCCAAAAGTTGAAGGCGAAGAGTGGAGTGATGAGCGGATTCAGTCATTTTTGGATTTGATTCCACGTGACGATATCAATCCAGATTTCTTTGTATTGAAAGAGGCTTACCAATATATGACCCCCGAGTTTTTCGCGCGATTTGTCCCTTATTTTGTCGAAGCGGGTCGAGATATCAGCGCCCGAAACCCCGACGGTGTGACCTTGCTCGAGCGTATGTCAGGGTTTGCCAAAGCGGCGCCATACATTGAGGTCTTGCGTAAAAACGGTGCTCAGTAGCGTCATTTAGAGGCTTTGGTTGGAGCCTGCTTTGGTGGTGGCGCTGTTGCTTGCAGATGCTTATCCTTTAATTTTACATAATTTCCAGCGGTATACCGGAAGAAGTTGAGTTCTTTTTGTGTTAGATCTCGTGCTTCTTTTGCAGGGCTGCCTCGATACAATTTGCCGGAGGTTAGCACCTTACCGGGCGGAACCAGACTGCCCGCTGCTAGCACTACTTCGTCTTCGATGACGGCGCCGTCCATAACAATAGCACCCATACCCACTAACACTCTGTTGCCGATAGTGCAGCCATGCAATAGAGCCTTGTGGCCAACGGTTACCTCATCACCAATAACGAGTGGGTAACCGCCCGGGTTAAAGTCGCTAGCATGCGTAATGTGTAATACTGATCCATCTTGGATGCTTGTTCGTTTGCCTATCTGGATGCGGTGCATGTCACCACGGATCACGGTCATGGGCCAAATTGAACTGTCCTCTCCGATCTGAACTTGGCCAATAACAAGCGCGCTAGGGTCAATGAACACCCCTTTTTCTATGTTGGGTTTATATTGGAAGTAAGAGCGAATCGTCATAGCATTATGTTTTATAGTTTGTGATTTACGGCAATTTTAATTGCCCACCACTGGTTTACATTGGGAAGTATTAGTAACCTTAAACCTAATGATTTTTCAAAGCTACTGATGTGATACGTAGCGACAATAATAGTTGCGAGTTTTTTCATGACAAACCCCTTGTTAATGCCCTCTAAATTGCCTGCCTTTGATCAGATAAAAATCACCCAATTTAAACCCGCACTTCAGCAGCTTATGGCAGAGAATCGAGCTCTATTGAGCGAGTTATTAGCCGCAGACGTGCGTTCTTGGGGGACGTTTGCTCAACCGCTGGCGATTGCGGAAGAGAAATTGAGTCATGTTTGGTCGTTGATGTCGCACTACAAGGCAGTGCTTGATAGTGAGGAGCTTCGTGAACTTTATAAGCAAATGTCTGCAGAAATAACGGATTACCATACGCAGAGAGGTCAAAATAAAGAACTCTACCTTGCTTATCAATCGATTGCGGACAGTGCAGAGTACTCAGCGCTCAATGAAGCGGCGCAAAAGAGCTTGCTTAATATTCTCCGTGATTTTCGCCTATCTGGTGTCGCCTTGCCGGACGATAAAAAAATAAGGCTGGCCAGTATTAAAAAAGAGTTGGTGACGCAGACAAATCAATTTGCAGAAAACGTGCTAGACGCCACACAAGCTTGGCGTAAGCATATCGTAAGCGAGCAGGATTTATTGGGAGTTCCTGACTCAGCGAAGCGCATGTTTGCCACAAAAGCGGTGGACAAAGAGCATGAGGGTGGCTGGTTGATAGACCTAGAAATGCCAAGTTATTTGCCGGTGATGACGTATGCCGAAAATCGCGATCTACGTGAAGAGATGTACCGGGCTTATTTAACGCGCGCCTCAGAGCAGGCGAGTGATAAGCAATGGGATAATTCTTCGGTGATCGAAAAGATCTTAAGGTTACGTAAAGAGATGGCAAGCCTATTAGGTTTCGATAATTTTTCTGATCTATCGCTTGAGAGAAAAATGGCGGAGAGTTCTGAGCAGGTCATGAGTTTTTTGACGCAGTTGGGAGAAAAGTCCAAAGCGCTAGCCCTTCAAGAAAAGGCACAATTAGCCAAGTTTGCGCGTGAGAAATACGGTTACGACTCTATCGAAGCTTGGGATGTGTTGTTCTTAAGTGAGTCTCTTAAGCAGCAAAAATTTGAAGTTGAGGAAGAAAAGATTCGAGCTTACTTTCCGCTCCCTAGGGTGCTTGACGGGCTGTTTGAGATTACTAAGCGTCTATTTGATGTCGATGTGTCGGAGCACAAAGACGCTAAAACGCCGCATCCCGATACGAAGTGTTTTGCTTTGTCTCGACAAGGGGAGACGTTGGCGTATGTGTACATGGATTTTTATGCGCGAGAGGGTAAGCGGGGTGGTGCATGGGTAGGCTCGTGTCATCGCCGTTCGCATTTGCAGCGAGAACTGCGTTTGCCCATCGCATTTTTGGTTTGTAACTTTACGCCACCAGACAAAGACCGGCCAAGCCTACTGACGCATCAGGAATTAACGACTCTTTTCCATGAATTCGGCCATGCTTTGCACTATTGCCTCACGACGATAGACCTGCCGGATGTTGCGGGCATTAGCGGTGTGCCCTGGGATGCAGTGGAGTTGCCAAGCCAGCTTATGGAAAATTGGTGCTGGGCAGGTGAAGGCTTAGCATTGATAAGTGGTCATTATGAGACGGGTGAGCGCTTACCAGACACCGATTTGCAGAAGCTTTTGCAGGTGAAAAACTACCATGCCGGCATGTTGATGGCGCGACAGTTGGAGTTTGCAAGTTTCGATTTTATATTGCATCGCGATTACCGCGCGGGCGAAACAAAGATTGCCGAAATATTTAAGCAGGTGCGGGATCAATTCGCTGTGATTCAGCCTCCGAATTACGCTCGCTTTAGTCATGCCTTTACGCATATCTTCGCAGGGGGCTATGCGGCAGGTTACTACAGCTACAAATGGGCTGAGGTGCTTGCGGCGGATGCGTTTTCCGCATTTGAGGAAGAGGGTATTTTTAACGCTAAAACGGGTAAAAGATTTCGCAGTGAGCTGCTTGAATTGGGTGGGTCGCGCGACATATCCGTGATGTTTAAATCGTTTCGAGGTCGCGAGGCGCGGGTCGATGCGCTATTGGGGCAAATGGGTATAGAGGTATGACAACCAAACGATTTATTGCTGGGGCAGTCTGTCCGCGCTGTGGTGCGATGGATCGCCTAGTGAGTTACGACAATGAGGAGGGCCGTTTCAAGGAGTGTGTGGCGTGCGACTTTCTTGAGAAGCAAGTGGCCGCCGTGCAGGTAGATGAGCTGGATACGCGTGTGAATCAATACGAGGATGATCAAGCTGAAACAGAGGTTACCCTGGTTAAAATTATTGAGCCGCCGAAACCGTAGGATTCCCGTTAAACGTGCAAATTGTTCTCATTGATAAAAATTTGTAAGGATATTGTAAAAAAAGCATTGCGCCTCTTAAAATTTCACCGCTATACTCAATCGAACCATAAAAATAGTAACTGTTACTTGAGCTTCTGCGAGTAGTGCAGTATAGAAGCCTCACAGCAACAACAATAAAAAATCTGTGGAGACCCGTATGCGATCACGCCTAGGTTTAGGGGCGCTAAGTCTGCTGCTGTCTGCATTTTATGCAGCGGATGTTAGCGCAGAGTATGGAGTAAACATGACACGCGGGGTGACTGATATTAGTCATTCCGTCTACGACCTGCACATGACGATCTTTTGGATCTGCGTGGCGATTGGCGTCGTAGTGTTTGGTGTAATGTTTTACTCAATCTTCAAACACCGCAAAAGCAAAGGTGCGGTGGCTTCAAACTTCCATGATAATACGACGGTCGAGATCCTTTGGACCATCGTGCCTGCAATTATATTGATTGTGATGGCTATCCCGGCAACAACGGTGCTAATCGACATGTACGATACTAGCGACGCCGATGTGGATATAAAAATCACAGGTTACCAGTGGAAATGGCGCTACGAATATCTGGGGCAAGATGTTAACTTTTTCAGCAGTTTATCGACGCCAAAAGATGAAATATATAACGCCGCTCAAAAGAACGAAAATTACTTGTTAGAAGTGGACAACGCCCTTGTTGTGCCGATTAATAAGAAAATTCGCTTCCTCGTTACCGCCAATGACGTTATTCACTCCTGGTGGGTACCTGATTTTGCCGTAAAGAGAGATGCTATTCCTGGTTTTATTAATGAAAGTTGGACCCGAATAAACGAGCCTGGTATCTATCGAGGTCAATGTACGGAGTTGTGTGGTAAAGATCATGGCTTTATGCCCGTCGTGGTCAGAGCAGTGGAACAGGCCGAATATGACGACTGGATAATTCAAAAGCAAGAGCAAGCAAAAGCGGCGGCTGCACTGGCGGCGCTTACGTTTACGCTTGAAGAGCAAATGCAGCGCGGCGAAGAGGTTTATCTTAAAACGTGTGCGGCTTGCCACCAACCCAATGGTGCAGGTATTCCGCCAGCATTCCCCGCATTAAAAGGGAGCGACATCGCGCTTAATGATATCCAAAAGCATATTGAAGTGGTGGTCGACGGGATAGCAGGGTCAGCGATGCAGGCATACGGCGATCAACTTAGTGACGTAGACATTGCGGCAGTCGTAACCTATGAGCGGAACGCTTGGGGGAATGACACGGGTGAAAACATCTCTGCGGCAGACGTCGTTGATTACAGAAATAAATAGGAGGGCTTATGAGCGCGGTATTAGACAACCCAATCCACGATGAGCATGAGCATCATGGTCCACCCAAGGGCATAGCCCGTTGGTTATTCACAACGAACCACAAAGATATTGGTTCGATGTACCTATGGTTTAGTTTTGCTATGTTTTTGATTGGCGGCTGTATGGCGTTGACCATACGTGCCGAACTTTTTCAGCCAGGTTTGCAGTTGGTGGAGCCTGAATTCTTCAACCAAATGACGACCATGCATGGTTTGATCATGGTATTCGGGGCAGTAATGCCTGCGTTTGTCGGTCTTGCCAATTGGCTGATTCCGATGATGGTCGGCGCACCGGATATGGCGTTGCCTCGGATGAATAACTGGAGCTTCTGGATATTGCCATTTGCGTTTGGTCTGCTGCTTAGCACCCTGTTTATGGAAGGCGGCGGCCCCAACTTTGGCTGGACTTTCTATGCGCCGTTATCGACGACGTACGCACCAGATACCGTAACCTATTTTATTTTCGGTGTGCATATGATGGGCATTTCCTCGATTATGGGGGCGATTAATGTGGTCGCAACGATCTTGAATATGCGAGCGCCCGGTATGACACTGATGAAAATGCCGCTATTCGTTTGGACTTGGTTGATTACGGCCTTCTTGTTGATTGCGGTGATGCCGGTGCTTGCGGGCGTGGTAACCATGATGCTGATGGACGTTCACTTTGGCACGTCGTTCTTTGATGCCGCCGGTGGTGGGGATCCGGTATTGTTTCAGCACGTGTTTTGGTTCTTTGGCCACCCCGAAGTATATATCATGATATTACCTGCCTTTGGTGTGGTTTCGCAGATTATACCAACGTTTAGTCGCAAGCCCTTATTCGGTTACCATTCGATGGTATATGCCGTTGCGTCCATCGCCATTTTGTCTTTTATCGTTTGGGCGCATCATATGTTTACCGTCGGTATGCCATTGTTCGGTGAGCTCTTCTTTATGTATGCAACCATGTTAATCGCGGTGCCGACAGGCGTGAAAGTGTTTAACTGGGTAACGACGATGTTCCGAGGTTCATTAACCTTTGAAGCACCGATGCTGTTCTCTATTGCGTTCGTCATTTTATTCACAATTGGCGGTTTTTCAGGTTTGATGCTGGCGATCGCGCCGTCCGATTTCCAATACCATGATACGTATTTCGTCGTCGCGCACTTTCACTATGTGCTGGTGCCTGGTGCAATCTTTGGTATTTTTGCTGCGGTGTATTATTGGTTGCCGAAGTGGTGTGGCAATATGTATAGCGAAACGCTGGCGAAATGGCACTTTTGGATGTCATTTGTGGGAATGAATCTCGCGTTTTTCCCCATGCACTTTTTGGGATTGGCCGGTATGCCGCGCCGTATTCCAGACTATGCCTTGCAGTTCGCTGACTTCAACAGTATTTCGTCGGTCGGGGCGTTTACCTTTGGCGCCACACAGCTCTTGTTTTTGTATTTAGTGATTCAGGCGATCCGAAGTGGCAAGCCCGCGACAGATCAAGTTTGGGAAGGTGCTGAAGGCTTAGAGTGGACAATTCCATCTCCCGCGCCTTACCACACCTTTTCGACCCCGCCAGAAATTAAGTAGAGTGAGTTGAGGGTTAATGGGACATCAAGGGCAGAATCGACGGACTATTGCTAAATCAGTGATTGCGGTGGTCGCAATGTTTGGTTTCGGTTTTGCTTTGGTGCCCTTGTATGACGTTTTTTGCGAAGTGACAGGATTAAACGGGAAAACGCGAGGGCAGTACTCGGAAGCGGAAGCGGGAAAGCAACAGGTTGACGAAAGTCGTCGTGTTCGCGTGCAGTTTATCGCCAACAATAACGAAAGTATGCCTTGGGAATTTCGCCCAGTTGAATTTCAAATTAAGGTACATCCCGGTGCGATGGCTGAGGTGAACTATTACGCTAAGAACCCAACAAGCAAGCGAATGATTGCCCAAGCTGTACCCAGTTTGTCCCCGTCCGAGGGAACCGGCTACTTTCATAAAACTGAATGTTTCTGTTTTACGTCGCAGACTTTGGAGCCGGGTGAAGAAGTGCTAATGCCGCTGAGATTCGTGGTGGATCAAGCATTACCTGATCATTTAAGCACCTTGACATTGTCCTACACATTGTTTGATCAGACCGAGGCTTTGTTAGATGTTGAAACAGAAAATAAAAATGAGTTAGCGGTGCGTTAAAAATAAGAAATAGACGAACGCAAACGATAATGCGCATCGTCTAACCATAAAGGAGTTTAAAATAATGAGTGCAGAATCGAGTTATTATGTCCCCGCCCAGAGCCGTTGGCCTATCATTGCCTCCATTGGGTTATTCATGACGGCAGTGGGTGCGGCCAACATAATTAACGCAGGCTCAGCCAATGAAAGTACTGGGATGTCTTGGTTGGTGTTTCTCACCGGTGCTTTCATGATGGCCTATATGCTGTTTGGCTGGTTTGGTCATGTGATCAGTGAGAGTAGGGAGGGCTTGTATAGTGCTCAAATGGATCGTTCGTTCCGATGGGGTATGAGCTGGTTTATCTTCTCAGAGGTGATGTTCTTTGCCGCGTTTTTTGGTGCGTTGTTTTATGTTCGTGTCTTATCCGTGCCATGGCTGGGCGGTGAAGGTGCAAATGCCTCGACAGGTGAGTTGCTTTGGCCTGGTTTTGAAGCGACATGGCCATTAATGGCGAATCCAAATCCAGAGCTCTACCCTGGCCCAAAAGCCTTAATTGATCCATGGCATTTACCTTTACTGAATACGGTATTGTTAGTCGCGTCTAGTGTCACCGTAACGTTTGCCCATCACGCGCTGAAAGAGGGCAAACGCAACGCATTGAAAATGTGGTTAATCGCGACAATCGTGCTGGGTTGTGTGTTTTTGTTTTTTCAAGGTGAAGAGTATGTTGAAGCATATAATGACTTAGATTTGACGCTGGAGTCAGGTATTTATGGTACGACGTTCTTTCTACTGACGGGCTTTCATGGTGCGCATGTTACCTTAGGCACGTTAATGTTAATTATTATGTATTTCCGCATTCGAAAAGGGCACTTTGACAAAGACAACCACTTCGCTTTTGAGGCAACTAGCTGGTATTGGCATTTCGTTGATGTAGTGTGGTTGGGCTTGTTTTTTATGGTCTACATCCTTTAACTCAACCTGAGATACGACGTCGAAGCAGCGCTGAAAATTGCTATAAAGACTTAACTCGACGTCCGGCGCTCTATACAGGCGAGGCATTAAGTTCGATTTCGCCCGTGTAAAGCGCAATAGCAACGAGCAAAACGATGAGTGCGGCAAGGGAAACACGCACGGCGAGCGAGTAGACAAGGCGTTTTGATTTTCCATCGTCTTTGACTAAAAAGACCAGTCCTGAGAAAAGGCTGATGACGACGCCGAT
This sequence comes from uncultured Oleiphilus sp., assembly GCA_913020245.1. Lineage (GTDB taxonomy): Bacteria > Pseudomonadota > Gammaproteobacteria > Pseudomonadales > Oleiphilaceae > PZPK01. Next base: position 60,819 of record CAJWAD010000006.1, read on the forward strand.
GAGTAATAAGCCGATGATAACTTTGAGCATGGTATGTCCTCTTCGTTTTTACCGAGTGTAGCGACAACAAGGTTAAAGAGTAAAGGGTGTTCTTGAGCTAGGTGAAAGCAAGTCGACTAAAATAGAAGTAGGCAGTCGTAGTGTTGGAAGAAGTGCATCAAACACAGAAAGCAAGTTCTAAAGTTTTACTGAAGATTGGTTTATTTTGTCTCATTTTTTTGCCCCTCACCTTATTCTTGGGCTTCTGGCAGTTGGATCGGGCTGACTACAAAGCGCAAATGTTGGCAGATCAGCAAGGTCGGTCTGCGTTACCTGCGCAAGCATTATCTGAGCTTTCCGCAGGCGAACTTCAGAATTTTCGTCCGGTGATTATATCGGGTCAATATGAGCAAGAGAGCTTCTTGCTCGATAATAAAATCTACCAAGGCAAGGTGGGTTATGAGCTGTTGAGTCGCTTCAGTACGGAGGATGGGCGACAGGTGTTAGTAAACCGAGGCTGGTTGCCTGCACCAAAATACCGCTCAGAAGCGCCGCGACTGCACGGAAGACCCGGCGAACAGCCAATCAGTTTAGAAGGCTTTTTTTATGTAAGTGATGGAGAGATACCATTGCTTGACGAGTACACGGCTGAAAGCTTCGCGAATAACCCATGGCCGAGACGTATCCCGACGTTGGCTTGGTCCGAACTGAGCCGCTATTTGCCTCAAGCATTGAACTGGCAGAAAGAATTTAGATTGGCAAATTCGGAGCAGCCCGGCGCTTACCGTATCGATTGGAAAACTGCCGAGGTGGGCCCTGAAAAACATTTAGCTTACGCATGGCAATGGTTTGCGATGAGTGCTGCACTCATTATTTTGACGGCCGTTGCGTCATATAAACTTGTCGAACGAGACGAACACGCAGAAAAGTAGGTATACAGTGACAGAGGCGATGAATACCCCGAAGCAACCGGATCGGAATGATCCAAACGTTATTCGTAAGAATCAATTTAAATTGCTGGGCATTTTTGCGATCGCGGTGGTGCCGGTGATCTTTGCGTTTACGATGTATTTTGGTGGGATGGCGATCCCTAGTTCGAAGACGAATAAAGGAAATTTAGTGCTGCCGCCCATCCCTCTATCCGTGCTGGGTTACGCGGCAGATGGAGATGGTGTCTACGTGCAAACGGATAACAAGTGGGTATTGTTATTATTAGGCAACGGAAGCTGTGAATTGGCTTGTAAAGATCTCTTGCATACAGTCAGGCAGGTAAATATTTCGATGGGCCGAGAGATGGAGCGTGTCGCACGAGCGATAACTTTGTCGGCGTCTGATGCCCAGCAGGCGGAAGTGCTAGAAACTTATCCGAATATTCAACTTTGGTCTAGCGTCATAGACCAAGAAAGTTTCTCGCAACAAGCTGCCGAGAGAGGTGCTGTGGTTGTAAATGCGGAGGTAGATGCGACAGAATCCTGGCAGCTTTGGCTTGTCGATCCACTTGGGAATATGGTTCTGCAGTACGACGCTTCACATACGGGTTATGACATGATTGCCGATTTAAAACGTTTGCTGAAGCTGTCTAACATTGGTTAGAGCTTTGAAGGGGGAGCATTTAGAATGAAAAGCAAGAATTCTGACGTGCCGCTAAGAAAGCGTATTGCTTGGGCAGCGCTTGCTGCAACGGGGTTGGCGGCTGTGGTCGTAATGCTAGGGGCATGGACGCGTTTGGTCGATGCAGGGCTTGGTTGTCCTGATTGGCCCGGCTGTTATGGGTTTATTGGCGTACCAATGACGGCGCAAGATATTGCAATTGCAGAGGCGCGTTTTCCAGAGGCTCCAGTTGAAGTAGATAAAGGCTGGCCGGAGATGATTCATCGTTATTTTGCAACGTCCTTAGGCTTCGTAATTCTTTGTTTGTCGGTTTATACGTTCTGGTCATCGCGGCGTTCAGTAGCCGCTCAGCCAAAATCTTCTGCTCAGCCATCAGTGCTTAACGGCATACCGAAGTTGCACATAGCAGGCTTGTTGGTGCTTGTGATTTGTCAGGGTTTATTTGGTATGTGGACGGTGACCCTAAAACTTTGGCCTCAAGTTGTGTCGATTCATTTACTAGGTGGGTTCGCAACGCTCTCTTTATTGTTTTTATTATTCTTGCGCACGCGTGCGCATGAACCCCTATCTTTTGATATCGGTTCGTCGGCGCTTGCACATATGAAACGTCTCGCGGTGCTGGCATTAATCCTTACGGTGATTCAAATCTTCTTGGGTGCGTGGACCGCCTCGAACTACGCAGCGTTGGCTTGTGGTGACGAACTGCCTACTTGCCAAGGCGCTTACTGGCCCGAAATGAATTTTGCGCAGGGCTTTGATTTATTCCAAAGTATTGGTCCAAATTACTTGGGTGGCCTACTCGATAACGAAAGTCGCGTTGCTATTCAGGTATCGCACCGTATCGGAGCGCTGTTATTGACTGCTTACTTCATCTATATGTTTTTCAGTTTAAGAAAATTATTGAATCACCGGGTGTTGAAACAAGCTGTATTGGCTGTTTTCATTGTTTTGGTTGTTCAAATTGCTTTAGGGTTAAGCAATGTGATTTGGTTAATACCTTTGTCGATTGCAGTTGCGCATAATGCGGTCGGCGCTTTATTGTTATTAAGCCTCGTAAACCTCAATTATCAACTTAGTCGGATCAAACAAAAATAAAGTGGACTAACGTATGAAGACAAATGCAGTAGGCGTCGCTGCCTCAGCGAGTTGGAAAGATTATTTAGAACTTTGTAAGCCAAAAGTTGTGGCGCTTATGTTATTGACGTCGGTGATTGGCATGCTGCTGGCGACGTATAGCCTTCCGTCATGGGATGTACTCATCTTAGGTAATCTCGGGATAGGCTTAATGGCAGGCTCCGCCGCGGCGATTAACCATATTGTGGACAGACGTATTGACATTCACATGGCGCGCACACGCAACCGTCCAATCGCACAGGGTAAAGTGGATGCGTATTCAGCCTTGGCCTTTGCCATTATTATTGGTGTGTTGGGCATGGCCATATTGATGGTGTATATCAACAGCTTAACGGCGTGGTTAACCCTTGCATCTCTTATTGGGTATGCATTGATTTATACGCTTTACTTAAAGCGTGCAACACCACAAAACATTGTGATTGGCGGCTTAGCTGGTGCCGCACCGCCTCTGTTAGGTTGGACGGCGTCAACGGGTTATATTGATCCAAATGCCTTATTACTTGTGTTAATCATTTTCGCTTGGACACCGCCACATTTCTGGGCCTTGGCTATTCATCGAAAAGAAGAGTATGCAAGCGTTGGTATCCCCATGCTGCCGGTGACGCACGGTGAACGCTTCACAAAATTACATATTCTACTTTATACCTTGATACTCATTGTCATAACGGTGTTTCCCTATTTAACGGGGATGAGTGGCGTGATTTATCTGGCAAGCGCCATGCTACTTGGCTTGCGTTTCTTGCAATGGTCAATTCGCATGATCAGAAACTCACACAAAGACGCGGCAATTAGCACCTTCAAGTTTTCGATTAGCTACTTAATGCTCCTTTTTGTCGCCTTAATTGTCGATCATTACACACGACCTTTCCTTTTGGCCATGTAAACGCGAGTGAACGGGACTATTCGTTAATCAACGATAAGAGGGAGATCTTTGTTGGCTGGCGGGGCTGGTGTATGGTCAGCTGGAAATACTGCTAAGCGGATGCGCCGGTCTTAAAGGATGCCGAACAAACCTCGCATATGGTGTCGTACGACGCCCGCACTATGAGTAGGTCAACCCCCACTTAGTATGGTCGTGCACAACCGATGCGCTTAATGCACGCTATTGGCGAGCTGGCACTACTAGCCCATCATAAGTAAACAAAGGCGCTGGTTCCTGTATGACTTCATCGCCATCTGCATCGGTGGTAGTAATTACGTCGAAGCCTGGGTCCTCAATAATCGTAAGGCTTACCGCTGTATCAGGTGTTTGCTCGGCTAATTCATCGAGAATAGCTTGTTTTTCGCAGCCGGTTGGGTCTTTTATTACAGTTGTGCCGTCAGAATCGAAGGTTGCCTCGTTATAGTCAGATGTATAAAAACGCGTTTCGTTATTTTCATAGTCCAGCTCTACCCGTAAACGTTTAAAGCCCGTTAGATTTTCGCCGAGATCAAAGGTGTTTGATCGGATGCGATTCGTTTCATTTTTCTCGCCAGCTTCAGAGCCGTCACATTGTGACTTAGCAACCGGCCGAACGTTTTCTCCGTTACCGCACACAGCGAAATCACTCGGATCAAAAGTGTTTGAAATACCTGGGTCGAAACTACTTTGATCCGGATCACAGAAGGAGTCGATCTGCTCATAAGCGATTTG
>CAJWAD010000007.1 GCA_913020245.1 uncultured Oleiphilus sp.
TGGCGGTGAGAGAGGGATTCGAACCCTCGAACGGTTTCCCGTTACACACTTTCCAGGCGTGCGCCTTAAGCCACTCGGCCACCTCACCAAACTTTTGCTTTGTAGAGGTGCAATGCAGTCAAAACGAAACTGGTTGTCACTTATAAAGCCGGCGCTAATTTAATAAACAGCTGTCATAAATGCAAGAGAATCCTCGAGTAGTATGCCGAAACGACACTCAGAGCGCTGTCTCGTCAATTACAAAAGATATTTTTTGATGAGTATGCAAAAGTTTTGCAAACCAATGTAAACAAATTAGTGCTGAGAAACATACAAAAAAATTATCAACGTAACAAACGCCCAGCACTTTGCTGTTTTGCCCATGCGATGTTCGCATTCAAAATTTCATGCTCTTTTTCTAGCATTTTTCGAAGATAAATAAATTTTGACGGAATGTCGCTTGATATGACGTCATAAATTTTGTTGAAGCTCTTCATAGATGTAATAAACCCTTCTGCCCTGTTCCTAATTAGTTTCCCATGTAGCGTCTTATTATTTCGATCCTGATCTGAACGAAAACACGTTTCATAAAACAGCAACATTGCTAAATAGTTTGGCGCCGTCTCACCAAGAAACACCTCCCCAATAGCAATATTGTAATCAATAGATTTATCCGGATTTTCTTTGGATACCAAATTCATTATTGAATTAAGTCGGCGGAACGTTTGCTTTTGAGCGGTAGTCTGTGCCGTGAAATTTGTGCGCAGGCCAAGGTCTATATTATGCAGACTATTCGGATCGAAATAGCCATAATCAATAGCATGGAAGTACATATCCTTCTGACCATAATTAATAAAAATTTGATCTCCCGGTTCTAAATCTTGCCCAGCTACTAAGTATGCATTTTCATCATCTACCCTCCTGGCTAGTCCATCCACCTCAGAATGATTAAATAAATCCAAGACTGGGATAAAACCCACATCATCCCATGACCGCTGCTGAGAATTTATTATAACTGTCAGTAAAACATCCTGATCAATGTTTTTATCAAAAGATTTTATTTCCTCTATATGTTTATTAATCCGAGTTTGAGCGATCTTGATATACTGAAAGAGTATCGGAGATGCTTGTCTAATTCCTTGTAGTTCACTATCTTTGGCGAAATATACATGAGATTTTTTAATATCTTTTAGAGGATAAAAATTGTCGAAATAAAACCATGGTCTTTTTGATTCAGAAATATTTTTTGTACATGTGTAAAAATATCGAATCTCCTTGGTAAAAGACTCGGGATAGTCTAAACCCTCATTCGTCGCCAATAACTTGTTTAGAGGAAACCGCACTAATTGTTCTAGCTTCGGTATTTTTTTAGTTGCATACATCCCATAAACACCGTCAACACAGCGCCTCTCAATTCCTTTATTTATATTTAATCCCTCAGATAATGCTGTATCTAGGAAAGAATTATAATTTCTCGTACTCATTAGTATTAACCTATGAAAATAAATATGCTCACATTACGATCAACGAAAATTTCTTATGGCATTCGGATTATTGTAAGTAATTAGCTTTTTTGATAGTAAAACAAACTAGGAAATTCATAAATCTCTCGTTACTCAAAAAATTCTGCAAACAGTCATGTTGCGGTAATACTTAGACTAATGATACCCATAAACAATGGCGCGCCATGCAAGCCTACTAATAAGCAAATGAGGGTTGGTCTACCACAAATTCTGTACAGCGACTTAGAGAAAATAGCCAAGATTAATAAGCAGTGCAACGCGCTACGACTGCATAATTAAATACAATCACGATCCATATCTTATTGTTATTCAAAAAACGTTAACAGATATTTCATATCAGTTTCGAAGTATTATTTGGCAATATAGATCAGACCATTAGGGTATTGCTTCATCTCAAATAAATCACCCGCGGTACCAAGTGATTCCGATGCACCAAGAATTAACACCCCGCCCCTGTTTAGTTGTTTGTGCATCTTTTCTAAGATTTTTTTCTTGTTATCGGCAGAAAAATAAATCAAAACATTACGACAAAAAATTAAATCGAGTTTGCCGCCCAAACCAATATAGCTCTCTTGTAAATTTAACGCTCTGAAGGTCACACGCCGACGAATCCCCTCTTTTACCTTCCATTGTTCTTTTCCTTTATCGAGAGGATCAAAAAACATATTCAAGCGCTCGGAGCTCATGCCACGGCTTAACGCAAGCGAGTCATATTCTGCAATTTTTGCCGCCTGCAATACTGAAGGCGCAATATCCGTCGCCACAATATCAAAACGCGATGCAAGCATACCGGGCTTTCGTCGAGCGACCTCTTCCAAACAAATAGACAATGAGTAGGGCTCTTGTCCAGTTGAACATGCTGCGGACCAAATTCTAACCGCGCGACCTTTCGCCTTTTTAACGAGCTCTTCCGCGAGCGTTTCCTGCAAATAATTGTAAGGATGCATGTCGCGAAACCATAAGGTTTCGTTTGTTGTCATAGCATCAATGACTTGCTGCTTTAAGTCTCGCCCTGAAAAGCCTTTAACTTTCGCCAAAAGCTGATCCATATTCTCCAGACCATTTTCCTGAAACAAAGGTCGTAAGCGACTCGAGACTAGATATTCTTTGCCGGCACCTAACAGAATCCCGCAAGCATTCTCTAAAAAGTCACAGAAGGCTTGATAGCTCGTCGGCGTTAAACTTTTACTCATTAAATATCTCTTAGCGTCGCCTTGAATTATTGCTGACCAATCAATCTGTCGACAACACCCATCACATTATCGGTCAATTCATCTGCATTAAATTTGGCCATAAAATCATCGGCACCGACTTTTTGAACCATCGCTTGGTTAAAAACGCCACTCAGCGATGTATGCAGCATAACGTATAGCGAAGCCAGAGCGGGATCAGATTTACATTTAGTCGTAAGCGTGTAACCGTCCATTTCAGGCATTTCAACGTCAGAGATCATTAGCGTGTAGTGATCACTCGCTGAACTTCCATCAGCTGTGATTTCACGAAGATGATTATAAGCGGCTAAGCCATCATTCTTTAACTCAATTTCCAGCCCTATAGAGCTAAGACAGTGCTCGATTTGCTTACGAGCAACCACCGAGTCGTCGACGACTAGAATCCTTATCTTATGCTGTGAATTTTTTGCCGACTGTTCTTCAATATATTCGCTGGCAAGATCATTATTGACAGGGGCTACTTCAGCCAAGATTTTTTCTACATCAATGATCTCGATGAGTTTACCGTCAATCTCAGTCACCGCAGTCAAGTAGTTATCACGCCCGGAACCCTTCGGTGGTGGATGAATTTCTTCCCAGTTCAGGTTGACTATACGTTCGACTCCTCCGACCAAAAAGCCCTGCGTATTTCGATTATATTCGGTAATAATAACAAAGCGTTCGGAGAGCGCCGCATCGTCAGGGGCAACAGACCTCTGCCCGGTCGCGAGACCCATATCTAAAATTGGAATGGTACCACCACGAATGTGTGCCACCCCGCGCACCATCGCACTACTTTTTGGCATACTGGTTAGCTTTGGGCACTGTAAGACTTCCTTAACCTTGAAAACATTGATGCCGTAAACTTGGGCACCGCTTAAACGGAATAAAAGAAGTTCGAGACGATTTTGACCAACCAATTGGGTTCGTTGATTAACGCTATCTAGAATGCCTGACATTCTTGACCCTCATTGCGAATAAAAAAGTTGCATTTACCTTTTAAATAGAACCGCTAACAAATGCGGCGCGGTGCTTGCTTAAGAGCTTCACAAGACAGAGTTTCAGCAAGCCCTAACGGTTCAATAAAAACCTTAGACCAATAGGATAGGATAAAAAATGAAATTTAATAGCTTAGCTTTAGGGTTTATAAGCTTTCTTTTGGTGTTTTCAGCACAACTGCATTCAGCGCCCCTGCCCTACATGGAAAGGCTAACGGCCGAACTCCAAAATTATTTAGATGTAGAACTAAAAAATATTACGGCAAAGGGTTTCCGCATTACCTATGAAATCGGCAGTATTGATCCGCGACTTCAACTTAATACATGCAAGGCAGACGTTAAATTCAAGCCGTCTAGAAGTTTTTTTGAAAGTAAACACAACACTTTATTAGTCTCCTGTGTGGGCGCAAAGCCCTGGAAGATTTATGTGCCGATTTCAGTTGAAATATATGGCCCACAGGTCGTCACAAGCCGGCCTTTAGCGCGTGGCACTCGCCTAAACGCAAGCGATCTGCGCGTAGACGAAGTCATCATTAACCAAAGCCGTTATCCAGCATTTACCAAACTTGACGATATCATCGGTATGAAGCTGAAGCGCAATGTCAAGGCAGATCGTATTGTTACCCCTTCTATTCTGGTAGCGCCCAGCATTATCAACAAGGGTGACGAGGTGCTTATTGTTGCAAAAAATCGCAGCATTAGAATTGAGATGAAAGGCGAGGCGCTGCGAAATGGCGTTCATGGACAACAAATCCCGGTTAAAAACCTAAAATCGAAGCGTATAATTAAGGCACAAGTACTCTCCCAGGGCATGGTAACAGTGCCTTTGTGATGCTTTTGCATCATTTAACAAAATAGATTAAAGATATGTTAGCCGTGGTCGATATTATCAGTAATAGAAATTAAGCGAGATGCATTATGAGCATTGAATTAAACAGCATGAACCCGAATCGCCAAGAAAGCGTGAGGCGTGATGACAAAATTGGCTCTCAAAATAGCCCACCTGCTGAGTCTTTGGCAACTGACACGGCGGAATCTGAAATTTCGGGGGCTAGTTTAAGCCTCAGTGCAACCGCACAGAGCTTGAACCAACTAGAGGCTTCATTAAAGCAAGCTTCTGACGTTGACATAGAGAAAGTGGAAGAGATTCGTTCGCAGCTACAAAATAACGAATATAGAATTGATTCAACCAACTTGGCCCAAAAAATGCTGGACCTTGATATCTAACGTTTCAATCGTTTAGCTATCGGATTCAGCACTATGCGCACGCAAAACACTCCAAAAAACAGTTCCACGAACAAACACACGCTTGTTAATGAACTCAAAGCGCTTCTCCGGCAAGACTTGGCAGATTTAGACCTATTAAACACGCGCCTCACTGAAGAGACAGAAGCGCTCAAGCAGCGTGATGCGGAATCTATAAAATCGCTGGCCTCAGCAAAATCACAACTTGTAAATACCATCGAAATTCGCGCTAAAGCGAAAGCAAAAATTTTGGGTCACCCTGAAATTGGCGTTCGCCCCGGGCAGGTTTCTGCCGGTGTTGCGCAGCTTCTTGATACGGAACTAACAGAGCTTTGGCAGACATCCCTTGAAAACCTCGAAAACTGCCAGTCAATCAACAAAGTAAATGGGTTAGTTATCACGCGGTCCTTGCAGCGTACGCAAAAGATTATCAATATCGTCCGCGGCCAGTCTACTGCGCCAAAACTTTACGGTAACCAAGGGAATGAAGTCGCCTATTCCGGCTCTCAAGGCATCGCCAAAGCCTAAACGTCATCACAATGGACGCATGTTCGTCATATAAAGCGGAATACCGCTTACGCACGGCAAGACAAACGACTTTTTATAATGTTGTGATCGTTTTCATTAAGGCCGACACAATTTTAATTTTCTAAGCTAGACCCAATCGTTTTTTGCCTTTAGGATCAGTGTTTACGACGTAAATTAACAGCGAACTTATGTATTCATCTAAATTTTCCGCCGCTCTGACCCTCTCATTGTCCCTAATTTCTGCATGCTGTTTTGCCAAACCCGAATACGGGGTCGCGATGCATGGCGAATTAAAGTACCCAGCAGACTTCAAGCACTTCGATTATGTAAACCCCCAAGCACCGAAAGGGGGTAAATTGAAAAGAGCTGTTAGAAGCAATAATTTTGATAGCTTCAACCCCTTTATTGTAAAAGGCGTGCCGGCTGCAGGCACTGGGATACTGTATCAATCATTAACAGAGCACGCTTCCGACGAAGCATTTAGTGAATATGGTCTCATTGCCGAAAAAATTGATATCGCAGATGATCGATCGACGGTTACCTTCCATATTAATCCAAAAGCAAAATTTAGTGACGGCATAGCCATTACGAGTAAGGATGTTAAATACAGCTTTGATATGCTCACGACCAATGATAAATCCGCACCCTTTTACAGCGCTTACTATGCTGATGTTAGAGAAGTCGTTATCGATTCACCGACCCAAATCACCTTTAATTTTAAGGATGATAAAAATAAAGAGCTGCCTTTAATTATCGGTCAAATGCCAATTCTCGCAGAACATTATTGGGCAAAAGCCGATTTTGGCAGCGCGACACTGGATATCCCGATAGGCAACGGCCCATACAAAATTAAATCGTACGACGCCGGCCGTTCCGTTACTTATGTACGTGATGAAAACTATTGGGCAAAAGATTTACCTGTAAACATAGGGCGCCACAACTTCGAGGAAATTACCTATGAATATTACAGTGACAATACGGTGGCACTTGAGGCCTTCAAGGCAGGTGAATACGACTATCGCATGGAAACGTCAGCACGCAACTGGGCAAACGCATATGAGGGAAAGCTATTTGACAGCGGCGAGTTGGTAAAAAAAGAAGTTGCACATCAACGACCATCCGGGATGCAGGCATTTATTATGAATACACGCCGCGCAATCTTCGCTGACGATAGAGTTCGCCAAGCCATGGCGCTGGCTTTTGATTTCGAGTGGACCAATAAAAACTTATTCAACAGCCAATATACGCGCACACAATCGTTCTTTGAGAACTCTGAACTTGCGTCATCAGGCTTGCCATCAGGTGAGGAGCTTAGTTTACTCAAACCATATAAGACATCACTACCTGAATCCGTGTTTTTAGAATCTTATCGGGCCCCTTCTACAGACAAACCTTCCTCTTTACGAGCAAATCTGCGTAAAGCGTCGAAATTATTATCGGAAGCAGGCTGGGAAGTAAAAGACAAAAAGCGCTCGCGTAATGGCCAGACGCTCAACTTCGAGTTCCTCATTTTTCAGAAAGACTTTGAACGCGTGATACAGCCCTACCTAAAAAACTTAAAAAAACTAGGCGTTGATGTAAAAATCACAGTGGTCGATAGCACCCAATATGTTAACCGTCTGCGTGAATTCAATTTTGACATGATTGCTTCTGGATTTGGTCAATCAGATTCGCCAGGCAACGAACAACGCGAGTACTGGCATTCCAGCCGAGCAGACCAACCCGGTTCGCGTAACTATGCGGGCATCAACTCGCCAGCGATTGATGCCCTCGTAGAGGCGGTAATCACCTCACCAGACAGAGCGGCGCTTATCCAACGCACACGAGCTCTAGACCGCGCTTTGTTATCTGGACATTATGTTATCCCTAACTGGTATAATCCTGTCGACCGTATCGCCTTCAGAAACTCGCTCGCTCACCCTAAAAAGACACCAAAATCGGGCGTACAAATTGACACGTGGTGGGCCGCACCTAAACAATGATCAGCTACATATTTAAGCGGTTGTTACTTATGATACCGACCTTGTTCGGGATCATGCTCCTTAACTATGTCATCGTTCAAGCCGCGCCGGGTGGCCCGGTCGAACGAATGATCGCTCAAACGCAGGGCATGGAATCAGACCTAGAGGCACGGCTCGGCAGCGGCAATGATATGCAAGCGACGAGCAGCCCAAATGACTCATCTAGCGGTTCTGCCAGTAAATATAGAGGCGCACAAGGCCTAGACCCAGAGCTTATTGAGCGCATAGAACGGCTTTATGGCTTCGACAAGCCACCACACGAACGTTTTTATATCATGCTTCAAAACTATCTTCGGCTTGATTTTGGTGATAGTTTTTTTCGCGATAAAAGCGTGATCGATCTGATCAAAGAAAAAATGCCGGTTTCAATCTCACTGGGACTGTGGTCGACGTTTATCATTTACCTTTTGTCTGTTCCTTTAGGTATCCGTAAAGCGGTAAAAGACGGCACGCCGTTCGACATATGGACAAGTAGTATCATCATCGTCGGATACGCTATCCCGGGCTTTTTATTTGGTGTCCTGCTTATTGTATTGTTCGCAGGCGGCAGCTATTGGGATTTCTTCCCACTTCGTGGCCTTACCTCCTCAGGCTTTGAGGATATGAGCATAACCGACCAATTTCTGGACTATATGTGGCATCTAGTACTACCTGTAACCGCCCTAGTGATTGGCGGGTTTGCAACGCTAACCATGCTGACTAAAAATTCATTCTTAGATGAAATAAATAAACAGTACGTAATCACAGCGCGTGCAAAAGGGTTAGAAGAGAGCCAAATCCTTTATGGCCATGTATTTCGTAATGCCATGCTTATTGTAATTGCCGGTATGCCAGCCGCCTTGATCGGAATTTTTTTCACCGGTTCAATGCTGATCGAAGTCATTTTCTCATTAGATGGCTTAGGCTTGCTTGGTTTTGAAGCCGCCCTGAACCGCGACTACCCAGTAATGTTTGGTACCTTGTTTATATTTACGTTAATCGGTTTATTTTTAAAGTTAATCAGCGACCTAACCTACGTCTTTATCGACCCACGTATTGATTTTGAGAGCCGAGAAAACTGATGCGTACTACCACAACGTTAGGAAGTGCATTCAGTTCAAAAAACTGGTCGCCGTTAAACAAACGCCGGTTAGCTAATTTTAAAGATAATAAGCGTGGCTATTATTCACTTGTTATTTTTAGCATCTTATTTTTTTTATCACTGTTTGCGGAACTATTTGTCAATGACAAACCGGTTCTCATCTATTACGACTCAGGATTTTATTCCCCTATTACCAAGAGTTATTCGGAGACCGATTTCGGCGGTGAGTTTGAAACTGAAGCAGACTATCGTGACGAGTATGTTATTGAATTAATTGAAGCGAAAGGTTGGATGTTATGGCCTTTAGTGCGCTACAACTATGATACGCATAATTATAATTTAGACACACCGGCGCCCTCCGCACCGTCAAGTGAAAATTGGTTAGGCACAGACGATCAAGCACGCGATGTCGTGGCTCGGGTCGTGTATGGTTTTCGAATCTCGGTCTTGTTTGGCTTAGCATTGACGCTTTTTTCGTCGATCGTCGGCGTTGTATTCGGTGCCTTACAAGGTTTTTACGGCGGAAAAATAGACCTTATCTCTCAACGCTTTATAGAAATTTGGTCCGGGCTACCCGTGCTGTTCTTATTAATTATTATGACCAGTATCATTGAACCAAACTTTTGGTGGTTATTAGGTATCATGTTGCTGTTTAGCTGGATGGGATTAGTCGACGTGGTACGTGCAGAATTCTTGCGTGCGAGAAACTTAGAATATGTAAGAGCAGCAAGAGCACTTGGGCTAAACAACTGGGGTATCATGTTTAAACATATGCTGCCAAATGCAATGGTCGCTACTTTAACGTTCATGCCTTTCATTCTGACCGGCTCAATTACGACCCTTACCTCGCTAGACTTTCTAGGCTTCGGCCTACCCCCCGGCTCACCCTCACTCGGTGAGTTAATCGCACAAGGCAAAGCGAATTTACACGCCCCGTGGCTTGGTATTTCTGCCTTTTTAGTACTCGCCATTATGCTTTCATTACTCGTGTTTATCGGTGAAGCCGTGCGCGATGCCTTCGACCCAAGGAAGATGTAACATGACCGACACGCCGCTTCTACGCGTCGAAAACCTTGCCATCTCTTTTGCTCAAGGCGAGCATGAATTTGCTGCGGTAAAAGACCTAAGTTATTCGCTACATGCCGGCGAAACACTGGCAATAGTCGGTGAAAGTGGCTCAGGAAAATCAGTCAGTGCGAACGCGATTATGCAATTGTTACCCCAAACAACGCGCTATAAGTCAGGTCGAATTTTTTATAAAGGTGAAGAGCTTCTTGGTAAATCTGAAGCATTCATGCGTACGATTCGTGGCAATGAAATTAGTATGATATTTCAAGAACCAATGACTTCTCTCAATCCGCTTCATACAATCGAGAAACAAATCGGAGAAGTACTGCGGTTACACAAGAAACGCAGTCCTAAAGAAATCTATACGCAAACACTTGAACTGCTTGAATTAGTCGCAATACCTGATGCCAAAGCGAGAATGACGGCCTACCCACATGAATTGTCGGGTGGCCAAAAACAACGCATTATGATTGCGATGGCGCTAGCCAACGAACCCAAAATACTGATTGCTGATGAACCCACTACAGCACTTGATGTAACCGTTCAAAAGCAGGTTTTGGAACTGATTAAGCAGTTACAAAAAAAGCGAAACATGGCTGTGATATTAATCTCTCATGATTTGTCTATTGTTAGGCAATATGCAGACAACTTGCTCGTTATGCGTCAAGGAGAACTACTGGAAACAGGCGTATGTAAGACGATTATGGCTAACCCATCACATCACTATACTCAGTCGTTGATTGATGCCGAGCCTGCAGGAAGACCGGCGCCTGTTTCCCAAAATGCGCCCACGCTATTAGCCAGTAAGCATTTAAAAGTTTGGTTCACAAAGCAAAAGAATTTTTGGGGAAAACCGATTAGTTTCATAAAAGCAGTAGATGATATCAGTCTTGACGTTCGTGAGGGCGAGACCCTTGGCATTGTCGGTGAAAGTGGCAGTGGCAAAACAACGTATGGCTTGGCCTTGATGCGTCTCATTAACTGTGAAGGCGGCATCACCTTCAAAGGAAAGCGTGTCGATGAACTCAATCAAAAGGCGTTTCGTCCACTTCGCAAGCAAATCCAAATCGTCTTCCAAGATCCCTATGGCAGTTTAAGCCCGCGTATGTCAGTTTTTCAGATTATTGAAGAGGGATTAATTATTCATGGCATGGGTGACCAAGATGAACGCGAACAGGCAATTATTGATGTATTAAAGGAAGTGGAACTTGATCCTGCGACCCGCCATCGCTACCCACACGAGTTTTCTGGGGGGCAACGTCAACGCATTGCCATCGCAAGAGCACTCGTGCTCAAACCCAAGCTTATTATTTTAGACGAACCAACATCAGCACTTGATAGAACCGTTCAAATCCAAGTCATCGACCTATTAAGAACACTTCAAAAAAAATACAACCTAAGCTATCTTTTTATTAGTCATGACCTCTCAGTCGTAAGGGCATTGAGTCACAAGGTTGCGGTAATGAAAGCAGGAAGGGTTGTTGAGTATAGCGATTGTGAGACACTTTTTAAGGCCCCTAAAAAAGCCTACACTCAAACCTTACTCAATGCGGCTTATTTTTATAGTCAGACCGATGCGATTCAATAAAACAGAGACAAATTCATGCAACAAAGTTTGATAACGTCGAACAAAGGATAGAAACATGGGTCTACTGACTGGAAAAAAAGTGCTCATCGTTGGCGTGGCAAGTAAACTCTCAATTGCAAGCGGCATTGCCGAGGCTTGTTTTCGAGAAGGCGCGGAAATCGCGCTGACTTACCAAAATGACAAATTAAAGTCTCGTGTTGAGAGCTTTGGTGAGAAATGGAACGCGAGCCTAATACTACCCTTAGATGTTAGCAGTGACACACAAATTGAATCTGTTTTCGATTCAATTAAGGCCGAATGGGGAGCCATTGATATCGTCATACACTCAGTCGGCTATGCCCCAGCGAGTGAATTAGACGGTGATTATGTCAATGCCACGACACGCGAAGGCTTTCAGATAGCCCACGATATCAGTGCCTATAGCTTTGTTGCCCTCGCGAAATATGCACGACCACTTATGCAGGGTCGCAATGCTTGCCTCCTAACCCTCACCTATCTTGGTGCTCAGCGTACACTACCAAATTACAATGTGATGGGTTTGGCAAAAGCTAGCCTTGAAGCAAACGTGCGCTATATGGCGAATAGCCTGGGTACAGACGGTATTCGCGTTAATGCGATCTCGGCGGGGCCAATTCGGACGCTTGCCGCATCTGGAATAAAAAGCTTCCGAAAAATGCTAGCCGAAAACGAGAAACAAACGCCACTACGTCGTAATGTAACGATTGAAGAGGTCGGGAATGCCGCTGCATTTCTCTGCAGCGACTTGGCAAGTGGGATTAGTGGAGAAATTCTATTTGTTGACGGTGGCTTTAATACGACCGCAATGCGCCCTCTCGAAGACTAATGCCTATGCTTTGCACTGTGTCACTGATTTTTTTGCCGTTTCAAATACAATTTAACGCGCTAACAATTTACGGGCTGCAATGCCTACTGGGTAGAGATGGCTAAATTTGGTATTAAACTTTTCATTCTGCTAAGTTTCGCGTGGTTAACTGCCTGCACGAACATGGGCGCGGCATCAAAAGCATCAACATCGTTATCTAGTTTTTTGGGCTTCTCCGAACTACCCGACTGGTACGTAAAGAAAAAATATAGCTATCCCGATTCTTTCTATCGCGAGAATGACTTTGGCTTAAACATCCACTATCGCGAGGCGGGAGAAGGCCCAACTGTTGTGCTTTTGCATGGCGAGCTCACTTCACTACATGCATGGGAAGCATGGTTCGACATTTTAAAACAAGACTTTCATGTCGTGGCAATTGATTTACCTGGTGCAGGCTTAACCGGCACGCCTCGCTGTATTGATGATCCAGAAGATATTTGCGCGAGTAACATCACGCGCGACTATTTAGCCCATACCTTCACATACTTACTTGAAGACTTAAGCATCGACAAATTTCATCTGGTCGGGAGCTCATTTGGCGGCTACCTATCCGCACTCTACGCAATAAACAATCCGAACCGCGTCGAATCCTTAACGCTTATTTCGCCACTTGGTTTACAGCAAGATGTGCCTTTTATGGTGAATTATCTAACCAACGCCAATTTTATTACCGAACTCGTTCAACCTGCTTCAGTTATCACAACGGTCATTGATGATAACTTCGCCGATCCTAATAAGGTGACGCCTGAAACCTTGAAACGGACAATTCATCTCGCACAGACCGATGGCGCTCATGAAGGAAATGTGCGGTTTTTAACGGCTGTAAAAGAGCTAATGCAGCGCGGTAGCACCGCTGATTTTGCATCAATCGAGACCAAGACATTGCTCATGTGGGGAGACACCGATAAATGGGGTGACGCCAAACATGGTGACAATTGGAATAAAATGATTAACGAAAGCCAGCTAGTAGAATATGATAATATCGGCCATTTGAGTATGATCGAACACGCGGAAGATTCGGTATATGATTTTATTGCCTTTGTGAATGATGAGCCACTACCGACTATTGAAGGACTTGGCCGCGACAGTTTCACAATACAAGAAGCGATCGAAGGCTTGGATCAAGAATCACTATTCGGTCCAGAGGCTGGGGAACTAGAAGAAATGGATGATAATCCGTAACAGGTTAGCTCACGCTTCCCTAACCGATTTATTAGAAGTGAAAAAGCCTCCGTTAATTTAAAAAGCGCGCCATTAACAGCTTCCAATCAATGATATGCGTCTGTTCCGATGCGTAGAATACCACACCAGTTAAGAAATCATCTTTGCATGGTTTGACCCAGCGTACTTCAGCAGTCAGACGATAATTGTCGTGATGCTGATCTAAATCTACAATTAATGTATGGATTGCGCCAATACGTAGTTCTTCACAAACGAGTAATTGCGCGCCATTAGCAGAGATGTCGACGACCTCACAACGCGCTATCTCTGGCAAATCATTCTCGCCAGGCTCAGCCGAAACCACTTCAATAAACATTTCACCACTTTGATAAACCCGCGCTTCGCCGCGCTTCTCGTCTAAATCAAAGTATCTTTTCATTTCTTCGCTCATCCGTTAACCCTAGCTGGATATTCTAATTCTGCTAACTACACGTTCTAAGCTATCTTCGAACTCAGCACCAAAGCTTAAACACTCAACCTCTTGTCTGGAAACAGCCTCAATAAGCTCTTCCTCTAAAAATTCTATTTTCTGCAAACCATGCTTGTCTACAAACACAAACTTCTTAGCGCTTGCCAATTTAACCGCTAATTTAAATTTATCCTGTTTACTTTTTACGAAAATCCACGCATCAAGTCGTAATTTTGAAACCGTTGCACATGCATTAGCATTAAGTTCCTCTGCATATGCTTTTTCACGCTGAGCTTTCAATCGCGTCGAGCGATCAGCAATCATTTTGGCTTGTTTCTCTGCCTGTAAACGCGCTTCTTTTTCTGCGTTTTCATGCTCTCTCTGAAGCAGTGCTGCTTCTTTGATTGCTTTTTCAGACGCCGCCTGACGCGCTACCTGCTGTGTCTCTAAGATCTTCTCGAAACCACGAATTGTGGCATCTAATACCTGCTGCAGACTGAGTAATTTAGATTGCAAGACAAAAGGAGCGTGATTTAATGCTCGTACGTCCGCCTCTTCAGTAAAGGTCATATGCTTGACACCGTAAAACGTGACACACACCAATGCGCTTGGCTGTGCTAACCGTTTTATGGCAAGAAAGCGATTACCGGAACTGGTGTCAAAATAACCTCGACTACCCACCGCAAGATTAGAATCCTTTTCTGTCTCGTCGCGTGATTGTGTCTTGAGACGCAATTGTTCTGAACTAATCAGCCGCTCGGTGACTTTCGAGAACTTTTCTAGACGCGTTGCACGAGCGTCGCGCCAAAGTTTTCTCACGTGTTGCACATGACTAAGGCTTATCTTTCGGTAATCACACAGCTCATCAATCAATCTTAACAGCAAGGCATACGGATCAATCGCAGACTGTCGAGGGTCCATGCGCCAAGCAAACATATCGCCCGCAATTTCTTCTCCAAGCTGCATCAATTCGGCCGCCGCATCGGTATCAGACTTACCGTAAACTGCCGCAAAAAGTAGAGCTCGTAAAACGGATAATGCCTCACTTACTTCTTTTTCTAACTGACTTTTTCTTAACCAAGTATCAATTAAACGGTCCAATGAAAACGCTAAATTAATAAACGAAGGTGCAAGCGCTGTCGCAGGAAACGCGAGTCTAATAGACTTAATAAGCGACTGACGAATTTGCTGGTTAGTATCAAGCAGCGCCACATTAAAAAAGTTTTGTATGCTTTGATCCGCGTCCGAATTTTGTCGGGTACTGTAGCGGAAATCAGGGAGGCGTATGTCTAATTCGAGGGAGAGAGACTTGAGTCGTTTTAATTGCTCAGACACGTTATCAGGTACTTCCGGAACACTGAAAATTTAATAGTTTCAATTATAGTAACTTTCTAACAAATAACAGTGCCAAATATGTTATTTTTTAGTAGTTCTGTTCGAATTAAAACGAACGGATCGAGGATAATTTATATTAGAAATAGTCGTTTATGTCGTTATTCACCACTAAGTCACGCAACACTACTCTAGCCGTTGCAATAGCATGAACTTTCAAGCAACATACTCCGCTGATTAAAACTACCCGTCTTACTTTCAGGCGACGCCTGTTAACACATAATTAGTGGTAGTAATGCCAAACAAGAAGGTAGAAGATGAGTTCCAAATTAGACAATGTAAACGTTAAAGCTCAAGAGCCCCTTATTACCCCGGGCAAACTGAAAGAAGAGATACCGCTCAGTGAGAGAGCAACGCAGGTTGTTGAAGAAGGTCGACAAACCATCAACAACATCCTAGATCGAAAAGATAATCGCGTCTTTTTGGTAATTGGTCCTTGTTCTATTCACGATGTCGATGCCGCTAAAACGTATGCCCGAAAACTTAAAGAACTTTCAGAGAAAGTAAACGATACGCTATATCTGGTAATGCGTGTTTACTTTGAAAAGCCGCGCACCACGGTGGGCTGGAAAGGTTTGATCAATGACCCCCACCTAAACGATTCATTTGAGATTGAGGAAGGCTTGCATATCGGCCGTCAACTACTGATTGATATTGCAGAAATTGGTCTACCTACTGCAACTGAAGCGCTGGATCCTATTTCGCCACAATATCTGCAAGACACTATCTCTTGGTCAGCAATCGGTGCACGCACCACAGAGTCTCAAACACATCGTGAAATGAGCTCGGGACTATCCGTTGCGATCGGTTTCAAAAATGGAACCGATGGTGGCCTCGGCGTTGCCATAAATGCACTAGGTTCGGTCGCGCATCCGCATAGTTTCCTTGGTATTAACCGCTCAGGTCAAGTCTCTGTTGTACGAACAAAAGGCAACCCTTATGCACATGTAGTGTTACGTGGCGGTGGCGGTAAAACAAACTATGACTCAGTCAATGTAGCGCTTTGCGAACAGGCACTGGATAAAGCTAAGTTAGCAAAAAACATCATGATTGATTGCAGTCATGCGAACTCTAATAAAGATCCAGCCTTGCAGACCCTGGTCATGCATGACGTAACTAATCAGATATTAGATGGTAACAAATCAATCGTCGGCTTGATGATTGAGAGCAACCTAAATTGGGGTAATCAGTCGATTCCCAAAGATCTCTCAGAACTCGAATACGGTGTATCGGTAACTGATGCCTGTATTGATTGGGAAGCAACCGAAAAATCAGTGCTCGAGATGGCTGAGAAGCTCAGAGGGAAGTTATCAGATCGCTGAGCGAGTGCCTTACAGCCAAAAAAAGGGCGCTAACGCCCTTTTTTTATGTAGTGACAAACCACATTCTCCGAAATAAACCGATTACTGATCCCACGCTAATTTATCTCTAAGTTTCACGACCTCACCCACAATAATAATGGTCGGTGCTTTAATCTCTGAGGCTCGACAAACCGCATAAATTGTCTCCAAATTTCCGGTCACCACTTTTTGATCTCGAGTGGTACCCTTTGATACGAGCGCAACCGGCATCTCTTTAGACATCCCATGTTCCATCAACGCCTTAGCAATCCGTTCTAAACCCATCAAACCCATATAAAAAACGAGCGTTTGGTTATTTTGCACAAAATCTTGCCAAGGTAATTCAGCGCTATCCGTTTTCAAATGGCCGGTAATAAATCGAACAGACTGAGAATAGTCGCGGTGCGTAAGCGGAATACCTGCATATGCCCCGCAACCAGCGGCCGCCGTAATACCCGGGACAACCTGAAATGGGACACCATGTTGCGCTAAGGTTTCGATTTCTTCACCGCCTCGCCCAAAAATAAATGGATCCCCGCCTTTGAGTCGCAGTACACGCCGACCTTGTTTCGCTAGTTTTGCCAACAACTCGTTTATCGACTCTTGAGGTAAGGTATGTTTCGAGCGCTCTTTACCTACATTTATCAATTCGGCATCCTGCCTGACGAGTGACAGTATCTGCGGAGAGATAAGACGGTCATAAAGCACGACATCCGCCTGACGCATTAAACGCAGCGCTTTAAAGGTTAAAAGGTCAGGATCACCCGGCCCCGCTCCAACCAAGTAGACTTCACCACTAAAAGAAGCCTTACTACTCTGCTTATCTAGGGCCTCTAAAAAGACTTTTTGGGCTGCACTTTCATCACCCGTGAACACCAAATCCGCAAAACGTCCCTCAAGTTGAGACTCCCAGAACCGACGCCGCGCATTGCTATTGTTAATACGCTCAGACACATTAGCTTTTAGCGAAGACGAAATCTGTGCGAGTCGACCATATTTGTGAGGAAGCGTTGTTTCAATTTTTGAGCGCAATAAACGACTAATGATTGGAAGCTCACCACCGCTCGAAACGGCCGCAATGATTGGCGACCGATCAATAATTGCCGGAAACAAGAAGTCACTTAAATCCTCACGTGAAAGCACATTGCAAGGCACATTATGATGCTTAGCTAATCGAACCAATTCCATATTGTCAGCATCAGTTTCCGATGCGGCAACACAGACAAACAACTTTGACCAAATACGCGCCTCTACTGCATTTAAATTTACAGCCTTATCTAACAGCGTCAATTGCCCTGCTTTGAGCGCATGGGCAAATAATTCATGTTCTAAATCCGTTTCAAAATCCAGCGCGTAGACGGCCATACCGGAACGAAGTAACAACTCACACTTACGCGTTGCTGACACACCGTTACCAACCAGCAAAGCAGTTTTCTGCTTTACTTTAAAAAAAAGAGGAAGCAAATCCACAAATATTGCCTTACCTTAACCGTTACTAATCAATTATTTAAACCAAACTAATATTAGCAATTTGGACTATTAATTATATCTAAGCCGCCCATATAAGGCTTGAGAACGTCCGGTACTTTAATTGACCCATCGACTTGCTGATAATTTTCCATCACCGCAATCATGGTGCGCCCGACGGCGAGGCCCGATCCGTTTAAGGTATGCACAAGCATGGGCTTATTGGACGCATCGTCACGGTAGCGCGCTTGCATACGACGCGCCTGAAAATCACGGGTATTACTGCAAGAAGATATTTCACGATAGGCTTGTTGCCCGGGCAACCAAACCTCAAGGTCAAATGTTTTAACTGCAGAGAACCCTAGATCTCCCCCGCAAAGTTTAACCGTACGATAAGGTAGTTTTAGTGCTTGTAGTATTTTCTCTGCGTGCCCAGTTAGCTCCTCGAGCGCGCGATCTGACTCATCGGGTTTAACAATTTGTACCATCTCGACCTTATCAAATTGATGCTGTCGGATCATCCCGCGGACATCGCGCCCATAGGATCCTGCCTCACTGCGAAAACAAGGTGTATGACAAACAAACTTTAACGGCAGATCGCTTTCGGAGAGAATTTCATTTCTTACAAGATTCGTAATCGGCACTTCTGCTGTTGGAATCAAATAGAGATCTCGATCTGCATGTAACTTAAATAAATCCTCCCCAAATTTAGGTAGCTGACCCGTCCCATATAGAGACGTTTCATTAACTATGTAGGGTAAATAGGTTTCTTCATAACCATGGTCGGTAACGTGCGTATTAATCATAAACTGAGCCAAAGCACGGTGCAGACGCGCTAACTCCCCACGCATCACGACAAACCGTGAACCGGTTAGCTTCGTAGCAGCGTCAAAATCCAATAAATTCCGTTGTTCACCCAACGCTATATGATCTTTAACCTCGAAGTTAAACGTTGTCGGTTTACCCCAGGCCCGCACCTCAATATTGTCATTCTCATCCTCACCTTCTGGTACATCATCATCCGGAATGTTAGGCATGCCAGCGAGCAAGGTATTTAATTCATCCTGTAAGGCCTTCAGTTCTGTTTGTTTGTTTTTTTGCTGCGCTTTTAAGCGCTCAACATCGGCCAATAACGGTACAATGTCCTCGCCTGCGGCTTTCGCTTTTCCAATTGATTTAGCACGCGTGTTACCCTGGCTTTGTAAGGTTTCTGTTTCAGCCTGTAAGGTCTTACGTGCACGCTCTAAAGACATAAATTTTTCCAGATCAAATTCATACTTCTTTACGCGTAATTTATTAGCAACGCCAGCCGCATCACCACGAACTATTTTTGGATCTAACATAATTTAAATATTTACTTTCTAACTTATAAGAATGTTAAGCGAGCTATAAAAATACCCGCACCTAAAGCAAGGATGCACAAAACAACAGAGGCTAAAATATAAGCCAAAGCTGAGAGTAAATCGCCTCGTTCGATCATTTCCCAACTTTCCAAAGAAAACGCTGAAAACGTCGTAAAAGCACCGAGTGCTCCGATCATAATAAGCGGCTTAAAATGGGGGTCTAAATGCGCTTTTTCTACAATAAAAATAAAGGCGAGTCCCATTAAAAATGAGCCCAAAACGTTTACCAGAAGCGTGCCGTAAGGATAGTATTTCATCCCTACCGCTGAAACCACGGCATAACGTGATAAAGCGCCAATTGCGCCGGCAACACCGATTAGCAAAAGCGTTTTCATGACGGCTCAGCCTCTTGTAAAACTAAAATTTTAACCACATTAAATAAAGATTGACACCCAATATAATGTAATGCGCCCCCAAAACAAGGCAGCAATAGCAAGACACTGCCGTCCATCCTGCTCATTTACACGGCAAGCATTCATGACAAAAGCACGAGACCGTTCGATCCGTTTTGTTCGGCACAATCGCTTTTACAGAACCTGACATATCACCTTGCCATTGTGCTATCGATTTTTCCCGCAAACACCAACAAGAGAAATTAGGATCGTCTGAACAACTTGAGAGTTCTTCTTGTTTATTCGCCATCTCGCATAAATTTGGTTTCCGACAAGTAGGACAAATCGACTGGTTTATTTCAGTAATCGCTCCCATAGAACTAGTTTGATAATTGGTTCATAAATTTGAGCGCCAATGCTAAGCGCATACGCAGTATTTTACTTTGCCACAAACTGCTGCGCCGCCCGATCTTTTACCACTGCGTTCGGCACGAATACTTGAGCACTCATCGCAATATATACACCCTGCTCAGCGGCCTGAAGCGCACCCACCGCAACACCCACATTAAAAACAGCATCGGTATCTTGAAAACGCGCCGGCTTCATCGCCCCGGTAATAACGATCGTTTTATCTAATTTAGCCTCTTGAAGCTGACTCGCTGTATGAACCATTGTGTCAGTACCGTGCGTAATCAGCACTTTATCCTCTGTTAACGCACCGACCGTATCAACGATTTTTGCACGGTCAAGATCAGTCAATTCAAGACTGTCTTTGCGTAACAGCGGGTAAACCGTCAATTCAATTCCCGTTCCAATACGCGCTATTAACTCAGGAACAACACTCTCGGCTATTTGATATTCACTGAGCGCGTCGAAGTAATCCTTATCTATTGTGCCGCCTGTCGTGACTAATGCTATTTTGTTCATCGTTTGCCCTTTGAGCCACGCTTATTATTTTTGGAGCGACGACTTCCATATTCTTTGGCGGCCGCTTTTCTCGTAAGTTTCATTTTATCTTTGGAAGCTAGGCTATTGGTTGGTTTTGCAAACGGATTCTCACTCGACTTGAATTCAAACCGAATGGGCGTGCCTTTAACTTTTAACACCTTACGAAACATATTTTCGAGATAACGTTTATAACTCGCCGGAAGATCATCAGTTTTACTGCCGTGCACAACGATAATAGGCGGGTTTGACCCGCCCTGATGGGCAAATCGCAACTTGATACGTCTGCCGCGCACCATGGGCGGCTGATGGTCAGCCGTGCAATCCTGCAGAAGCTCTGTCAAACGCTTAGTCGGCCATTTCGCAAAAGCCGATTTGTAAGATGCATCTATTGATTTGTACATATCACCCACACCACTGCCATGCTTTGCAGAAATGAAATGAATTTGCGCATAATCCAAAAACGTTAAGCGTCGCTCTAACTCGTTTTTAACTGACTTCTTCTCATCAGGCGTCATACCATCCCACTTATTAACGGCAAGCACTAATGCCCGACCAGCATCCATTGCAAAGCCAATTAAGTGAAGATCTTGATCTACAATACCCTCTCGCGCGTCAATAACAATGACGACTACGTTAGCATCTTGAATCGCTTGAAGCGTTTTAATGATCGAAAACTTTTCAACGCCTTCCGTAACATTTTTTCGCCGTCGCACTCCGGCCGTATCAATTAGAGTATAAGGTTTATCCCTGCGTTCGTAAGGAATGTAAACGCTATCACGCGTGGTACCAGGCATATCATAGACCACTACACGGTCCTCACCGAGCAAACGATTTACGAGGGTCGACTTTCCTACGTTTGGACGACCAATAATGCCAATATGGCAACTAGTCGGTTCGTCATCAGTCTTCGCCTCTTGGGGGGGAAAGGCCTCCATTACCTCGTTGATCATCGAACTCACACCACGATTATGCGAGGCCGCGGTGAGGAAAATTTCGCCCATACCTAGCCTGAAGAAATCTGCCGTCACCACATCAATATTTAAACCGTCAATCTTGTTGACAACTAGGGCACACGGCTTACCAGACTGCCGAATATATTGAGCTATTTCTTCATCGGCAGGCGTCAAACCATCCCGAGCGGAGACAACAAAAAATATCTTGTCGGCCTCAACAATCGCTTGATATGACTGTTGGGCCATTGCCACATCGATACCTGCTTCGTCACCCGTTAAACCACCCGTATCAATGACAATAAAATCGCGCTCAACAGCAACGCCTTCTCCGTATTTGCGATCACGGGTCAAACCAGGAAAATCGGCGACGATTGCATCGCGCGACCGTGTTAGACGGTTAAACAAGGTAGATTTACCGACGTTAGGACGGCCAACTAGAGCAATAACAGGTAACATTAAATTGAGGTGTCCCGATTAATTTTTTAGGGTGTAGGCGACTAGATCGCCTGAACGTGTGTACACTATAAGCTTATCATTGGAAACAAGCATTCTACCCATCACACCATCGCTGTCTGGTCTTATGCGTGCAGCGAACTCTCCGGTCTCAATATTTAAGAGATGTATGTATCCCTCAAAATCAGCAACGGCAACATAATCACCCCAAATAGTAGGCGCACCGACACGTCGGTTAAGAAGCTGTTCATTCACCCATAAAGAGGTCGCATTTCGCTTATTTAGTGAGTGTACTTTGCCATCATCACTGACGGCGACTAAGTGATTGAAGCCGACAGCTGGTCCATGATAACTAGAAAAAGGCAATGACCAAATTTCACTGCCACTCGATAAATCAAGCGACATCATTTTGCCTTGATACGAAACCGTATATAAACGGTCTCTTTGAATTGCAGCGTAACCATCCACATCCACCAATCGTTCTAGTTCTGTGCGACCTTGCGGTTGTCCGATTTTTGTCTCCCAAGTGCGCAAGCCTGATGCTAAATCAAGGCTCAGCAAGGAACCATTCGCAAACGATGCAATGACCTGATCACCCGAAATTTGTGGCGCTGAGGTTCCTCGCAAAGATAGAAGTGGTGCCACGCTCGCATAACGCCAACGTTGTTCACCACTGTCAACCGATAAACTCGAGACACCGCCATCACTCGTTTGGACAACCACGCGGGCGCCATTACTAGAGACAGGGCTAAGTGATTCAGAACTCAACATCGAGCGCCACACCTCTTCGCCAGATTCACGATTCAAGGCAATCAGCTCACCTTGAAAGCTCGCCATATATAGGTGCCGGCCATCACCAGACAAGCCGCCACTAACTGGAAACTCTAATTCCGACTCCCATAGCGGCTCGCCGTTGTCGAGCGATAGCGCATAAACAACACCTTCCACATCCACTGTATAAATAACATCGTTAAAAATAAATGGCTCGAGCGCAAGGCGAAGGTCTTCATCGCCACTTCCTACTGAAGTGTCCCATAATTCAAGGAAATATGCGCTTTCTGTAAAGGCTTCCAGCTCAGCAGGTGGATTAACTTCTTCCGAACTACATGCAAAAAGCGCGGTTAGGACCGCGCTTAATAATACAACTCTCGTTAACAGCAAATTTAATTATCTCTATTCAAATAATTCAACTTAAAGCGTTGTCACATCAACACCAAGACTCGACAGTTTCACCGCGAGTAAAGGCGCACGTTGCGGCTCAGCCTTAACCAATCCATATGCTTTTTCATACACCGAACGCGCGGCATCTTTATCACCTTGTCGCAGTTTAATATCACCTGTAATTTCTAAAAATGCCGCTTCAAACTCGGGTGCCGGGTTCGCTAACAAATTCAATGCATCTTCGTTGTCGCCTGTTTGCGATAAGATGCGCGCTTTTCGTCCCAACGCAATATGCGTAGTGCGGGTGTCTTCCGTATTTTCCAGCACAAAATCTAACTCTTCCAATGCCTTTGGATAATCCGAATTACCTACCGCCTCTTTAGCTAAGAATAAAGCCGCGAACAATGCATACTCAGAATCGCCATAATTCTTTTTTAGTTCACCAGCGAGATATTCGGTGTTTGATGCCTTCGATTCGCGCGCGGCGCCCTGCATTAGTTGTTGATAGAGCGCTGATGCCTCAGCTTTGGTTTGCTCCACATTATTTTGCCATGCTTTCCAGCCAAAAATGATGGCGATTGCTGCAACAACGGCCATTAAGAGGGAGTTACCGTTTTCTTTCCACCAATTTTTTATTGCTGCAATTTGTTCTTCTTCTGTTTTGATATCGTCCACTCGAAACTCCGCTTCGTGTTTTTGTCTTACTTAAATTTTTTGGCACCGTAAAGTCGGCGCCTAGTGTACTAAAATAAAGCGCTTAGGTGTGCGTTTAACTCATGCATAGGCAATTTTATTTGTGGCTGGCTATCCAATAGAGGCTTTAACAATGCGCTTTGCTCTGCAATCTCTTCGCTCCCAATAATCACCGCATACGCCGCGCCTGATTTATCAGCTTTTTTCATCTGCGACTTGAATGATCCGCCACCCATATTTTGCACAACGCGCATATTGGGAATCCCCCTCAATTGCTGCGCAATTTCGAAAGCCAGCATGTCCGTACCCTCACCGGCAGCCACAATATAAACATCAGCAAAACGCGCCAAATCTTTTGGTAACACCTGCAGCTCTTCAAGCAACAAGACCAAGCGTTCAACACCCATTGCAAAGCCAACGCCCGGCGTACCTTTGCCGCCTAACTGTTTAACGAGACCATCATAGCGCCCTCCCGCACAGACTGTACCCTGCGCGCCTAACGCGCTCGTGACCCATTCGAATACGGTATTCGAGTAATAGTCGAGCCCCCGCACCAAGCGATCGTTGAGCGTGTAAGCGATGCCGGCGGCATCCAAATAGGCTAATAATTTTTTAAAATGCTGCGTGGTTTCTTGACCAAGAAAATCGGTTAAAGCCGGCGCGTCCTTGAGCAATGCTTGTGTCTGCGTATTTTTACTGTCAAGGATACGCAAAGGATTTGTGCCCAAGCGACGCAGACTGTCCTCATCTAACTTATCTTTAAATTGAGACAAGTAAGTTACCAACTCCGCTTTGTAAGCTGCGCGTTCTTGAGGTAAACCCAAGGAGTTAATTTGCAGTTCAAGGTGCTCACTAATACCCAGTTTTTTCCACAAATCGGCCGTCAAAATAATGAGTTCCGCGTCAATATCTGGACCATTGAAGCCAAAACACTCAACCCCGACTTGATGAAATTGGCGATAACGCCCTTTTTGCGGCCGCTCATGACGAAACATTGGCCCCATATACCAAAGCTTCTGCGTCTGGTTAAACAGCAAACCATGCTGTTCCGCTGCTCGCACACAACACGCTGTTCCTTCTGGACGCAACGTTAGACTGTCACCATTTCTATCGTCAAAGGTATACATTTCTTTTTCGACAATATCGGTCACTTCACCAATGGAGCGTTTGAATAATTCCGTTTGCTCGACGATCGGCATACGAATCTCACGGTAACCATACTGTGACAGCAAGCCTTGCACGGTCGCTTCTAAATATTGCCAACGGTTCGATTGCTCAGGGAGCAAGTCATTCATGCCGCGAATTGCTTGTATCTTTGCCAAAATAATACCTGTTTGTTCGAGTACGAAGCTAAGACGATTTCGTAATAATTAATGCGTCTTGCTCTGCTTTAAGTCGCGCCTTTTCTCGGATGTTTTTTTCCAATTCATCGACAAGCGCATCATTCGTCAACTTAGAAGCCGGCTTACCGTCTTCGTAAAGCAGGTTATTTGGCGATCCCCCAGTTAAACCCAGATCCGCTTCCTTTGCTTCGCCAGGGCCATTGACGATACACCCAATAATTGCGACATCCATCGGCGTCGAAATATCTTCTAGGCGACTCTCCAGCTGGTTCATTGTTTTAATGACATCAAAGTTTTGCCGCGAACAGCTCGGGCAAGCAATAAAATTAATCCCTTTACTGCGCAAGCGCAGTGATCGCAATATATCGTAACCTACTTTAATCTCTTCAACGGGATCTGCTGCAAGCGAAACACGTATGGTATCGCCGATGCCATCCATCAAAAGCATGCCTAACCCCACCGCAGATTTCACGGCGCCGGCGCGGAAACCGCCCGCTTCTGTGATACCCAAGTGCAGAGGTTGCTCAATTTGCTGTGCGATCGCACGGTACGCAGCAACCGTCATAAAGACATCAGACGCTTTGAGACTCAGTTTAAAATTTTCAAAATTATGACGATCAAGAATATCAACATGCCGCATCGCTGACTCGACCAGCGCATCGGGGGTCGGCTCGCCATATTTTTTTTGCAGATCTTTCTCGAGTGAGCCCGCGTTTACGCCAATACGAATCGGAATATTGTTATCTTTCGCACAACTTATTACCGCGCGAACGCGCTCTTCTTTACCTATATTACCTGGGTTAATGCGCAAACAGTCGACACCATAACCGGCTACTTTCAAGGCGATTTTATAATCAAAATGGATATCTGCAACAAGAGGAATAGTGGTCTTCAATTTTATTTGCTTAAAGGCTTCCGCTGCATCCATACTCGGCACAGATACACGGACAATATCGGCCCCTGCATCTTGAATAAGCTTAATTTGTGCGCAGGTCGCGTCGACATCACAGGTATCCGTGTTGGTCATACTTTGCACGGCGATCGGCGCATCGCCACCAACAGGAACATCCCCTACGAAAATCTGTTTCGACTTGCGTCTCTTAATTGGAGATTCAAATTTCATAACACTCGTACTACTCTATAGTCAGCTCAGCTCGCCCACTTGGGCGCGCATAGACACTTAAATCAAGTAAGGAACCATCTGTGTATACCTCTGCAGCGGCCGAGTTACCCAACACAAGTCGCACAGGGCGCTCACCTTCATAACTGTAATTGACACCTGCTTGCTTCAAGCCCGCCGTAATTCTTCTGCCGTTGTTTGCATATAGTTCGAACCAACACTCACCTTTAAAGTTGATTTCTAACCCTAGTGGCTGCGCTTGCAGTTCTGCCGGCTCAGGGACAACAAGGGTATTGTCAGCAAGTTGCGTTTCAGAGGCATTAGTCAATTTTGCATTGGTATCTTCCTCAAACAAGGGTTTGTCTGAAAGATCCAAAGCGCCTTCGTCTGAGCTCGACTGAGCTGGCTCATCCTGACCAGTATCGCCACTCAATCGGCGCTCGGTTTCTGGCAGGCTGTTAACCACTGCCGTTTGAGCGTCTGCTTTCCCCTCGAACGCTTCAGTAACAACGCCTTCGCTTATATCAGGCCCGGGGATCTCTTCTTTTTGACCGAAACTCGTGTCATCTGTTAACGAAACCACCATTAAGGCACAGAGAATAATCACAACGATAAAAATCCCAGCTTGTTTAAAAAGCTGTTTTTGATTTTCTTTGCGTTGCGCGTCACTCTCAGCTTTTTCTGAACTAAGTTTCTGCTCAACTAAGTTTTTCAGTTGCTTATCAAGCAACTCGACCATGCGTGCTTCATGCAGACCAACTAAGCGACAATAGGACCGAAAATAACCTTTTAAGAATACATCGCTGGAAAACTCTTCATAATTTTCACCCTCTATATCCATCACAACGCTCGGACGAAGATGCAGCTCATTGGCAACGCCTTCAACCGTTAGCTTTAACTCTTGACGAGCTGCAGCAAGTATTGCACCTGGTTGAGTAAGCGTCTCTATAGGATTAGATACTTGATCCGCATTTTCATCAGGGATAGTTTCTTGTTCGCTCATTTCATCCCCTGGCTTTCATTGCTGTGTAGCGCCGATACTCATCAGAATCCGGATATAACTCGCCGAGTAATGCACCAATACTCTCAACCTGCTCTGGGTTATTATAATAATTGGCAATACGGATACCTTGCCATAAACTTTGCGCCGAGTGCTGCATATCGTTTTCTGCAATCAGACTAATCAAACGGTTATAGTAGGCTTGCGCACCCGCATAATCTCGCTCGCTCAAGAGCAATTCTGTCGCACCCGAAAGCGCACGACCACTATATCGATTCAGCTGTAAACTTCTTCTATAAGCGTCAAGCGCTGCAGGGTTATTACCAAGTTTTATATTACATAAAGCGATATTGGTATAGACCTGTGCACGACTGGAAAAACGTGTGTCGAGCGCCGCCGCTTCAAATTGCTGTAACGCTTCTTTGTAACGATCTGAGGAGAACAAGAATGCACCGTAATACGTGTATGCACGCGTGTAACTTGAATCTGAATCTAATGCTTGTTTAAAAGATGCCTCAGCGAGTTTAGCCTCACCCTCATTCGAATAAATAAGGCCCAGCGCACTGAGCGCTGGCGCGTTGTCAGGGTCAAGTTCTAACGCGCGTGAAAGATGTTTTCTTGCGCGATTATAATCATCGCGTTTAATATATTCTAAGCCGAGATCTACATAGCGTTGCACCGCAGCAAGAGGATCCGCCTTTCGCGTCAAATTGCTCTGTTCGGTCGTTACGCACGCTTGCAAAAAAGCCACTGCAACAACAACACTTACTAACTGCCAAAACGATCTCATTATCTATTCTTTCTAACCACTCACTTGTTTCAATTTGATATAGCGTTCGCTTCGTCTCGTCCGGTCTTCTACGCGACCTACTAATTGGCCACACGCTGCATCAATATCGTCACCGCGCGTTGTTCTGACGGTTACTAAGCAGCCCGCTTTATTCAACCAATCTTGGAATGTTCTCACTTCAGTGTTGCTTGGTTTTTTATACCCACTGCCAGGGAACGGATTGAAGGGTATCAGGTTGATCTTACAAGGCAAACCTTTGAGTATTTCGATTAATTCATCTGCGTGCTGTTTGCGATCATTCACCCCGGCGATCAAGGTATATTCAATCGTTGCTTTGCGCTTATCGGATAACTGATCGAGATAAGACTTAACAGACTTTAACAACACATCAATTGGGTATTTTTTATTCACTGGCACCAGTTCATTTCTTAGCGCATCATTTGGCGCGTGCAAAGAGACTGCAATTGAGGCATCTGTATACTGACCCATACGATCAATCGCAGGCACAACGCCGGCGGTGCTGATGGTTAAGCGACGTTTCGAAATACTGTATGCAAAGTCATCCATCATCAGATTGACTGAGTCCATGACATTATCAAAATTTAAAAGTGGCTCACCCATCCCCATAAATACCACATTCGTCACTGGGCGATCTTTCGTTCGATCTATATTATCGAATGACGCAATCGCATTCCAAATTTGACCAACAATCTCTTCAGCACTCAAATTACGGTTAAAGCCCTGCTTACCTGTCGAACAAAAACTACAATCGAGGGCGCAACCAATTTGCGAAGACACGCATAGCGTCCCGCGATTACCCTCTGGGATGAGTACCGTCTCGATACTGCTACCACCCGGCATCTTCATAACCCACTTGCGAGTCCCGTCTTTAGAAATATTTTGATAGACGACTTCGGGGGCTTCGATAATGGCAACCGTTTTTAGTTTTTCTCTCAACGCCTTTGAGATATTGCTCATTTCGTCGAAATCAGAAATCCCAAACTGATGAATCCACTGCATGACCTGCTTTGCCCGAAACGGTTTTTCGCCCATTTCAGAAAAAAAAGCTTCTACCTTAGCGCGCGGCAATCCCAATAAATTGACTCGCGCGTCACCTTTTGTCTCTACCGGTCTTGTCATCAAAATTACCACTCTCAAATACGAACAAAGCAGGTAACCACAAAGGGTTCCTGCTTCGGTAACTCAAACCAGCATAAAATTAAAATTTTATGCTTCGCTCACACCAGCGCTTAACTGCGAGCGCAAAGCTCATCTGCCGCGAAAAAATATGCGATTTCTCGTGCCGCAGAATCAGCAGAATCTGAACCATGCACGGCATTTGCGTCGATAGAAGATGCAAAATCCGCACGAATTGTTCCCGCGTCAGCTTCTTGTGGATTCGTCGCACCCATTAAATCACGATTTTTTAGGATAGCACCTTCGCCTTCTAATACTTGGACACACACAGGGCCCGAGGTCATGAAGGAAACTAAATCTGCGAAAAAAGGACGCTCTTTGTGCTCAGCATAAAAACCTTCAGCCTTCTCTTGAGAAAGTTGAACCATCTTCGCAGCAATGATTTGCAAACCATTTGACTCAAAACGGTCATATATTTTACCAACTACATTTTTTGCAACTGCATCTGGTTTAACAATTGAAAGAGTGCGTTCTACCGCCATGATCTTGTCTCCGAATATCTGAATAGTGCGCCTAACTGACGACCGACGCTTGATAATTTTGCCGCGGCATTATATGCCCGATTAGACTAAATTACACGCAAATCGCTGTAAATTTTCCTGCTTTTACAACTTATCTAAAGCCGTGGTCAATCGCGTTAGGGCTTGATCGACCTCTCGTTCCGTCGTAAAACGACCAAAAGAAAACCGCAAAGATCCAAGCGCCGCTTCATCGGTGACGCCCATCGCCTTTAAAACATGCGACGGAGCCATGTTTGCAGACGTACACGCTGAACCTGACGATATAGCCAAATCAGGCATCGCAGCGAGTAGTAACTGCCCGTCTTTATTTAAAAAACTCAAATTTATGATGCCCGGTACCGAATTTATTAGGTCACCATTCACCTTCACATCGTCACGTAATAGAAGAGGCCGTAGGAATCTCGTTTTCAGTTCCGTTAACTTTTCGTATTCGTGACGCTGAGACGCTTGTGCGATTGCGAATGCTTCACCTAATGCGACTAACTGATGGCTCGCCAACGTGCCCGGACGCATGCCTCGCTCATGGCCTCCCCCATGAATAAGCGGTTCCACGGAAAAATCAGATGTCCGACGCACAAACAATGCCCCAACGCCTTTTGGTCCATAAATTTTGTGTGCACAAACCGAGAGTAAATCTGCCTGAATGGTTCGCGCATCGAGTGGTATTTTTCCAGCGCTTTGTGCCGCATCCACATGAAATAGAGCGCCTTGCCGTTTAACAAGCTCCCCTAGCTCCATCACCGGATTGATAACGCCCGTTTCATTGTTTACATGCATAATAGAAACGAGCGCAGTGTCTTTTCGTATACTCTGTGACAACAAATCAACCGTCACCACACCTGACGTATCAGGCCGAATATAGGATATCTCATAGCCCTCACTCTCGAGGGACTCAAAACAGTCTAAAACAGCTTTGTGCTCGGTAAGTGACGTCACAATATGGCGACGTTCGCCAAGCTCACCGCCCTGTTTTCTCAATCCTGCAAGCCCTCCTTTAATAGCAAGGTTGTTTGATTCAGTCGCGCCAGAAGTCCAAACAATTTCTCGTACGTCGGCGTTGATTAAACTGGCGACCTGCTTACGCGCAGACTCTACTGCTGCTTCCGCCTGCCAACCTAACCTGTGCGATCGCGAAGCTGGGTTGGCAAAACAACTATCCGGACCTAAAAAGCCGAGCATTTTTTCAACAACCCTTGGGTCAACAGGCGTCGTCGCCGCATAGTCAAGATAAATCATTAAGCCTTCTTAAAAAATCGGGTTAGCTTTCGGAGTAGATTAAACCGACAGTCATGTCTTGACGGTCAGCGGTTTCTCGGACCTCTCGTTTTGCCATCAGGTCTTGCAAGGTAATACCATTTAAAAACGAATGTATCTGCGCACTTAAGTCAGACCAAAGATGATGCGTTAGGCACTTTTCACCTTGTTGACAATTACCCTGTTCTTGGCATTTGGTTGAGTCTATCGATTCGTCGACCGCATCGACAATTGCGGCAATAGAAACTAGGCGGCCTTGCTCAGCCAAGGTATAACCACCGCCCGGGCCCCTTATACTGTCGACAAGCGCGCGTCGCCTGAGCTTTGAGAATAACTGTTCAAGGTAAGAGAGCGAAATGCCTTGACGATCCGAAATATCGGCTAATGCGACAGCGCCCTGCTCACAATGTAAAGCAAGGTCCAGCATTGCGGTAACCGCGTATCGTCCTTTAGTTGTTAATCGCATGGCTAAATACTATTGATAATTCGATGTCGACAGTTGGCAAGCGTGCCATTTACAAAACTACCCGAAATTATCTAGTACCTGAGTATTTTAATCAACTATCCGCATTTTGGGTAACTAAGCCTGTCGTCTCAGTTTGCCTCTTTGAAACAGTCTAGGTCTTTGTCATCAAGGCTCGGCACATCCTCTTTTTGATAAGAGGCATCCAACTTTCGAAGTTCTTTACACATTGAATTCATACGTTCATCAACCAGATGCATATGATCAAGCATACTGCGTATAGAGCGTGCGACCGGATCTGGCATTTCCTCGCTCAAACCGTAGGCATCGAAACCAAAGCTTTCTTCAATCTTTCTGCGTTTTGATTCGTCCACATCTACTTTTGTTTCAACCGCCTTCAATACGATTTGTCCGGGAATACCCACCACCGTTGCGCCAGCGGGGACTTCTTTCGTCACCACAGCGTTCGACCCGATTTTCGCGTTTTCTCCGACGTTAAACGGCCCGAGTACTTTTGCACCCGCGCCAATCACGACGCCATTGCCAAGAGATGGATGCCGCTTGCCCTTATTCCAACTCGTGCCACCCAATGTTACGCCCTGGTAAAGTGTCACGTCATCGGCTATTACTGCGGTTTCACCAATCACGACACCCATACCATGATCGATAAAAAAACGGCGGCCAATTTTCGCACCGGGATGAATCTCGATACCGGTTAACCAGCGACTCACCGATGAAATTGTGCGACCCAGCCAAAAAAAACCACCTCGCCAGCATTTGTTTGCCAAACGATGCATCCACAGTGCATGTAAGCCCGGATAATTCGTTAATACTTCAAATGTATTGCGTGCCGCAGGGTCGCGACGAAAAACACTTTGAATATCTTCTTTAACACCTTCGAACATGTGGCTTTATTTTCCTATTTGATTGAGTGTCGCTTTAAGTATACCGCGCAAAATATTCACTTCCATCTTATCCAAGGCTGCACGTTGATAAAGCCTTCTCAGTCGTGGCATCAACATACCGGGTTTTGCTGGATTGAGAAATCCAAGTTTAATTGCAGTCGCTTCAGTATGTTGCAACAGCCCCTCGACTTCTCCCACACTGGCAAGCTCACCTTCCCACTCTTCAGCACCCGCACACTCTGTGCCGGACAACAAATCACTCTCTTCTTCTAACAACGCAGCCATACGCAACTCGTAGGCAATTACCTGAACAGCCATTGCTAAGTTAAGTGAGGCGTATTCTGGGTTCGCAGGAATATTCACGTGATAATTACAACGCTGGAGTTCTTCGTTGGTCAAACCACTGGCCTCCTGACCGAACACCAAGGCAACTTTTCGCACAGGCTCTGCGAGCTGCTCTGTCCCGTTAACAACCAACGCTGACTGTGATGCAATCAACGATAATACCTTTGTCGCGCATTCTCGTGGATTAAACAGCGGCCAAGCCAAACTCCTCGACCGAGCGCTTGCGCCCACCACGAAGTGACAATCATTGATCGCCTCATCCATAGACCCAAAGACCTCGGCCGAATTCAAAATATTCTCAGCCCCAGAGGATCGGCGGGTTGCCTCATCACTCGGAAAGTTTTTAGGCTCGACGAGACGCAGTTTGCAAAGACCCATATTTTTCATCGCGCGCGCGACGGCGCCAATATTTCCTGAATGGGATGTTTTTATCAATACAACGGTAACCGAAACAGACAAAGCATTAATAAAGCTAATCGACATATCCTCAGTAGTTTTCAAAAAACCGTCGTAACAGTTTCATATTCCGACACCAAATTCTCTTACAAAGCCAAGATGAAGGCTAGACATTTTAATTTTTCCTGAATGCGCCGACCAGAACAGATGCTCTAAAAAAAACGCATCGATAATAAATTCAAGGAGACAAAACCATATCCATCTAACCAAACTCATCTTTTTAATGATTTAACGTTTATTTTTGCTATGATGCGCGCGTATGAAACCCTGAGAGAGAAAACTATGCTACCTGTTATGAACATTGTCTTGAGAGCTGCGCGTCAGGCAAATGAATATATTGTCCTTACCGTTGATAAACACGAGCATAGTGTGGCCGATAATGATGCAAGTCAGCGCTTAGTCACGCACCTAGAATCAATCATTTTTGGTAATGTTATGGATGCGATTAAAAAAGGTTATCCAGAACACTATATCGCAGAGCCTGGCGAAATCGCACCCAACGATAAGGACGACTGCTGGGAAATTGTTGGTTTTGATAAGCCAGCGCATGTCGTACGTAAATTGCCTGGCACAACCTATGCGATTATCCATCGAAGCAAGGACTTAATCTCCAATGCAATTGTGGTAAATCCGTTCACAGGCGAGGAATTCACGGCAACGCGCGGTCGTGGGGCGACACTCAATGCAAGACGAATGCGCACAAATAGCTGTAAGGCGTTAACCGAAGCTTATATTGCAACCGATGTACTCAATCTGATTGGTCAACACCCACAAAACCCATATTTCACTGAATTAACAAGCGCGCTTGCTAAAGATTGCGCAGAACTGCGAATAAATTCCAATAATACACTTAATCTAGCAATGGTTGCGTCAGGCCAAGTGGATGCGGCAATCTTGTGTGAAGCGGAGCCAGATAAGTTGAAAGCCGCGTTACTAATGTGTCAAGAGTCAGGTGTGTTAACCGGCAAATTGGACGGGGGTATGCTTGGCAAAAATCAAAGTACACTTATTGCGGCTAACTCGAAACTTTTTAAGATTCTTGTGCAGCGTTATGGGACCTACGCGCCAAAGCTTGCCGAATAAACAAGGACTTGGTTTAAAACTAGTCATAAAAAAAGCAGCTTTCGCTGCTTTTTTTATGACCGAAACTCGCGTTTCGCTCACTCGGTAGGCGATTGCTGCTCAAGTTTCCGAATATCTTCTTCGCTCGGGCCCTCATCCATTTCACCCTCTTTTTCCACAGGCGCCATAAGGTCTTCCTTCGTGATACCCATCGTAAGCAGTACATTACTTGCAACGTAAATAGATGAATAGGTTCCAACCACGACGCCAATCAATAATGCTTTAGCAAAACCGTTGATCATCTCCCCACCGACCAAATACAGTGCGAGCAACACCAAGATAGTTGTTAATGAGGTGACCAATGTACGAGAGAGAGTCTGCGTTAATGAAATATTAATCACCTCCTCTGCCTCTGCCTTCCGAATTTTACGGAAGTTTTCTCGGATACGGTCAGACACGACAATGGTATCGTTCAGTGAGTAACCTATCACAGCAAGCAGGGCCGCGAGCACAGTCAAATCAAAGTCCCACCCCACAATCGAAAAGATACCAATGACAATAATCACATCATGGACCAGCGCGGCCACCGCACCCACCGAGAACTTAAGTTGGAACCGTAGCGCAACGTATAACATAACCAAAGCGAGCGCTAACAAAAGGCCCAATCCGCCCTGCTCTCGCAGCTCCTCGCCGACTTGCGACCCAACAAACTCGGCTCGCTTTAACTCAAGCTCATCACCACTAGCTTTCAAAGTGTTCAACACTTCTAAGCCAACCTTATCATTGAAGCCTTGAGATAAACGCACAAGCACTGACGTATCTGCGCCAAAATTTTGCACCACAAGTTTTTCATACCCTGCAGACATTAATTGACCACGAACTTCTTCAATATTAGGCGCTTGCGTATATTCAAGCTCTACTAGGGTGCCGCCCGTAAAATCTAGACCCAGCTGTAAACCTTTAAACGCCAACGATGCGATACAGCAAACTAACAAGATAATAGAAACCGCCGCCGCAACCCGACGCTTTCCCATAAAATTAATGGTATTCATAGTTATGTGCTCCGCGCCTAACCGATGGATAATTTAGAAACTTTTCGCGAACCATAGATAAGGTTCGTTAAAGATCGACTCAAAATAATCGCGGTAAATAGCGACGTTAAAATACCCAATGACAAGGTAATAGCAAAACCTTTTACTGGCCCCGTACCCACGGCAAATAGAATAACCGCCGCAATTAAAGTGGTAATGTTTGCATCGACAATCGCAACAAAGGCGCGCCCATAGCCTGCATTAATGGCCTGTTGTGGCGATAAGCCGTTCTTCAATTCTTCACGAATTCGTTCAAAAATCAAAACATTCGCATCAACCGCCATGCCAACCGTTAATACGATACCAGCGATCCCCGGCAGAGTCAGTGTCGCGGAAATCATCGACATCAGTGCACATAGAAGAATTACGTTAACGGCCAACGCAATATTCGCAATGATGCCAAATACACGATAATAGACGAGCATAAATAACAGCACTAACACGAAGCCGATTTGTACAGATAACAAGCCGGCATCAATATTTTGTTGCCCTAAACTTGGACCAACGGTGCGCTCCTCGACGAAATAAATCGGTGCGGCTAACGAGCCGGCGCGCAATAAAAGGGCTAGTTCAGCCGCTTCAGTAGATGAATCTAATCCCGTAATTCGAAAAGCGTTACCAAAAGCGCTCTGAATAGTTGCAAGATTGATCACTTGCCGAACTTCGCGATTCTTACGTTCGATAATCTCTTCGCCGTTTACCTTTCGGCGTTTCGTTT
The DNA here is from genome assembly GCA_913020245.1 of uncultured Oleiphilus sp. GTDB lineage: Bacteria > Pseudomonadota > Gammaproteobacteria > Pseudomonadales > Oleiphilaceae > PZPK01. The sequence continues at coordinate 36,163 of CAJWAD010000007.1, forward strand.
CTGTGCGTTGCTCAATAAATAAAACACCCATACGGCGCTTAATGGAATGCTTGGTGACATCCAGCATCATCTTACCGCCTGCACCATCGAGGCTAATGTTAACTTGTGCGGCGCCGTTCTCATCAAATCCGGCATTGGCATTAGACACATTACTGCCCGTAACAATAATATCTTTTTCAAGCAGTACGGTGCGCCCTGGTGCGTTTTTAAACTCAAACTTTTGTGATTTAGAACTCGGTGCATCAGGTTTCGCTTCTAAACGAAATTCTAAGTTTGCCGTCTTACCAATAATACGTTTCGCCGTTGCAGTGTCCTGTACACCCGGCAACTCAACCACAATGCGATCACGTCCCTGTCGCTGAACTAGGGGCTCGGCAACACCTAACTCGTTAACACGATTTCTTAAGGTGATTAAGTTTTGTTGAACTGCATAATCTTCAATTTCTTTTACGCTTTGTTCCGAAAGGCGAAGTTCGAGGTAAAAATCGCCCTCATCTTCGACTTCGGCGCGGGCAAACTCTTTATAGCTATCGAAAGCAAGCGACACTGCTTTTTCGCGTTCTTCTTCTTTTTTAAACTTAATTTTAAGGCCATCCAGCCCGAGTCGCTCAAACGCACGATAACGAATTCTTTCGGACCGCATTTCGTTTTTCAATTCGCTCTCGTACACTTTTAAACGCTGATCAAGTGCTTTTTCCATATCGACTTGAAGTAAAAAGTGAACGCCGCCACGCAAATCAAGCCCTAATTTCATCGGACCAGCCCCAATCGATCTTAGCCAATCGGGGGTGGTTGCGGCCATGTTCAGAGCCGCGATGTAGTCATCACCTAGATTATCTCGAAGTGTTGATTTAGCCGTCAGCTGCTCTTCATTGGAGCTGAGCCGAACCAAAACGAATTTGTCTTGCAACTCTAAAGACTTAGGTGTGATGCCTACCGAGTTTAACTGTGATTCTACTTTATCGAGTAGGGCTTGATCGGGAAGAATAGTGCTTTGCGTGCCGGTCACCTGAATTGCGTAATCATCAGGATATAGATTCGGCGCGGCATAAAGAAAACCAACCACAAGTGCCACTAAGATTAACACGCTTTTCCATACGGGCGTTTTATTGAGCATGTGAGCTCCTACTTTTAATTATAAGTTGTATTGTTTCACATGCATTGAAACTAAGTTGTCTAGAACTATTACTGCACGTCTAACAAATATTGCGTCGCTAAAACTGAAGTCAAACGACGCATTCTTCAGCATACTGTTACGAGCTTGAAGTGATTAAATACCTTTCAACGTACCTTTTGGTAACGCTGACGCAATGGCGACTTTCTGTATTTTTAATTCAACGCCTTCCGATACTTCAACGACCACGAAGTCTTCGTTTACTTTGGTGACCTTGCCAGCAATGCCGCCATTCGTTAATACTTCATCCCCTTTACTTAAGCTGCCTACCAAGTTTTTGTGTTCTTTGGCACGCTTCGATTGTGGACGCCACATTAAAAAGTAAAAAATTAATATAAAGCCACCAAAAAACACCAGTTGCATCACCGCACTTGGCCCTTCAGGCTGCACTGCCCCTTCTGCTAGAGCGATGTTACTGCATAGCATAACAACCAACGCCGTGAGTGTTGCACGTAGTGATTTCATCATCAATTTCAAAACAATATCCTCAAAAATACTCTTATTTATTAAACATTTAATTTGTTTATATAGAATCAACATTAATATTAATGTTGATGAGTGGCCGATTTAAGCCCCATTCAGGGGCGGCGTTTCCAAGCCTCTCTTAGCGTAGAACGCATCGACAAACGCCGACAATTTACCTTGTTCAATCGCTACACGCAATCCAGCCATCAAATTCTGGTAAAAGCGTAAGTTATGAATAGTGTTTAACTGTGCACCTAAAATTTCACCACAGCGATCTAAATGGTGTAAATAACTACGTGTAAAATTCTCACACGTATAACAATCGCAGCTTTCATCCAGTGGACGCATATCGTGACGATGCGTCGCATTGCGTATTTTTACAACGCCCGTTTCTGTAAACAGATGGCCATTGCGGGCATTACGCGTTGGCATGACGCAGTCGAACATGTCGACACCACGGCGCACACCCTCAACCAAATCTTCAGGTTTTCCGACACCCATCAAATAACGCGGTCTATTCTCAGGCAATTTATCTTGCAAAAAGCTCAGAATGCGTACCATATCGGCTTTGGGTTCACCTACTGATAAACCACCAATTGCGTAGCCATCAAACCCAATCTCAGTTAACCCGTCTAATGATTGTTGCCGCAACGTTTCATACATACCCCCTTGCACAATACCAAACAACGCAGAAGGGTTAGACCCGTGCGCGGTTTTGCTTCGCTTTGCCCATCGAAGCGAGAGCTCCATAGAGGTTTTCGCTTCCGCTTCTGTTGCAGGATAAGGCGTACATTCATCAAAGATCATTACAATGTCAGCGCCAAGCTTTCGCTGCACTTCCATGGATATTTCAGGCGTGACCTCTACGGGGTCACCATTTACTGGCGATCTAAATTTAACCCCATGCTCCGTAATTTTGCGCAAATCTCCCAAGCTAAAAACCTGAAAACCGCCCGAATCGGTAAGTATCGGTCCGTCCCACTGCGCAAAATCATGCAGATCACCATGTTGCTCAATCACGTCGGTTCCGGGGCGTAACATTAAATGAAACGTATTCCCCAAAATAATCTCTGCACCAATTTCCTTTATATCACGCGGCAACATCCCTTTAACGGTGCCATATGTACCCACTGGCATAAACGTTGGCGTTTGCACAGTTCCACGCGGAAAGGTCAGTTCGCCGCGTCGCGCATTGCCATCGGTCGTTTTCAATTCAAACTGCATAAAACAATTCGAGTCAGTCAAAGCGGTCTCCTAAAAAGTGCTCACGTGAACGATAAAAGTTAAGAATAAAGCGTAAACATCATCAGGCTCGCGCGGCAGGGTCTGCATGCAAAAACATGGCATCTCCATAACTAAAGAAGCGATACTCTTCTTTAATTGCTTCTTGATAAGCACGCTTGATATTTTCTTGCCCACAAAATGCTGAGACCAGCATTAATAATGTACTTTGCGGTAGATGAAAATTCGTGATCAATGCATCAACGGTTTTGAAGTAATAACCCGGATATATGAAGATGTTAGTATCACCAGAGAAGGCTTCTAATCTGCCTGGCTCACTGGCCGCTTCTAAGCTCCGCATACTTGTCGTACCGACCGCGATTATCCGTCCGCCACGGGCTTTTGTCGCCTCAATGATGGCCACCGTCTCAGGGGGGACATCAATCCATTCGCTATGCATAACATGCTCTTCAACGGTATCGACTTTTACCGGCTGAAACGTGCCAGCCCCAACATGCAGCGTCACGTAAGCATGCTCTACACCCTTTTCAGCCAACGCAGCAAGCATGGCTTCATCAAAATGCAGACCAGCGGTCGGTGCAGCCGCCGCACCCAGATTTTTTGCATACACGGTTTGATAACGCTCATCGTCTAAGGCTTCGTCTTCGCGATCAATATACGGTGGCAGGGGCATGTGTCCGTGCGCCTGCAAAAGACTAAACACTTCGGTATGCTCTCCAGTTCTCAGTTCAAAGAGCGCGCCTTGGCGTCCAATCACCTCGAGCTTGTCGCCAGAATCAACGATAATGGTGGTGCCCGGTTTGGGCGAGCGTGATGCGCGCAAATGCGCGAGAAAGTTTCGGTCATCAAGTTTTCTTTCAAATAATATCTCGACCTTACCGCCAGACTCCTTTGCGCCAAACAATCGAGCTGGTATGACCCGCGTGTTGTTAAACACTAACAAGTCACCCGGTGACACAATGTCTAACACATCCGTAAAGCCTCTATGACGGATATCACCGCTCCCTCCCACCATCTCCAGCAAACGACTCGCCGTACGTTGTGTCTTCGGGTATTTCGCTATCAGTTTATTTGGCAGCTCAAAGTCAAATTCAGATACGTTCATGACTAACTCGCGGAAGACTCCGAGGAATCAGTGGTGGCAGGAATAACCGGCGTTGCGCATTGAACCTCTGCATTTTGCGCACGATGGCGCATAAGATGGTCAAGCAATACAATCGCTAACATTGCCTCAGCAATGGGCGTTGCCCGAATGCCTACGCACGGGTCATGCCGGCCATGTGTGACCACATCTATTGCATTACCTGCCGTATCAATACTTTTACCCGGCAAACGGATGCTCGAGGTCGGTTTAAGTGCAATATGTGCAATGATATCTTGCCCTGTCGATATACCACCTAAGACGCCTCCTGCATTATTGCTTAAAAAGCCTTCTGGGGTCATTTCATCCCGATGTTCGGTTCCCTTCTGCTCGACACTGGCAAAGCCAGCGCCAATTTCTATACCTTTAACCGCATTAATGCTCATTAACGCGTGAGCGATCTCAGCATCTAACCGATCAAAAATAGGCTCGCCGAGCCCCGGTGAAACGCCTGAAGCGACAATAGAAATTTTCGCTCCAATTGAGTTCCCTTCTTTGTTTAATTTCTGCATATAGGCTTCCATTAATGGAATTTTATCTGCATCGGGACAAAAAAATGGATTTTCTTCGACGATGTTCATGTCGACATTTTCAATTTTGATAGGGCCAAGTTGCGATAAGTAACCCCGAACTTCGACGCCAAATAAAGACTTAAGATATTTTTTTGCGACCGCACCAGCGGCCACGCGCATGGCGGTTTCTCGCGCAGACGAGCGACCACCCCCGCGATAATCGCGAAATCCGAATTTTTGATTGTAAACATAATCCGCATGCGCTGGACGGAAGGTATCGACAATATTTGAATAGTCTTTAGAGCGCTGATCAGTATTCTCAATTAACAAGCCAATCGATGTACCAGTCGTTTTACCCTCAAAAACACCCGATAAAATCTTCACCTCATCCGCCTCTTTACGCTGCGTTGTATAGCGGGAGGTACCGGGTTTTCGCCGATCTAAATCATGCTGTAAATCCGCTTCACATAACTCAATTCCCGGTGGGCAACCGTCAATAATGCAGCCAAGCGCCTTACCATGACTCTCGCCAAATGTGGTGATCGTAAACAATTTACCAAAACTATTACCGGACATGTCTTAATCCTACCTCGCACTCGTTACCAAGCGGTATTTTTTAATTGTTCCGCCGTCATAGCAAATACACCATGACCGCCAAATTCAAATTCTAACCAAACAAAAGCAACATTGGGGTATGCTGCTTCGAGGTTTTCCCAACTATTACCCACCTCAACAACTAGGATACCATCCTCTGTCAGATACTTTTCTGCCTCACGAAGTATTCGGCGCGTTACCTCTAAACCATCTTTACCGGACGCCAAACCGATCATCGGCTCACAATGGAATTCTTGCGGCATCGTATCAATATCTCGCTGATCCACATAGGGTGGATTAGACACAATCAAATCATAACGGCCGAGGTGCGTATCATCTAAATCATCAAACACATTTGACTCAAAGGCACTTACTCTCTCAGCCAAACCATGACGCTCGATATTAATGGCTGCAACGGCCAAGGCATCGGCGGACAAGTCTATGAGGCTCACTTGCGATGCCTCAAACGCATTAGCACAGGCAATACCGATACATCCACTACCGGTGCACAGGTCCATAACCGCATCGGGTTCTCGTGATAACCACGGTAAAAACCCATTGGCAATTAGTTCGGAAATCGGTGATCTTGGCACTAGTACTCGCTCATCTACATAGAAGGGCAAGCCACAAAACCAAGCCTGTTGCGTTAGATACGCGAGTGGTATTCGACTATCTACCCGTTTGCAAAGTGTGTTCGAAACCAAATGGCACTCGTCTGGCGTGAGTTTGGCATCCCACATTGAGACATCAAAATCCCAAGGAAGGTGTAAACTTTGAAGAACTAGCGCAACCGACTCGTCCCAGGCGTTGTCGGTTCCATGTCCGAAAAAAACCTCAGCTTGGTTCATGCGTGAAAATGCGAACCGTATGAAATCTTTGATGGTAGACAGACTATCCGACAAACTTTTTTCCTTAACCGACTATAAAAAAAACGCGTAATTATATAGAGATTAAGCTAGGAGTGCGAAACCTACTTCGAGTTAACGCAAAAAAGCCTCGAACCAAGCCGGCCCAGAAATCACCGCGGGGCGATGTCCAAGGCTACCCAGTTTTATAACGGTTACCTTTTCTTTAGGAATCTCTCCCTGCCCCTCTAGCCAGGCCAAAAGCTGCGACTCGTGCGCCTTTGCCTCGGTCAAACTCTTCGCTTGTGATGCATCCTCGTAATACGCAAGCACATACAGCTGTTTGGCATCGTCTCGGTTCAACTCGTCAGCTAACGCTTGAATACCTTGCGTAAACTTAGATTCTAATGCGAACACAAGTGAACTGAATGCAGGGCTCCGACGCATCGCCGAGGGGACGAAACTGACATATGCAAGCGCTTTTCGCCGACCGTTTAACACCGAATACACACTCAACCACCCTGATTGCCCTGTATTGGCACTAGTCTTGTCAATAAAGCCGGCAAAATAGGCTTGGTTGCTGTCTCTGCCTGATAAACTTGGGACACCCCATACTTTATTTGCCCAATCATTACTTGCACCGCATGCTCGTGAAGCACAAGCGTATGAAAGAGATCCGTTCAATTCTAGCCGACTTTGCAGGCTCTCTGTAAACAGTTCCAACTCATTAGTATCCGAAAATTGATACAAAGCAGATTGACGAGGCGCCTCAATTTTCTCTTGTTTTTTTATCACTAGGCGATTACTTATACGCTTGGGCGTGCTCAACACAATCTGCTGCGAGCTTGAAGGCGCATCTTGTAATTCGACTAAATTACCGGGTTGCTCAGACAACGATGCATCCAAAAATGGAATGGCTGATTCCCCGACCGCATAACTAGATCCAACTACCGCCATAAAAACTAAGCTAAAGGTACTTATTTTATTGTGCAATCTATGCAACAAAAACATCTAAAATCTCCGCAGTTTTTTGAACATCGCCTTCCATATGAAAATGATGCCCACCATCAACAATGTGCTTTTCCAAATTCGGAATATAGGATAAACGCTTTTTGATCGCCTCGAATTCACGAAAGTAACCGCTTTCGCCGACTATTAATGACACCGGGCACTCAATACCGGCAAAAATAGCGCGTACTTGGTCTTCTGAAAAACGTAACAAGGACGGCTCAAGGAGTCGGGAATCAGATGACCAGATAAACCCACCCTCTACCGGCACCAAACCTCTCGAAACCAGCGTTTTAGCTGCCTCAAAATGAACGCGACCGATACCTGCCATCCGCGCTTTCGCGGCCATTTCTTCGCTTGGGTAAACGTTTAGCTTTGCATTGCGCAGCAAGGCCGCCTTCGAGACAGCTTTACGCAACTGTGGCAGTACTTGCTCAATTTGATCCGTTAACGGCCCCAAGCTGTCAAGTAGTACCAACTTCTCGACCCGCATCGGAACCGATGCAGCGACTAAGCAGGCAATAATTCCCCCAAGGGAATGCCCCACCAAGGTAAATCTTTCATTGTTCGGTAGGCTATCAACCAACGCTAATACGTCCAATACGTTATCAACAAGATTGTATATACTCGATTTTGAGCGGTGCTCACTTTTTCCATGTCCCGGTAAATCCATTGCGAAAAAACGATAATTTAACTCTGTCTTTTGGTTTAATTTTGCCGCCAGAGGAATAAATGATGCCGCGTTATCTAACCAACCATGCAGTGCAATCACTAAAGGCTTGTCATCACTTACGTCATTTTTGAGACCGGCAATGGCTAAGCGCCCTGTTTGTTGTTTAAATTCCGTTAACTGCATATTACTCACGCCTCAACCTTAAACAGCGTATTAAAGTTGTTAGCCGTCAAGTCAGCCACTTCCTCTAAAGAAATGCCCCGCAAATCGGCTATAAATTTAGCCACTTCGGGCACATATTTCGGTTCGTTTGGCTTTCCGCGGAAAGGTACCGGGGCTAAATAAGGTGAATCTGTTTCAATTAACATGCGCTCCATAGGAATGGCGCGCGCGACTTCTTGCAAGGCTTTGGCATTTTTAAATGTGACAATACCCGAGAAAGAAATGTAAAAGCCCATTTCAATCGCTCTTTGAGCCATATCTAAGTCTTCAGTAAAGCAATGCAAAACGCCCGCTATCTTCGGGTCACAGTGCGCCGAGATTAGCGCTAGCGTATCTTCCTTTGCATCGCGTGTGTGCACGATTATCGGCTTGCCGCACACAGCACTTGCCTTCATATGCGTAATGAACCGTGCCTGCTGGATTTCTCTAGATTCTTCACCGTAATAATAATCTAACCCAGTTTCACCAATCGCAATTACATCACGGTTATCCGCAAGTGCCAGAAGACGCTCTACACTCGGTTCTTCGCCTTCATGACTGGTGGGGTGCACACCAACCGACGCAAAGATATCATTATGCTGCTCAGCGATAGAAAGGACATCATCAATATGCTCTAAATCGATCGCGACACATAACATGCGCGACACACCATTTTCTCGCGCCGTGTCTAGGGCTTCACTTAACCCATTTGGATATTTTTCTAAATTAAGACGATCAAGATGGCAGTGCGAATCAATATACATACTTACTAACATAGCTCTCGGGACAATTGAAACCGAAGTGTACTGATTCTTATGAGGCAAAGCACGTTCAAGATAAGAGAAAACACAATATGAACCTGAAGCGTTTAAAAACGGCAAACAATGTAGTACGCGGAGCTACATGCTATGCGTTGGGCGATCCGAGGAGAGGGAGCCTGCAAGATAAGTCTCGATTTTGTTTTTAGCCGTTTCATCCTCTTCCGAAAACTGCACACCAATGCCGGCCGCGCGATTGCCTTGTGCCCCTTTTGGCGTTACCCAAATCACTTTGCCGGCCACCGGCAGTTTTTCAGGTTCATCCATCAAATTTAACAATAAAAAGACTTCATCGCCCAAGTGATAGTTTTTTGCCGTGGGGATAAATAAACCGCCATGTTTGATAAACGGCATATAAGCCGCGTACAAAACCGCCTTATCTTTAATGGTAAGTGTTAAAATGCCACTTCGGGCGCCGAATCCAGTCGACATATTTGCTGAAATTTCCTTAATATATGAGCGTTATGTTGATTATAGGGGAGATCTCGAAAATTACCGAGAAAGAAACCCCTCAGCGGCGCTTCACCATAAGTTGAAGCCACTCGCTTAATAACGATTCCCAAAGTAATTGCTTGTTGGGGTTTGAAGTCCCCTTTAGCAAGCGCAATTCTTTGATACATCTATCGCGTAAATCAAACAATGAATGTAACCCGGCATTGTTTACTATGTATGAAAACATATTTCTCGACGTATCGAGATATATGTCTTTTTCATTGCCAGAATAACTCGAACGCACCGCTTGTTCTAGCCAGTGAATCATCCACGACAGGCGATACTGAATCCATTCATCGCTCCAATGTAAAGCGGCCTCGGTGCTTGGCTGCGTTCGTTTAAGGACCTGCGCAAGCTCAGCTAGCATCGATTTTTGTTCATCAATTAAGTTCTGATCTAGATATTCGAGCGCAGTAAACGGGGCGCCTTGGGAAAGCTGCAAAGATAACGCTAACTCATCAGCTGGTAAATTTTTAGCCGCTGGCATTTGCTGCAACCAGTTGATCGCCTGATCCTGTGTTGGGCCTGACAGGTCAACGCGCTGACAACGTGATCGTATAGTTGGTAGAAGCCCACCCAGGCTGTCTGTCATTAAGATCAACAAGGTGCCTAAACTAGGCTCTTCTAAGGTTTTCAGTAAAGCGTTTGATGCATTTATATTCATTGCATCCGCTGGCGAAATAACCACGACTTTTCTCGCCCCGAGAAATGCGGACTTAGCTGCAAACGCCGCAGAGGCTCGGATTGCGTCAATTTTAATTTGCGTACTTTTGTCTTCCGGTTGTAAGTAACGTAGATCAGCATGCAAGCCACCCTCTACCAAACGACACGCTTTACACTCACCACATGCCGCATCTTCAACAGGTGCGAGGCATAACGCCAATCTCACAACTCTATCGACGAATTGATGCTTACCAATCCCTCTTGCGCCGCATACAAGCATGGCATGAGGCAAGGTACCACCGCGCATTTGCTCAGCAAATTGCTGTATAGGTTTATCCAGCCATGTGCACGGAACTTTTCGTTCTTCTAGCGTCATTTATTTCCTTAAACAGCCAATGTTTATTGCTAAACCGCGGTCAAGCACAACTAGCTATACATGATATAAAGCAAGCTCTAATTTTCGCGTCAGCATCGCTAAGAGCCGAACAAATAGCGAATGATTATTAGCAGACATGCGTTGCAAATAGGCATTCGGTGTTTCTCCAAGTTCACGCGGGTGACCAAGCATGGCCATAAAATCAACATAAAGCATATACGTTTTCGCGGTCGCATTCGGTAAGCGGCCATAACGTTGCCAAACCAAATACATCACCACCATGGCACCAAACAGCAAAGTAGATACACCAACCACTTTAAACCCGTTCATAATGTTAGCACTACCCAGCCAACGCTTCATCAAACTTTGCTGCTGAGACTGTCCGTAGCCCACAACCAAGAGTTGCCACTGGTAATTTATCTCATCCATGCGCATTTTTAACCATGAAAACGCTTGCGAATATGACGACAATGCCGCCAACGCATTTCTGGCTGCAAACTCGATGGGTATGGCTCGCTCAAGTCCAAACCTGACGCGCTCGGGCGCAATCAAGGCGGTTGGGTCTAACCTTACCCAGCCGCTGCCGTCAATATTGGCTTCAACCCAGGCGTGTGCATCGTATTGACGAATCAACCAGTAATTATTAGTCGCATTATATTCACCGCCAGCATAACCCAAAACAACTCGCGCAGGTACGCCACCTAAGCGCAACATATAGGCCATACTGCCAGCAAAATGCTCACAAAAACCGCGTTGTGATGAAAATAAAAAGTCATCAGCAAAATCGTCACCGAGTAATGGAGGTTCTAGGGTGTAGGCAAAACCACCCGTTGCAAAATACTTTAACAAACTCGCCACAAAATCTTGCTCGCTTGCGCTATCGACTCGCATTTGATCAATCAATGCACGCGTTTTCGGATTACCTTTTTGTGGATACTGTCGATCAAAGCGCCCATTCGATTTATTTCGCACCATAGTCTTTCCAAGTACCGCAGTGGGCAACTTCTGACCGATAACTTCCGCATCACTAACCTCGTTTTTTTGAGCATAAAGCCGACTAGTTTCATTTAGTGTCATTCGGTACAAAGTGGGTTGCACGACTTCAGCGCGCATTTCAAACAAACCCATATCTTTATTAACAAGATTACTTGAATATGCAGATGAACCATCTAATGCAAAGGCCCATGTTGCCGCCTGTGGCGCTAATAAAATGTCATAGTGCGCGGTATCGGTGATTCTTAAATTTGGTTTTTCAAAAGTCGCAGGCGATGAAAACTGATTGCTTTGCTTACGCTCTTCGCGACGCGCATCGGGGTTCTTTGTCCAGCGGGTGCCATCAAATTGGTCCAACACGATAGCGCGCCAGTACAGTGTCTGTTTTGATGGTTGCCGCATGTTTTTGAAGCTGGCACGGAACACACGCTCATCGGACTGACTAAGCTTTGCAATATCCCCTGGTGAAAGGGTCTCACTCATTCCCGTACTGGCATTGGATGTTTTGATTGGAATCGACCAAAGCGGCGCTAAACGCGGAAAAAACAGAAACAGAACAACCACAAATGGAAGTGAGAGTGCTGCCAACTTTAATAAGCTGGCCCACTGCGACCGAAAGCTGTTTAACGTTGTCCCATTCACCTGCCCTAACATAATAAACACGACCGCAACACAACACAGCTGAAGCATCATATGAAGCAAGCCTTGCTCGAACAGCATCGATACACCAGACAGATATAGGCTTGTGTAGGCAAATACCAAAAAGTCTTTCTTGTGATGTAATTCGGTCGCTTTCATTGAGAAAACTAAAAATAACAAAACTGAGGCGGTTTCAACCGTATACTGCCCCTGAAAAGAAAACCAAAAGCCCAACAAAGCGCTAATCAGAAGTGATGTACGATAAACCTTATGCGTAGAGACCTCCGGTAAATTTTTTCGTACCGCCGTGAAGAGAGAAAAAGCTATCACAAACACTAGCACCCAAACCCAACGCGGTAAGATGCTATTCAGCGATATAGCTTGCAGTAAAAGCACGCTAAACACCGCCCCGGCTTTGTGCGAAAGGAATGCGTTCAAAAGGTTAAAACTCCGCCAATGCTTTCAAGCATTTTGAGTGATGTGCGAGCGTATTGTCCGGCCCCAAGATCTGACCGCCTATACGAAGTTCTATCATTTGGTCTCTATGACAGGCTTGCAGCAACTCATGACAAATATGACTTAACGCCAACTCTTTGCCCACGTGTTTATAAGCGTCCCAATCCAGCAAATAAGGCTTCGTTTCATGAGTTGACTCGCTGCGAACAACCAATTCATCACTGGCGGCATACTTTGACCAAACAACTCGATTGATGCGATCACCCGGTGCATAAACCGCTAAATCATCTAGCTCTTCACCTTTATTCACGCCGACCGAGGTATCTAAGCTTTGCGCCATAAAAGTAGAAAAATCTGGTTTGATAGGTCTCGGGTAGACGATAACTTGTGTTGAGAATCGAAGCCATGTCCATGCTTTTAATAAACCAAACGGAAAATAAGATTGAATTTTTATCGCAGGCACCTCATAAACCCCGCGTGAAAACCGACGTCCAGTCATGGTGACACAGTATTCATCCTGAGTTGCATCATTCACTCCTTCCATTTCTTGTTGATTAGTTGACGAACAGCTGGCTATTTCAATCGGAAAAGGGGTGATGTCGTCACGCCAAAACGCAACCAACCCACTACTTAGTCGAGATTGTAATTGAATAAAGATATTCATAGACAAGGGTTCACCCGCTTCAAAGGCGAGCTCTGCAGGCGCTGTAATTCTCAAACCTTGGAGATTCAAAAAGCTTTGCCAAATAGACAGGAAAAAAAGTGCACCAAGACTAAAAAGTAGTAAATATATCAAACTACTTTGATAATTAATCGCAGTAACCAGCATCACTAAAAGCATGAACAAAAAACTTAAGCCTTGTGCATCGGGAAAAATATAAATAGTCCTCTGGCTTAAGGTATGACTTAAGCTCGGCTCTGAACGCAAGCTCAAGAACGCACGCAGTTTTTTTCGTAATTTACCAATCATCATAATGTGCTCAAAGAGCTGCCTCAAATCGATTGACTATCAGTATAGTATCGCCTGAGTTTTAACGGTTGTTTTAGTGAAACATCGCCTGCCTCCTTACTCTACGGTCGTAATAAATTTTAGCGTTACGTTTGTTCACATGAATATCGCCGCGCAAACTTGCAAAACACCGGTTTCGGATGAATAATCTAAGCTGGAGAAACCATCAAGAGATTCATCATATGAGCATGACCGACCTTCGCATTGCTTGTAAACACCTCCAACCCTGGTTAGTAGGTTCAGCAATTTATGCTTTAAGCTTACCAACACTGGCTGAGGTCAAGTCCTTAAGTAGCTCGGAACTTACCGAAACCTACATTGAAGACTCAACCATTATCATTACACCTGAACGAAACGCCCCGAAAACAGAGCAGAGCACGGCGACAAACATTACGATTGAACCGGTTGATACAGAAGGTGAAGACATTGACTCACTAAAAATCAATCAAAACCAGCTCGATGGCTTAGATACGGCGTTTGAATTATCAGATGAGCTGATGCGTAACACGAACGTTGCATTGGCTTTGGAGCCACCACAAGATGTCGATATTGAAACCTATCAAGAATCGATTACCCTGCCGGTCGCTGACATCCTACAAGACGAGCGTTATCGCGTCCCTGAAGGTGACTTTGAGTTTGACTACGTCGGCAGTGACCTCGGCTTGAGCCGTGACGGCCAAGAACTCACGTTTTCAATCGGTAATTTGCCAGGCATAGACCAAATCAATTTACCCTATGCGGTAGATGATGGCCCACTCCAAATCACACCCAGAGAGGGAGGCGGGTTCGATCTAACCATCGCAATACCGCAACAAGACTAGTTTTGAAGCGATTTCAAAAAGCCCAGCACTGACTGGGCTTTTTTATGCTTAGACCCTACGTTCAAACTAAGCGCGGTTAACACAAAATACTTAATACTTACATAGCACCGGTGACGCGTAACTATTCTCTAGAAACAAAAAAGGCCTAGCCGAAGCTAAGCCTTTTCGCGCCAAATTGGCGTCCCCTAGGGGAGTCGAACCCCTGTTACCGCCGTGAAAGGGCGGTGTCCTAGGCCTCTAGACGAAGGGGACAGAAACCTGTGTTTTGGTGGAGCCAGACGGGATCGAACCGTCGACCTCAACGCTGCCAGCGTTGCGCTCTCCCAGCTGAGCTATGGCCCCTCTTGAAGCCACGCTGTGGCAACGGGAGGGTATATTAATGATCCCCCCTTACCGAGTCAACACGTTTTTCAATCTTTTTTAAGGTGTTGTTTTTAATCAATTTCCTTTAACAAAACTCGGTACTCTTTATCAACTCTTTTCGCTTCTTTTTTGGAAAATCCACCCAAAACACTTAAGGCATGACGCAGGCGTGCGCGAGTCATATCCGGCCCCAGCATGGCCATCGAATCCATCACCGACCAAGAGTTAGGTGTGCCAGCGACGGCCACAAAAAGCGGCTGCATAAAGTCGCCCATTTTAATATCCATCGCTCCGCATAGTGCTTTTACATCGGCAAAGATAGCCTCTTTTGACCAATAACGCTGCGCCTCCAGCCTCCAAAGCACAAACTGCAAAACACGGAGAACCTGAGCACGATCAAGCTTTTTATGCTCAAAATCATTTTCTTGAAGATCAAGCATTCCCGAGAACATAAAATTGGCCAGTGGCGCAATATCAGCAAAGGTATCCACCCTGCCCTGAATATGCTCAATCATCGGTGCAACATTTGTTTCATTGAACGCCCACTTTTGGACACGCCGCATAAACTCTTCCTGAGATAAATTCTCGCGAATCCATAAGCCATTCAACCAGCTCAACTTCTGCACATCAAAAATGGGACCACCGAGCGATACGCGTTTAATGTCGAAGCTGGCAATCATTTCATCTAAACTAAATTTTTCTTGCTCACCTGGCAGGGAATACCCCATCCGACCTAGGTAGTTCGTCAGCGCCTCAGGCAGATATCCGGCCCGTTCATAATAGGTAATACTGGTCGGGTTTTTACGTTTACTCAACTTGCTTTTATCTGGATTGCGCAACAACGGCATATGACAAAGCACAGGCATTTCCCAGCCAAAATACGCATAAAGTAGCTGATGCTTCGGCGCAGAGTTAATCCACTCCTCACCACGAATCACATGTGTAATCTGCATTTGATGATCATCAACGACATTTGCTAGGTGATAAGTCGGCATCCCGTCGCTTTTGAGTAATATCTGGCAATCCACTTGCGCCCAATCGATCTCAATGGTGCCGCGTAACATGTCCTGAATAACACAGACACCCTCATCCGGCACTTTCATGCGAATAACATAGGGCTCACCTGCCGCTAAACGGGCGGTTACTTCGTCTTGAGGCCGCTCTAAATCTCCTTTTATTCCGGGGTTTAAACCGGCGGCTTTGCGTTCTTCGCGAATGACATTCAACTCTTCGGGAGTACGAAAACAGTAAAAAGCATGACCGCTGTCAACCAACTGTTCAGCGAATGCTCTGTAACCCGCTTTTCGTTCGCTCTGACGGTAAGGACCAAATTCACCCCCGACGTCAGGACCTTCATCCCAATCTAAACCAAGCCAACGCATTGCACTCAAAATTTGTGTTTCAGATTCAGGCGTCGAGCGCACCTGATCGGTATCCTCGATACGCAGAATAAACTTACCATTGTGCTGCTTTGCAAAACACATATTGAAAAGCGCAATGTAAGCGGTGCCTACGTGCGGGTCACCGGTTGGCGAGGGGGCAATACGTGTACGTACGGTTTGGGTCATACCATGTTCCAATAGTAAAAAATAAATGTCATTTACGGCTCTTACTCAACGCTTTATATACTAGCCGTATCCACCCACAAAGGGATTCGTTTTAATTTCATGCCCAATCGTCGACATTGGGCCATGCCCAGGGATAAATTCAACGTCATCACCTAAGGGCCAAAGCTTGCCGCGAATCGAGCGACAAAGCGTTTCATAATCGCCTTTTGGAAAGTCAGTGCGACCAATTGATCCTTGGAATAGCACATCCCCAACCACCGCTAATTTACTGGGGCGGTGGAAAAAAACAAGGTGGCCAGGCGTATGCCCGGGACAATGTAATACCTCGAGTAGTTGGTTACCAATAGTAACTGTATCCCCTTGCTCCAACCACCTGGTTGGCGAAAAGCTTTTAGCCGGCGGAAACCCGAACATCTGTCCTTGCGCCGGTAACATTTGAATCCAAAAGTCGTCTTCTTTATGAGGTCCTTCAATGGGTAAACTATGCTGCTCACTTAACTCAGCGACCGCACCGGCATGATCAATATGCGCATGCGTCAAAATAATCTTACTGAGCGTCAGATCAGCCTCCGCTAAGAAAGCCATAATTTTCGGCACATCACCACCCGGATCGACTACCGCCGCCGCGTTTGTTTCAGCGCACCAGAGCACACTACAATTTTGCTCGAAGGGCGTCACGGTCACAATTTTATATTTCAGAGCCATAAGTAACCCCTTCTCAACCAGATTTAGCTCGGTATTATCGCTAAAGAACTGTTAAGATCAACCGATCTTTTAGTAAGCCGTGAACGATCCCTTTTTGACCCCCTCAATTTAAAAACCACATGCTGCATTCTTTGATAAGAGATAAACATAAACCCATTGCCGTTTTAGCCATGATCGCAGCAATCGCTGCTTGCTCGTTTGTCGAATTAAAGCCGGGTGCTGAAAACGTTATCATTTTCAAAGGAAACGAACGCTGCGAAGCGATCGGCCAAACAGAGGTAAACGTTATCGTCACCGCGATCGGTATTGATCGCGACACGGCGACCATTGCAGAAGAGCTGCAGACGCTTGCCCGTAATAATGCGTTGCAGCTACAAGCTAATGCCATTTGGCCAATCACACAGGTCACAGATGGAGAGCAAACCTACAGAATCATGCGTTGTCTCTTTTAAGCGTTCCGCTCGCGCAGAGCCGAATAAACGAACACATCAGGCGCCCATCAAACCGATAACCATCGGTCCATCTCGAGCGCAGCCGCTACATGCACTAAATTCTTGGAAAGCGGCCGAGGTAACAACTCCTCAGCCCTTGCCAATCGTCTCATCAAGGTGTTTCTGTGTGAATACAATACCTCCGCCGCCTTGTTCGCATTACATCCACATTCTATATAAGTACCGAGGGATGTTTTTAAATCGACAGACGCCTCTCGCAAGTTACCCAAAGTATTTGAAATAAAGCGATTGGTTCCCTCTGGATCGCGCGATAACAGTTGCACCAAACGAATACTCTCGTAACCGACAACGCTTGCATTTGATCTCAATCGCCCCAAAACCCGCTGCGTTGAGAGCGCGTCCATATGTGATTTTCGAAAACCTTCAACCCCACGTCCTGCGTTAGCGTAGGTAATTCTTACCCCATCCAATTTTTGTAGATAACGCTTTAAAACGCCCTCATCAATCGGCGCTGACTGTGTCGTCCATACCCAAATAATGTCGCCACTCATAATGACACTGAGCGCATTATTTTTGCCACATACCTCAATGAAAAAAGCGGCAGCGCTCTCTAATGCAGTCAAAGCCGTGCTATTGCCAGATTCGCACCAAACAATTGCAGCACAATGCACAACATCCATTGGATAACGTAACTGCCTAACGGAGCGCTCTAATTGGCGCGGATTACTGTCCACAATTTTCAATACCAACTCACGCTTTCGAGACGCATCACGCGAAGGGTTTTGCTCACTGTGCTCCTTGAGCATTTCTTGCAGCAGTTGGCGGTTATCATCAACAAAAGTAGAAATGGATTTAAATGATACATCCAATAAAAGCCTTAGCTCTTCGGGGTTATCAGAAATACCAAACGCGACCTCCATCCAATATTCCCAGGCGATATTTTGCGCTGCACGGTCAAGCGTCAGCATAAGTTCAGGAATCCCAAGCTCTTGCAGTGAAATCGCATTGAGTAAAATATTTTCGGAGACAAAAGGATCAACTCTGCGCGATGGGTTCTCAATGGTGGAATTTAACCAATGAATTAAGCTGGACCTTATCGCTCTGCGTGTTGCCGCCATCAATACAGGGTCATCTTGCTCTGAGGTATCACCAATACCGACCATTCCAGCATGCTCCATCCGAGCAATCACTTCCTCTTTTGAGATTAGTACCAAAGCCTCCTCCGCTCCCAGCCTCAACAACTCATATATTCGGTCTGAGGACACTGATTTTTTGGTCTCGTTTTCTAGATATTCCATCTCGATCCCTTAAAGAAATGCCGGGTAAATATGTGCAAACTGCACAATATTATTATTAATTATGTTCAGTTTTAACATAGCTGAGAGCATATTCAAGGCATAGAATGCAAAAGTCGAAAAATAATCTGGGCACTAAAATAAGATGACTTCAAGAATGTGGGACCATGCAGAGCATGTTGATACCTTAATAATGGGCGCCGGACTTTCTGGTATAGGGCTTGCGTATTACATGAAGCGAGATTGTCCAGAGAAAACATTCGCCATCCTTGAAGCGCGAGAGCGATCTGGTGGGACCTGGGACCTTTTTCGTTATCCTGGCATTCGCTCAGACTCTGACTTATTTACTTTTGGCTACGAATTCAAACCCTGGGAAGATAAAAAATCGATTGCGGATGGCCAAAGCATACTTTCTTACATTAGAGAAACAGCAGCAGAACATAACATTGACCAGCACATTCGCTACCAGCAAAAAGTGGTTCGCGCTAACTGGTGCTCTGAAAAATCAATTTGGGAAGTGACGATTCAAGATACCACTCGCGAGGGCAGTCTCCCCACCTATTTAACATGCCGTTGGTTATTTAGTGCTGCCGGCTATTACAACTATGAAAAGGGTTACACACCAGACCTTCCAAATCTGAAGGCGTTTGCCGGTCAAGTTATTCACCCACAACATTGGCCGGAAAACATTGATTACAAAGATAAGAAAGTCGTCATCATTGGCAGTGGTGCAACCGCGGTAACGCTTTTACCTGCCATGGCGAATGAAACGTCGCACATTACCATGCTACAACGCACACCTTCATATATCATGAGCATGCCGCAGCAAGATGTGATTGCGAATCTGCTTCGCAAACTTTTACCCAGCAAACTCGCCTACCGTCTAACAAGAAAAAAGAACATTAAAATAGCGCGTGCCGTTTGGCGTTTTTGTAAAAAATTTCCGACGCTCGCGCGCAAGATCATTCGCAGCAGCAACAAACGCGCATTGCCAAAGAATTTTCCAATCGATACGCATTTTAATCCACCCTATAACCCCTGGGATCAGCGACTATGCGCCGTGCCCGATGGCGACTTGTTCAAAGCAATTGACCAAGGCAAGGGCTCCGTCGTAACCGATCATATTGAGTCATTTGTACCTAATGGCATCGCGCTCAAGTCCGGTAACACACTAGAAGCAGACATCGTCATCACGGCAACAGGGCTTGATGTGCAGCTTTTTGGCGGTATTGAGCTGCGTATCGATGATCAACCGATTGACCTGTCTAAAACCGTCGCATTCAAGGGCATGATGCTCAGCGGCATTCCCAATTTTGCCTTTGCTATTGGCTACACAAATTCCTCTTGGACCCTTAAAGTCGGTCTGCTTTGCGAACATTTCTGTCGCTTACTGAATTTTATGGACCAATCTGACCATACTTCATGCCGCGCCGAACTACCCGCACCTAACATGCCGACCAGACCATTACTCGACTTTGGCGCAGGCTATGTCAAACGCGTCATTGACCAATTACCCCGACAAGGATTCGATGCGCCTTGGTATATGTCGATGGATTACAACGTCGATCTAAAGAACCTTAGGGAGGGCCCAATCACGGATAGCAATCTCGTATTTGATAAGCAACAAATACAGCCAAAACCTGAGATAGAAAATAGTGCGCCGTCAATGACCCCTATGCGCAAGGCATCATAGAAACGAGGCACCAGCGCTAACCGTGCATAACTAAAAAATTAATGAGCGAAGAAAAAGCATGAAAAGTTTTGATAATAAAATTGTCGTCATCACGGGTGCAGGGTCTGGTATGGGCCGGGCTTATGCCATTGAATTTGCGCGACTCGGCGCCAAACTTGCGATTACCGATTTTGATGCCCAAGGGCTCGCCGGTACGCAGGCATTTCTTGATCATCTGCCGCACAAAGGTATGTACAGCGAAACACTAGACATAAGCGACAAAGCAGCGGTCTATGGCTTCGCAAACGCGGTAAAAACAGAATTAGGCGGTGCTCATGTGCTCATTAATAACGCAGGCATCGGTGGTGGTGGCATGCCAGTTTGGCAGATGTCACCCGAACAAATCACACAAACCATGAATGTGAATTTTTTCGGCGTTGTACACGGTACACAAGCGTTTCTGCCGCAGTTAATCGAAAATAATGAAGGGGCGATTGTAAACGTATCGAGCGTTTTTGGCCTCATCGGCACCCCCAACGCTTCCGATTATTGCGCCTCCAAATTTGCGGTACGCGGCTACTCGGAATCACTCATGGTCGAGTTAGAAAGTTCGCCTATTAGCGTACATCTTGTGCATCCCGGTGGCGTAAAAACAAATATCGCAAAAGAGACAGAAGGCGGTGCAGAATTTGAGAAAAAATACCTTAAAACCCCGCCTGAGTACATTGCAAGACTGGTGATAGAGGGCATCAAACAAGGCCAACAGCGTATTGTTTGCGGTCACCAATCAAAATCTATCTCGCTCTTATCGTGGTTACTTCCATTAAAGTGGCGAAATAAATATCTCTATCGGGAGATGAAAGATTTATTAAATCAAGATCATTATGAAGCGCTGAATCGCTCTGCATAACCTTCCTATTTAAAGACTATTTATCACGGTAAGTTGAGGCACTAGGCATGTTAGAACAAAAACAATATCAACCTGAAATGGATGTCAGAGAAAAACTAGACTTTGGATTAGATGAAACCATTGCCAAATATTGGGTTGATGGTTGCCCGTTCCGAACGCGTATTATGGACGCGATGCAAATTTCGTTTCCGGAGGGCGAGCGCTATTTCATTATGTCCGTTCGTCCATTTAAGCAAGACATTACAGATGCCAAGCAATTGGCAGACGTTAAAGCATTCATGCGACAAGAAGCGCAACACGGTATCGCACATAACCAATATAATGAACTCCTGAAAAAACAAGGCATGCCCGTTGATGAGATCGTTGATCAACACAAAGACATTATCCAAAATAAATATCTGAAGAAATTCTCAAAAGAATTCAATATTGCGCTCACCGCAGGATTTGAACATTACACCGCGCTGATGGCCGAGGCATTTTTTAGCCGAAAAGAAGTGGTAGCAGGCTTCGACCCGCGTATGAAAAACTTACTAGCCTGGCACGCTGTCGAAGAAATGGAACATCGCTCGGTCGCTTTTGATGTGATGCAAAATGTCGCTAATGTCGGCTACGCAATGCGCGTTTGGGCAATGATGTACGGTACATTTCAAACGCTTAAGTTTATGTTTTCGAACGCTAACACCATGCTTAAAGCCGATGGCTTTTCCCGTTGGGAGCGCTTAAAACTTTTCACCAAAAACCTGGGGTGGATGTATGGTCGTAAAGGTGTTTTTTCTTCTTTTACAAAACCCCTTCTCGCTTATTTCAAGCCAAGCTTTCATCCGGAACATATTCCAGTGGTACACAACTACCCAGCGTGGGTTAATGTGTTCAATGAAACGGGGGATGCAGCCGCAGCGGGCAAAGCTTTCGTGGCAGCGGCACACTAGCGTTATGCCTAATAAGGTAACCGCCCCACAGCAGTGAGGCGGGTTTAGCCGCGACGCCAACAACCATATAAAGGATGTTTATTTAAATAGATGCTCACTGTAAGAAAATAGCCTATGAAAAAGTCGCCACCGGCCAAGCCGTCTCTCATTAAGCTCACATCAGGCCACTATTACTTTTGGTGTCAATGCGGCCAGAGCAGCCGCAGTCCGTTATGTGATGGATCTCATGACGGCGCATTGATCCGCCCGCTGGTTTTTAAGGTAGGTGAGACGGCGGTGCATACGCTGTGTGGCTGTACCCGCACTCAAACACCCCCTTTCTGCGACGGCAGCCATGGCCGCTAATAATTTGCTCGGTGTCTGTTGTTAACGAGAAAGCTCGGTTTAATACCCTAAGTAATCTCTACTTTATGCGACCAAGGCAGGCATCTTTCAGCATAATCCAATCGCTTAAAAAGCTGTATAGCGGATATTTAAAGGTGGCCGGCTTGTTTCCTTCGAAAAAAAAGTGGCCCACCCATGCAGGACCATACCCAACAAGTGGCAAAACAAAAAGCAGACTATAGTTTTGCGTTATCAATGAGATCGCTAATAAAGTCAGCACCGCAGTGCTACCAATATAGTGCAGCTTTCGACAAATACTGTTGCTATGTTCGGATAAATAGAACGGATAGAATTCTGCAAGTGAGTTGAATTCTTTTACCACTTCGGACATTTTGATCTCCTTAACTTGTACTTATTTTTATGTTGCAAACATCAGCATGGAATCACTAAAATTTTTCTATTTCGCCATGTCTAACATAGCTTATCACGCTTAATTTACGCGACAGAGCGCTGAGAGGTTCACCCCAATTCAACGTTATCCTAGACTAACAACAGCGCACCGAAAACTCTATTTAAATAGCGTAAAGGACTATAAAAGAGCCCAGACCAATGCGACGCTAATTTACGCATTCATTCGCCATCTAATTAACGGTTTAATTCACCATTCAAGGCATTACTCAATTTCCCGTAAAGATCCTAGCCGTCACTCGCGCATTAGTCGCCCATCATTATTACCGTTAACGGTAAATAGTACCGATCCTAATAGCCACAGAATAATTAGCTGGGACGCTATAACTCACGCCTATTATTCTAATAAGCTTGTTAACCGCGCCTCGTAAGCCATTTCATACAATCGCTTAGTTTAAATAGCACAGGCTAACAACAGCAGATGCTTTAAATTTATTTTTTTGGTTAACAAATTCCAGAACTCACGATACGCTTAAGAATGTTATCTATTTAAGGAGAGACGCATTGCTTCGGTCAATATTGGCTGCATTATGCGCTTTAGTGGCTTTTGTCATAGCAAACAGCTTAAGCTTGAAAGGTTATGAAACTATTCAAAGTTTCAAACAGTTAGAACGAATCGTTCCCACAAAAGTGATTGGCGCAGTTGATGGTGAAACACAACTAAATGGCACCGTCAGGGCCGCTAATGCGGGCGCAATATTGACCAGTCCATTTACTAAAAATGAAAGTCTGTATTATCGTTATTTAGAAGAGATCGAACGCAAAGACTCGGATGGTAATTCAAGTTGGGATACGGTCCGTGACGAATCGCGCGCGGTCGCGTTTATATTAGATGATGGCAGCGGTATCGCTAATATCGCTGCCAATCAGGGCATCGGCGCAATTACCTGGTCAATACCGAATTCATACCAAATAAGAGAAGGCTCAAGGCGTTACTCAGAGTGGCTTATTCGCCCCGGAGATCACATCACGGTTGTCGGGTTTGCAACGGTGATCCGCCGCCTCGATGGCGACCAAACTACCCGCGTAGATTTTACCAGCCAAGGCCAATATACGCCGTTAATATCGAAAGCAGGCGAAGACGCCTATCGCAGCGAGCTCGGACTGACAGCAACCCTCTATATTTGGGGCGGGCTATCGCTCATTATCGTGAGTATGTTCGCGCTAATTTTTCTACTAAAAATTCATCGTATTATCACGTTTTTGTCAATCACTACGTCTATGACCTTTGTCTATTTAATGGCCCTCGGTTTAACGGGCATGTCGACTAATGTCATCTCCGGTGCTGAATTCGTGCGCTTGCAGCAACATAAAACAGACCTTGCGATACAGGAAATTAGCCGCGAAGGAGGCGATGAAACATCGCTTCGCGAAATGGAATTGAACAGCAATTTAGCGCTGGTCGAAACCATTTTTACGCAGCAGATTTCGCACTTCCCTGAAAATCTCTATATGGCGCTATTTGTGCCAACCCTGCCCTCAGGGGAGTACACACTGGGTACCGATCAACAGCTGCAATTAGCCGCGCGTATCGAAGCCTTTAGACCGACCAAACTCTCGACACAATGGGCCTATCTATACGCTCTCGCCCCGCTCGGCCTCTTTGCACTATGCGGTTACTTTGGCTTTCGATTCGCCAAAATTAAACGCTTAATCGAAAACATCCCTACCTCAAAAACGAAAGGTGTCACGTATGGGCTTGCGGAGATCAAGGGCCGTATACAACCGATTGACGACGTTACCCTCAATGCCCCGCTAACCGGCACCGCTTGCGTATGGTATCGCTACTTAGTGAAGGAAAAACAACGCACAGGTAAAAGCTCGAATTGGGTCACTATTTCTGATGATACGAACCATATATATTTCATGTGCGAAGACCGTGAGGGCCAACTTAAAATTGATCCAAGCAAAGCCGAGGTCATCACGAGGCACAAACGCACCAAACGAAGCGGCAACATGCGCTATACACAATGGATGGTAAAAAGTACGGATTCACTCTATGCCATTGGCAGTGCAAAAATAGATACACAACACCCAGACAAACTGATGCTCGCGAAGGATAAACGCGATGGATTGCTCATTATCAGCAATCGTAAAGAACAAGAAATCATGCTGTATAAATCTCAAAAAGCGATGTTTGCTTTGATGCTGGCGATGTCAGCAATGTTTTTTACTTTCATTTTTATGAATGGATTAGCTGGCGACTTTTCACCTACGGATTACATCGCTGCCTCGTTAACTGGCCCGCTTTTTCTGTTTTTATTTGTGGCCATAATGCATTACAACGATATCATTTTTTTAAGACAACGCGCCGAGAGAAACTGGGCCAACATTCAGGTCTCGTTAAAAAAGCGACAGACCCTGTTTCCGCGCCTCGAAAAAACACTAAAAGCATACATAACGTATGAGCATCGCGTCCTGCAAGCGCTCAGCAAGTTAAGAGCCGCGAATACAAAAGATCTGAGTAAGGTTAAATCTGCGGAACGTTATTTGCGGGCGGAGGCGACGGTTGCGACGCATGTAAAAGCGACCGTCGAAAATTATCCCAAGCTTAAAGCCGACAAATTAACGAGCGATTATATGCACAGGCTTGAAGCCCTCGAGACCGAAGTGGCGCTTATTAGACAAGGGTTTAACGATGCAGTGACACAGTATAATGAACGGATTCAAAGCTTCCCGGACTTACTACTCGCTAAGCTATTTAAATTTAAAAAAATGAAGAGGCTAAGTTTTACGCATAAATGACGTTAGTAGCGCTTGCGGTGACAAACACTTCACGTTACTTTGAACTGGCGTAGGGAGTTTCAATAAAAATTTTATGACTGAGCAGCAGAGAACCATCAAAAGCCACACGACTATTGCTTGCTATAATTGCGATTTACTTGTTCGCCTTCCCGAAACTATTACGCCTAATCATCGCGTATGCTGCCCACGTTGCCACCATAATATTACGTCCGGCGAATATCGCTCTGATCAGTATCTAGCGGCGTTGAGTCTAACTGCACTCATTGTCTTTATCGTTGCGAACAGCTTCGATTTCTTAATATTTACAGCACAAGGACAAGACTTAAAAATTTCCTTGGCCGCGGCATCCATTGAGCTCTGGGTGCGCGAATTTTTTGTGCTGGGCGGCTTAGTGATGACGTTTATTATTTTGTTACCCGCGCTTTATTTGAGTGGACTGTTCTTGTTACTTGTGCCGAGCCGCTGGTTCAACAAACCCTCACGACGCAAGTTTTTCGGACGGCTTATGTCGGCGCTCCTGCCCTGGGCGATGGCCGATGTTTTCTTGGTTGGGGTGTTGGTGGCGCTAATTAAAATCGTCTCAATTGCCGAGATTTCTTTTGGCCTCGGTTTTTGGTCCTACGTTTTGTTTACTGGGATTTTTTTGCACCTAACAATTATCATGGACCGCATACGCTTATGGCGTCTCGTTGATCGGCAACCCACAGCAAGTGCAACGCAAACCGCATTGACACACCCTCAAACGAGTCAGCAAAGTGCCTGAAGTGCGAACTCAATATTCATCCGGATCAGCGGCGGCCAATGGATTGGTGGCGTGTAGAACATGCCAAACCCTGCTTGATGCATCAAATACTCGCTGCACCCATTGTGGCGCACGATTGCAGGTTAGGCACAATTATAGTATCCAACATACCTTGGCCCTACTTTTTGCCGCGATGATTTTCTATATTCCCGCCAATATTTACCCCATTTTAGAGACCCAGTTTTTAGGGTCTGTCAGCGCAAGCACAATTATGGGTGGCGTTTGGGTATTTATTTTGGATGGCTCCTATTTTGTCGCTTTCGTCATTTTTTTTGCTAGCATCCTTATACCCTTAGCCAAAATGATGGCAATTCTCTGGCTTTGCTACCGTGTGCGCTACACTGAAAATATTAAGCAGCATGAGCTAACACGGCTTTATCACATCACCGAGTGGATCGGCAAATGGTCGATGATCGACGTATTTGTTGTCGCGATATTAGTAGCATTGGTGCAACTAAAAGGGTTGATCTCTTTTGAGCCGGGTATTGCGGCAAACTCGTTCGCAACGGTCGTCATTTTAACGATGCTCTCAGCATTAAGTTTCGATTCAAGACTAATATGGGACAAAGGCAAATTTAATGAGTAAGGAAGTTAACGAAGCACTTGACTATTTGCCACCAGAAGCTGAGCAAGAAATCCAGAAAGGTATTTCCAAAATTTGGTTGCTGCCACTCATTGCGCTGCTTATCGGTCTGGGCATGCTCTATAAGCATTGGCAAGGGCAAGGTATTCCTGCACAAATCGTCTTAATTACGGCGGAGGGCATTGAGGCTGGGAAAACAAAGATAAAGAGTCGAAATGTTGAAATTGGTAGCGTCACCGAGGTCTCGTTTAGCGAAGACCGACAACATATTGTTGTCGATATTTTAGTTGATAAGAGTATGCGTGATTTCCTCCGCGAGGATAGTCAGTTCTGGGTGGTTAGACCCCGTGTGAACAAAGACGGCATCAGTGGTATTGGTACGCTATTTTCTGGCGCCTACATCGAAGTAAGCCCGGGTGTCTCGAGCGTTTATGAAAACCGCTTTGATGGCCTCGAAGTGCCGCCGAAAACGCCACCGAACGCTGAGGGCTTGTTTGTCCGTTTAATCTCCGATGGCGGCACCCCCTTAGATGCCGGTGACCCAGTTGTATACAAAGGCCTAAACGTTGGGCAGGTTGAATTCTCAAAGTTTGATGCAAACGCCCGCACCGTCAACTATTTAATATTCGTACGCGCACCCTTTCATGACTTAATTACAACCAATACGGTCTTCTGGAAGGCCAGTGGCATTTCTGTTTCCGCCACGGCACAGGGTTTCAGTGTCGATGTCGCCTCCTTCGATACGTTAATCTCCGGCGGGATTGAATTTGGGGTTCCGGAAGAAGAGGCATTTGGGAGCCAAGTTGAATCTAACTACGAGTTCGTTTTGTATAACACGCAACGCGATACCGAAGAGCGACGCATATACGATTTTATAGAGTACGTCGTGTTAGTAGAGGATTCAGTCAGTGGATTATCCAAGGGTGCCCCTGTCGAGTACCGAGGCGTGCGCATTGGTACGGTCTTTAAACCCTTTATGACCTATGAAGAAATACTGGTGACCACGGGCTCACGCGATGAAAACCGTATACCCGTTGTGATTCGTATAGAGCCTGAGCGCGTCGCCGGCAGTTCAATGTCTCAGGAAGATTTTAAAGAACAAATGCGTATTTGGATAAAACGTGGCGTCACCGCAAGTGTTGAATCGAGTAATTTGATTACCGGCCAGCTAAAAATTTCGTTAGACAACACAGGCACACCGATAGAGAGAGTCGAGTCATTTGGTCCCTACCCTGTGATACCAGCGAGACAAGGCGGCTTCGCTGGTATTGCCGCAAAAGTGGATAATATACTTTATAAGATTGATCAATTGCCGCTGGAAAGCCTTGTCGTGAATACACGCAATGCGATGGGCTCTGTCGAACAAACCATGAGTGCGGCAGATGATGCGGTTATCCAGTTGCAAACGACATTGAGCAAACTCACTCAAACCTTAATCGAGGCTGAACAAGCATTTGAAGGCGTGCAACCTGGCGGCGAATTTTATTTGTCATTGCAACAGACCTTAAAGGAAGTGCGCACAACGATGGAAGGCCTGCAGCCAAACGCCTCAGGCTACGTGACCATGGAAACAACCTTGCAAAAATGGCAAGAGCTAATGGATAAAATGAAACCGATCATGGCGCGAATTAACAACCAACCGAATGCGCTTTTATTTGGATCGGTGCGCGAAGCCGATGAAGAGCCTCAGGCAGCAGGAGATGAACAATGAGCTCATTAAAAAAGCGAGTTACGAGCGGTGTAATTTTTGCGATTGCTCTCCCACTTTTA
>CAJWAD010000008.1 GCA_913020245.1 uncultured Oleiphilus sp.
ATATCGACTTACAAGCCGTTTTTGAACCCCTTGGGGCACTCGCCATTTTATTAGCTGTCGTCATCGGATTCGTTCCGAGCTGCGGCCCTCAAATTGTAACGACAACACTTTATGTTAACGGTTTGATTCCTTTATCAGCGCAATTGGCCAATGCAATAAGTAACGATGGCGATGCCTTATTCCCTGCTCTGGCATTGGCACCTGAGGCCGCATTAAAAGCAACAGCTTTTAGCGCAATCCCAGCACTTTTTATTGGTTACATTGCATTTAATTTGGGTTGGTAATCGGATTTTCCAACTATAAAAGACCCTTGATTAAAATTTGTTGTCATTCGCGATCAATTTTTACAAACAACGTAACGAGATAGAAAAAACAATCGCTTTTAAATAATAATGCTTATCATTTTGGTCGTATTTTACCAGTCACATTATCAAATGATATGGAAAGCCCAATGACTCCACATACAACCGCTTACTTTGAGCAGCTGGATGCGTTTAAACGCGAGCTAGAACATACAAATACCCGTTTAACGTTAAGTGCGATACGATTTCGAAGTAAGCATGTAGGGGCGACGACAATCGAAGTTTTTGTTGAAGCCGTGCGATCACTGGCCAACGTATTTGAAAAGCAGTTTTCTGATAAAGACCCTCTAGACGTATTATTCTGGGGGCGAAATAAACTGCAGTTCGAGTACAAAAATCAGAATAGGAGCGAAGTGTTCCGAGCTTGGTGTCGAAAGGCAACTCAGCGCCTTGAAAGCGATATTCAACTTCGCTGTGACTCATTCGGGGCGGGCAAAGTAGTTGCTCTCGTGTAAGACACCGCTTATTAATGGTCAACTCTCCGGCTCGAAAAGCAGCATAAAATTGTCATGCTTAGCGAGGAAGCCTGTATACTTTCGCCCCAACGCTCAGTATCTATCTAACACGACACATGACAACACAACACATATACCCCGAACATTATCACGCAGAACTTGAAGAAAAGGCTCAACTTCTTATAAACCAATTCGGCAACTTTAAACTGCCGCCTCTCCAAGTATTCGAATCACCTGAAACGCATTATCGTATGCGTGCAGAGTTCAAAATATGGCATGAGGATAATACGGTTCATTATGCGATGTTCAGAGCGGGCGAGTATAAAAAGCCCTATAAAATTGAAGACTTTCCTGTTGCCAGTGTTCAAATAAATGAACTTATGGAAGCGTTGCTCAAAGCACTAAATCAATCGCAATTATTAAAAAATCGGCTATTTCAAGCTGAGTTTTTAAATACCCTGACGCATGAGATGGTCATAACACTCATTTATCACACACCCCTCTCGGATGAGTGGGAACTTGAGGCAAAACAACTGGCGAAAAGCTTAGGGGTGTCAATCGTTGGACGCAGTCGTAAACAAAAACGCATTATCGGTCGAGATTTTGTTGAAGAAACTTTGCATGTACAAGGGCGCGATTATCACTACCAACAAGTAGAGGCTAGCTTCACGCAACCCAACGCGAAAGTATGCGAAAAAATGCTTTCTTGGGCACTAGATTGTGCGGAGGAAGGCGACCGCGACATGCTGGAGCTTTATTGTGGTAACGGTAACTTTACCATTCCGCTATCAACAAAATTTAGGCGGGTTGTCGCAACTGAAGTTTCTAAAACCTCTGTTAATTCTGCACACTACAATCTAGAAAAAAATGGGATTGATAACGTCAACGTTATTCGCATGTCTAGTGAAGAGTTTGCCGAAGCAATGGATGGCGTCAGGAATTTTCGTCGTCTAGCCAACTTGGACCTAGAGACGTACGATTTTTCCACTGTGCTTGTCGATCCACCGCGAGCCGGCTTGGATGATCATACGGTTAACATTGTTTCGCGCTTTGAGCGCATCATATACATTTCATGCAATCCAAATACCCTAGAGCATAATTTAGCAATGCTTGCGAAGACGCATGATATTTCAAAATTCGCTCTTTTTGATCAATTTCCATACACACAGCATGTTGAATGCGGCGTATTGCTTACGAGTAAAACTGACAACATACGAGGATAAGCAGTTTTATGAAGCCAACCGACATGGTTATCGTTTATCTTGACTAATTACCGATGAAGTAAACGAAAATAATCGAATAAAACATGAACGCGATCAATATTAAGTAAACGACACTTTGTAACCACTAACAACCAACCAGATGTTTGAGTCGAGAAAGAAGAAAGATATGGATAGCCTTTTAACTCGTCACAATAAGCCTAGTCGTTTTAGTATGCCTGCTTTGGTTTGAGGTCCCATTAACCAGGAATGAAACTCACCCTCAGGATTCACAATAAGCGTTGCGGGTAACCCATTGGGCGCTTCTTGCTCAAACAAAGTTTCTGGTGCCACCAATAACATATCAAGCTCTAATTGAAGCTTTTCCGCCTGTTCTGCCAATGCTTCATTCTGCTTGCCATCAAAGTTATATGCCAGCACGGTTACACGTGCATCTTTATCCAGCGCGTTTAATTCGGGAATCTCTTCGACACAAGGCTTGCACCATATTGCCCAATAATTAATAAGTAGCCATTGCCCAGCGTAAGCATCGAGTGCTTTATTCGACCCATCCGAAAATTGAAGCACCGGCCTACTGCATGCAGACAAACCCAGAAAACTGATCAAAAACGCCGCGAGCAGCGTATATTTAAGCGTCTGTAGCACTGCGTTCATGGTACGCCCTGTATCCTTTTTAAATTAATGGTTAAAACAGTGTTTACGCCACATAAACGATAACAAACTGATAAACTGCGACGATCACTGCATTGGCCTGAGACCTTAAACATGACAGACCTAAAAATCTACCACAACCCACGCTGTTCAAAATCTCGCCAAACCTTGGCGTTAATTGAAGAAAAGGGACTAACACCTACCATCATTCGATACCTTGAAAGCCCTCCTGATGCAGCTGAAATTTCTGACCTTTTGATGAAATTGGGGATCTCAGCTCGCGCGCTACTGCGCAAGGGAGAACAAGACTATAAAGACCAAAACCTAAAAAATACCCAGCTAAGCGAGGCGGAGCTCATCGACGCGATGGCAACTTACCCAAAGCTTATCGAACGCCCTATTGTTGTGAAAAACAATAAAGCAATATTGGGTCGACCACCCGAAAATGTATTGGACTTAATCTAAGATGCGCACCCCTTATATACTTGTACTTTATTACTCTCGCCAAGGTGCAACACGTAATATGGCGATGCAAATTGCCCGAGGCGTGGAACAAATATCAGGCATAGAAGCCCGCATTCGCACTGTACCGAGTGTCTCACCTAACACAGAACAAAGCGAAGCAGATATTCCCGATGAAGGTGCATGCTATTGCGAACCGGAAGAATTGCAAAACTGTGCAGGTATTGCGCTAGGCAGCCCTACCCGCTTCGGCAATATGGCGGCGCCCATGAAATACTTCATAGATGGAACCAGCGGTCTTTGGATGCAAGGTGCATTAGCGGGTAAACCCGCCAGTGTTTTCACCTCATCTAGCAGCATGCATGGCGGGCAAGAAAGTACGCTACTTAGTATGATACTGCCCCTGATGCATCATGGTATGTTAATCAGTGGCTTGCCTTACACCGAAGAACCTCTGCATACAACAAAAACAGGTGGCACGCCCTACGGCCCCAGCCATGTTGCAATCGACGGAAGCAGCGGCCTAAGCGAAGAAGAGATATTGCTTTGCCAGGCCACCGGTAAACGCTTGGCTAACATCGCCAAGCGACTTGCCTGTTAAATTAAATATAACTTATAACCCAACTAGCAGTGAGAGACACCATGACTACCGAACTTTTGGTTGCGAAAAGCCACCGAGCAAGTGTAATAACCATAATTAGTTACCTTGCACTGATTATTTGCTTAGGCATCAGTACCTGGCTAAATAAGCTTCCCGAACAAACCTCCGTTATCCTGGTATTAGTGATAAAGTTCGGCCCGCTTTTAATTGTCTTACCGGGTATGTTGAAAAAATCTTTACGGGCTTATGTTTGGCTCTGCTTTATCGTATTATTTTATTTCACACGCGCAGTTGTTGACAGCTTTCTCACCGAAGGTGCGAGTCTCGATCTACTCATTACAGTATTAACGGTTGTCTTATTTACGGCGGCAATGATGTTCGTGAAATGGGAAAAAGCACAAGGTAAAAGCCTTTATCGCCAATAAAACTGAACCGCAAAATAAACCGCTTTAACAGCTAACGTTTATTGCCAAGCAAAAGGAGCCTACGATTGTCTGTATCGCGAGTACTGTCGTTTAATGATTTTTTAATTCAACTAGAGCAAGATGGTCGTTTTACTGCACAAACAGCAGAGCAACTTCGCAGCACGCCCAAAGGCGCTAAACAGGCTAAACAACACCCACTAGAAACCATCGCCGATGCGCGCATCCAAGACACGAAAACAAATAAAAATTTGGACATGGACGCACTGCTCAACTGGCTTAGCGAGTGGAGCAAACAAGATGTTTTTGTAATTGATCCACTTAAAATAGATTCATTGAAAACAGCCAAGGTCATGTCCTTTGCCTTTGCACAACGCCACGAAATTCTGGCCGTTGAAGTCAATGACGATGCCGTGGTTATCGCATGCGCGCAGCCATTCAATACAGGCTGGGAAGCTGACCTTGCTCATGTATTAAAGAAAGATATCAAGCGTGTCGTTGCTCACCCTGATGAAATTCGTCGCTTCACCATAGAATTTTATGAGCTGGCGCAGTCGGTAATGAAAGCTGGGCTAGAAACTGACCCCAACGCCCAGAGTCAAAACTTTGAACAAATGTTGGAGTTAGGTCAGCATGCAAACCCTGATGCAAATGATCAACACATCATTAATATTGTTGATTGGTTATTACAATATGCATTTGAGCAGCGAGCCAGCGATATTCATATCGAGCCACGTCGAGAAATCGTACAAATGCGCTTTCGTATTGATGGCATTCTGCATTCGGTCTATCAATTTCCGGCAAAGGTGGGGTTAGCAGTCACCAGCCGGCTCAAAATTCTTGGCCGTTTAAACGTCGCTGAAAAACGTAAGCCACAAGATGGCCGTCTTAAAACTAAGAATAAGTTAGATAAAGAAATTGAACTTCGCTTATCCACGCTACCCACCGCCTTTGGTGAAAAATTGGTCATGCGTATTTTTGATCCCCAAGTGATGCAGTCAAGTTTTTCTGACCTGGGTTTTAGCCAAGAGGATATGAAACGCTGGCAGGAAATGATTGGCCATCCGCATGGGATTATTTTGGTGACAGGCCCGACCGGCTCGGGTAAAACCACGTCGCTTTATACCACCTTAAAAGAGCTGGCGACCCCCGAAGTAAACATCAGCACGGTTGAAGACCCCATCGAAATGGTAGAGCCCGCGTTCAACCAAATGCAGGTGCAACAGACGATCGATCTAGGCTTTGCAGAGGGCTTACGCGCGCTCATGCGACAAGACCCAGATATCATTATGATCGGGGAAATTCGCGATCTAGAAACCGCCGAAATGGCCGTACAAGCGGCGCTCACCGGTCACTTAGTCTTGTCTACATTGCATACTAATGACGCACCGAGCAGCATTAGCCGTCTAATCGAGCTAGGCATTCCACCCTATTTAATCCGTGCAACTGTGGTCGGCGTAATGGCACAACGTTTGGTGAGAACCCTATGCCCGAGTTGTAAAATTCCCGCTGCCGTGACACCCGAAGATTGGCAAATGATCACGCACCCCTGGCGTACAGGCGAGCCGACCAATACTTGTGAACCTGTTGGATGCTTAGCGTGTCGTGATACCGGTTATAAGGGGCGTGCGGGGGTTTACGAAATTATGCCGCTTAGCGAAAGTTTAAAAGAGATGATTCAGGAGAATGGCAGTATCTCAAACTTGCGTAAGCAAGCCATTAAAGAAGGCATGCACTCACTGCGCTTGAGTGGGGCCACGAAAATCGCAAATGGCCTCACCACTATTGAGGAAGTATTACGCGTCACCCCTGCCAGTCTCAATAAGTGAACAGTCTGTTTCAGGCCTAAGGCTGAAAAGCACTTGCTCACACTGGCTTGCACCCCTTAACCTTCAGCACCACAACGTGCTTAATCGGGTTACTACTAGGCACTCAAAATACGTTTTTATGAAGCACAAGTAAGGAGATATTTACATGCGCAGCAGGTACTTAAACGCCAACCCATTCAAACTAACGATAGTGGCAATGATTTTGGTAATTGTTTCATTTACCGCTTTTGCTGAATCGCCTGAGGAGAAAGGCCTTGCGATTGCGATTGAGGCAGATAAACGTAATACGGGTTGGCAAGATAGTCGCTCAGACATGACTATGATATTGCGCAATAAACAAGGCCAAGAAAGTAAGCGGATACTGCGTATCAAAAGCTTGGAAGTGCCAGATGACGGCGACAAAGGGATTACCATTTTTAACGAACCCAAAGATGTACGCGGCACGGCATTACTCACTTTTTCCCACAAAACTGAATCAGATGATCAATGGCTATTTTTACCTAAGCTAAAACGCGTCAAACGTATCGCCTCGAAAAACAAATCTGGACCGTTCATGGGAAGTGAATTTGCTTTCGAGGATCTAAGTTCACAGGAAGTTGAAAAATACACTTATAAGTATATTCAAGATGAGCCCTGCGCAGACATGACATGTTTTCTAGTCGAACGTTATCCAACCGATAAATACTCAGGCTATACCAGTCAAAAAGCATGGATTGACCAATCAGAATATCGTGTAGTTAAAATAGAGTTTTACGACCGTAAAAAAGCCTTACTTAAAACACTCGAATCGTCTGATTTCAGCCAATACCTTGATAAATATTGGCGCCCAAATCTTATGCAGATGGTGAATCATCAAACTGGGAAGAGTACTGATTTACTGCTTTCAAATTATGAGTTTCAAGTTGGCCTGAAAGACAGTGACTTCACTAAAAACAGCTTAAAGCGCGCTAAATAAGCCATTTATAAAAAGTCACTCCGCCTGCGTTGCATAGACTTTGGCCTGATCAGCACAAAGAGGCTACGACAAACGTTTGTTTTTCCGTTAGCATGACGGTGCTATTCTGAGGTAAGCGAACATATATGGAAGCCCCCTATTCACCGCGTGAAGAATTTCTTAATACGCTGACCCATGCCATCGGCTCGGCCCTGAGCCTTTTAGGCATGCTACTGCTGTTAGTCTATGCGGCGCCGCAAGATGATAACTGGCGCACCGTAAGTTTTACTATTTACGGCCTTTGCCTATTCGCTCTTTATTTTGCGTCGACGCTTTATCATGGCACCCAAGAACCAAGGCGAAAAGCCTTGTTTAAAACGCTCGATCATTGCGCGATTTACCTAATTATCGCAGGGTCTTATACTCCGTTTTTATTAATTACCATGCGCGAAGGCGCCGGTTGGCCGCTGTTCATCGTTATCTGGGCGATCGCTGTTATCGGCATCGTTTTAAAACTCATCTTTAAACAACGCTTTCGCAAAGTACGTGTCGCGACGTATGTTATTATGGGATGGCTAATTGCATTTGCGAGCGAGGATCTAACGAATGCATTGCCAGAAAGTGGCCTATACCTTCTCATTGCAAGCGGGCTTATTTACACAATAGGTGTCGTATTCTATTTGGGGCACCGTATTCCATTCAATCATGCAATTTGGCATATATTTGTGCTGGCAGGCAGCGCATTGCATTATGGTTCCGTGTTCTATTATGTGCTGCCTAAAAGTGTATAACGCCGCCTCATACTCGCTATGTGTAACGGTATAAACTAGACCTAAATCTAGTTTATACCTAACAACTTTACCATCATGGATGACATTTAATAATGGCTTGCGATGCCAAGAAAAGACATCGTGCGCCGTTCATTTGACGCGAAAGATTACCTGCAATTAGAGCGTTCGCGACACAATTCACTTTAAAGTGAAAATTAACCGCTAAACTTAACGATCGACACATTATTTATCGTTTTTATTCTAATAATTGATACATCAGGACAACACATGCAATCATTTAATCCGCCTTCTAGAATTCTTATGGGGCCCGGTCCATCGGACGTTGCGCCGCGCGTATTAGAGGCGCTTGCACGCCCTACGATTGGCCATTTAGACCCTGCGTTTGTGTCTTTGATGGACGAGATCAAATCACTTCTGCAATACGTTTTTCAAACCGAAAACCGGCTCACTATTCCTGTTTCTGCGCCCGGCTCTGCCGGCATGGAAACCTGCTTTATGAATCTGGTACAACCGGGTGACAAAGTACTGGTATGCATAAACGGCGTGTTCGGCGGCAGAATGAGAGAAGTGGCAAAACGCGCAGGCGGGGTTATTACGTCCGTGGAAAACGAATGGGGTGAAGCGGTCGATGTGGGCGCAGTAGAAAAAGCCTTGCAACAAGATCCGGATATTAAATTTCTGGCCTTTGTTCATGCCGAGACGTCGACAGGTGTGCGTTCAGACGCGCGAGCACTGTGCAACTTAGCAAAACAGTATGACTGCCTATGCATTGTCGATGCTGTTACCTCTCTTGCAGGCGTTGAACTTCGGGTAGATGAGTGGGGCATTGACGCGATTTATTCAGGCACGCAAAAGTGTCTGTCTTGTGTACCTGGCATTTCGCCGGTGAGCTTTAGCGAGCGCGCTGTTGAGCTAATCCAAGCACGCGAGCACTTAAATTTCTCGTGGTTTCTAGACTTAAAACTGGTAATGGATTACTGGGGCAATGGCGATACGAAAGCCAAACGCGCCTACCACCACACGGCACCAGTCAATAGTTTGTATGCGCTTCACGAATCCTTGCTAATGGTTAAAGAAGAAGGCTTAGAAGAAGCTTGGGCGAGGCATGCGCAGCATCATAAAGCCTTGGTGGCAGGACTAGAAAGCCTCGGAATAAAAATGCTCGTAGATCAAGATATTCGTCTACCAGAGCTTAATACTATCGCTATTCCTGAGGGCATCGATGATGCGGCTGTACGAACGGATCTTCTTAAACAATTTGATTTGGAGATTGGTGCCGGTTTAGGTAAATTCGCAGGCAACGCTTGGCGTATTGGGCTAATGGGTAGTGCCTGTACGCGAAGCAATGTTGATGCGTGTATCGCTGCACTCGCTGCGGTCTTAAACCAGCATGGATACGCTTGTGACGGTGACGCCGCCGCAGTGGCCATTGAAAACGCCTATAGCGATGCCTGAAAGCTTGCGAGACCCTGAAAAGCATTTATAAGACGAGGTTGAATCAGCTCATGGACGAGCAGAAAAAGGGGGCAATGAATCGCCACAAACATAGGAGGTTAGAAGTGAATGCCTAAAAATTTATTGATTGTAGCGCATCAACCATCACCCAATACCACACGCTTGGCTGAGGCGCTCCTTCAATGCTGCAAGGCTTCTGCACCTCACCTTGGCGTGAACATGAAAACGCCTTTCGAAACAAACCCTAAAGATGTGCTTGCTTGCGATGCAATTATCCTGTTTACCACGGAAAATCTCGCCTACATGAGCGGCGCACTGAAAGATTTTTTTGACCGTTGTTACTACCCCGTTCTCGAACAAAAACAGGGGCTTCCCTGTTGCGCGATAATTCGCGCCGGACACGACGGGACGGGCACGCAAACAGCACTTCAAACGATATTGAAAGGCCTGCGATGGCGCTGGGTACAAGCGCCCCTTATTCTGCGAGGTACCTACCAAACACAATTTATAAAAGAAATTGAAACACTTGGGGCTGCAATGGCCATTGCGCTAGATGAAGGTATGATCTAATGCTTCGTCTGCCGTGTATACGGATACGGCAATTGCCCTAGCGGCACTTCTAGGCGGTTCGTGGTCGGGCCCGAAGGTAACCCAATCATCTCATCGTAGGGGCTTTCGTGGCGTAATACAGTCTCGGAAATACCAAGGGGCTCGAAACACTCGCGCATTTTCATCAAGTTTCGACGCACAAAACATTTCGCCTCACTCTCCCAAACTAAACGTTCCTCACCGTCGATCACCACAAACGCTTGGTACAGAGCTTGCTCGATCGAGCAGATCACGAGTTTATCTATTTTGTAAACGGAAAGATTTCGGAACAAAATTTTCATAGACTTTCTCTTATCTTTACGTTTTATACGACTCGCTCTCGCAGATAGCCTTGTTCCGGGAAAATTTTGTCAACATTGAATAATTTAAAACAGCATTAATTACTCACTCCGTTTGCTCGTGCCGAACAAACGATCACCCGCATCACCAAGACCCGGAAGTATATAGCCATGATTATTTAACTCACGATCAATTGCAGCCGTGTATATTTGGACGTCGGGGTGCGCAACGGAGACGCTCTTAATTCCCTCCGGTGAAGCCAGCAGACATAGAAACTTAATCCTTATTGCGCCATACTTTTTAACAATATCTAGCGCCGCTACTGCACTGTTTCCAGTCGCGAGCATCGGATCGACTACAATAACCGGCCGCTCTTGAAGACGCTCAGGGAGTTTTGTGTAATATTCAATCGCTTGAAGCGTATCCGCATCTCGATACACACCGATACAACCTACTCTTGCTGAGGGTAGCAAATCTAAAAAACCGTCTAAAAAGCCATTACCAGCCCGCAAAACAGAGACAAGGCAAAGTTTTTTTCCGGCGAGCTGCACACCCTGCATCGTTTCTAAAGGTGTTTCTATCGTGTGGGGTGCAACATCTAAATCACGAGTAATTTCATACCCCAATAATAACGAAATCTCTCTCAACAACTGGCGAAAAGATGCGCTGGAAGTCGCCTTGTCACGCATCAATGTCAACTTGTGTTGGATTAACGGATGTGAAATCAATTTGGTGTTAGGGGATAACATTATCTACTCCGATCCGGGCGAAAAACGTTCAAATAAGCCTGCATACTGCTTTGACCTCGGCTTCTTAAAAGTATTCCGACGAGAGGTAAACGTTGGTAAACGTATTAGACCCTGCATAACGGATACCGCTGCAGTGACGCCTTCAATAACAGGGACTTGATAACGGTCTTGCAAGGCTTGTCGTAGGCTCACCATCCCCGCACAACCGAGTACAATTGCCTCACTGCCGTCACGTTCTAAAGCCTTCTCTATTTGGCGAAATAGAGGCCTTAACGTATTTTCATTTCCGTTTTCAAGCGCTAGAACTGGAATTTCACTTGCACGTATCGATCGGCATTGTCGCTCAAACCCGTATTCAATTACACGTCTTTGCAAGGGGTGAATGGAACATGAAAGTGTCGTGATAATGGAGAATGAACCGGCCAGAATAGAGGCATGTTGGCAGGCTGCTTGGCACAAACCAATAACGGGAACATCGCTAATACAACGTGCCGCTTCCACTCCTGTATCATCAAAACAACCAATAATCACACCTTCGACTGACGCCGAAGCTAGCGCAATATGCTCTAGCATGGGGGGGATCGCAAATGCTTCGTCATAGTATCCCTCGATACTGGGGGGACCATAATCACTGGTGAATGAGATTATGTCAGTGTCACTCGGCAACACTTTCCGCGCGGCCGCGACCATTGACTCAGTCATGGTCTGAGTGGTGTTCGGATTAACTAAAAGTAGTTGCCTCATATGAATTTTCTATCTAATTAAATTGACCACTTCGTCTTTTTCTAAACCATGTAATCAACCAAAAACTGACACCCATAACGAAGAAAGAGATGGAGGTAGTAAGAGTTCCTAATGCATACAATGTAGGCGTCGTGACGGTGGTTGTCATACCAAATATTTCTAATGGGAGCGTATTGTAAACGCCCATTGCCAATAAGGAGCGCGCAAACTCATCAAAGCTGAGCGTGAAGCCAAATAATCCTACACCCACGAGACTTGGTGCGATGATTGGCAACAGAACTAACTGGACGACTTGTCGGGGCGATGCGCCCATATCACGTGCTGCCTCTTCGTAAGATTTATCAAAGCGATTAAACACGGCAAACATAATTAAAAGTCCAAAAGGCAGGGTCCAACTTAAATGCGCGCCCAACCCAGAGCTATACCATTGCGACTCAAAACCAAGCTGATCAAAAAGCAAACCAATCCCTAAGGTTAGTAGAATCGATGGGACAATCAGGCTGGCTATAGATAGGTAAAACACAAATGATGCCCCCTTAAACCCCTTACGAAACGCTAAACCGGCGGCCAACGAAATCATCACAGTTAAGATCATCACGATGCTTGCTAACGATAATGAACGTATAAACGACCCTTTAAAGTCGCCTACGCGCTGAGGTTGAAACAATTCGAAGAACCAATGGAATGACGCACCTCGCATGGGAAAGGTTAAGCCTCCGCCAGGCCCCTGAAAGGATAGGGTAAAAATAGCAATCATTGGTCCGTACATAAAAACCACAAAAAAGATAAAAAATAGAAGCAGTGGTATGAAACTTCTGCGTCGCCCTAGCATCTCAAAGCTCCTTTCGGATATTTACGAAGCGCATTAGTACGGCAACGATAATTAAGACGGTGATCAATAACACAACTGCGTCTGCCGCCGCAGCTGGATATTGTAACAATGCGCGTTTATTATTCATTGCGACGCCCACGGAAGCACTCTGCCCTCCTGACATTGTTTGAATCGTGACAAAATCTCCCATAACAAGTGTTATGACAAAGATACTGCCTATCGCAATGCCTGACTTACACAGTGGAAGAACAACATATATCAGCGTCTGCCAACCGTTTGCTCCCGCGTCATAAGCCGCTTCAATAATGCTTTTATCTATACGCATCATCGTATTAAAGATCGGCACTACCATGAACAAGGTATATAAATGCACGAAGGCAAGTACAACGGCAAAATCAGAGTACAGAAGCCATTCCAATGGTTTATCAATGAGCCCCATGCCAAGAAGCGTTTCGTTGACTAAACCATGACGACCTAAAACCGGAATCCAAGCAATCATACGAATAATATTCGACGTTAGAAACGGAATGGTACAGATCAAGAACAGGGCCATTTGCCAAGTCAAACTTTGGACATGAAATGCTAAGAAGTAAGCGACGGTAAAACCAACAAGAAAGGTGACAAGCCATGTTACTAAAGTAAATTTGAGCGTTTTAAGATAAATCGTATACGTGACCCCTGAGCTGAATAACTCCTCATAATTGGTCAGCACAAAATCTGGAATCAAGCTAAATGCGTTGTAGTCCCAAAAGCTCACAACGCCAATAACGATGATTGGTCCTATAAAAAAAAGTATAAGAACCAGGAGCAAAGGCGTTATTTGGAGGTATCGAGTCATAATGAGAAACCTCGTCTCCGGCTAAAAAATCTCATAGTTAACCGGAGATCCCGACCGCTTAAGAGGCAATAAATTCATTCCATTTCCGGACCATATATCGGTTTTCATCCATCACAGAATTCCAACAGGCAACGGACCCCATTCGCTCATAGAAAGAGCCACCATCGCGCACAGCACCTGCAGATTCAAGCTTGCTACCGAATGGATCAATAATATCGCTTTGTGCCGGCTTACCTTCAAACCAATATCCCCATTCGTCATCAGACATGAATAGTTTTGACGTTTCAGGTGCCGCTGAATAGTAACCTTGTCGCATCAATAAACCACCAACCCAACCCGACAAATACCAATTGATGTATTCATAAGCTGCATCAAGTTCTAAACCCGATAAATTTCGTGATAGTCCTAAACCGCCACCCCATGAACGATAACCCTCCTTCAATGGCTGATAGATACAAGGCATCCCCATAGATCGGACTTTGGTAATGGCTGGCGACCACATAGATTGAATAACAACCTCACCTGACGCCATCAGATTCACCGACTCATCGAACGTTTTCCAAAAGGCTCGGAACTGTCCATCTTTCTTAGCTTCGGTGAAAATCGCCATCGTCTTGTCGATTTCCTCTTTCGTCATATTACCTTTGTCGCCATATTGCACAGCGCCCATGGCTTCACAAACCATTGCTGCATCCATAATGCCGATAGAGGAAATATTGAGGATGGATG
Organism: uncultured Oleiphilus sp.; assembly: GCA_913020245.1. GTDB lineage: Bacteria > Pseudomonadota > Gammaproteobacteria > Pseudomonadales > Oleiphilaceae > PZPK01. Next base: position 13,963 of record CAJWAD010000008.1, read on the forward strand.
CCTTGCCCTTAAATTCGCTATTTAACAACTCAGACCAACTTCCGATAGGTCGTTTAATTAAATCGGGCCGAATACCTAAGGTATCCGCGTTGTAAATTGTCGGCACCAGTGTGTACCAATTGGTTTCTTCCGTTGCAAATGCCTTAGACGTTGGCGACTCTGCAAAACCCACCGTATGGGGTGCCGTGCCTTGAGCAATGTTAGAAGATGGTGTTAGTTTTCCGTTTTTAAAAATCCCAACAATTTTATCGTAATTTTTTAAACGGCTGACATCAAAAGGCTGAAGGTTGCCGGCGCCCCAAACCTTTTTCACGGTGAAATACTCGATGTCTGCGATGTCAAATGACTTCGGCTGTGTCACAACTCGTTGCGCGGTTGTGTCAGTATCTAGCGCGGTCATCTCCAAATTGAAGCCAAGATCTTTCTTAACCTGCTCTGGAATCGCATTAATATTTGATACGCCTGTTCCAAATTGCCGCAAGGTTACATTTTTAATGTTCTGCGCCCAGATCATAGGAAAGCCGCCAGTCATGGCGGCCGCTCCCGTGGCAACGGCCGCGGTCGTCTTGAGAAACTTTCGTCGACCCTGATCGGTCTCCGATTCGTTCTGCGTGTCTTTACTTAAATCTGTACTTATATCTTTCTCTTTCATTAGCTTTTGCTCCGAGTGTGGGAATTAAGAATGAATATGAAAATGACTTCAGTGAGGGTGTAACAACCAGGTTTGACTACTATTCCAGCCGGCCCAAACCTGATCGCCGGGCTGTATTTTTTCGCTGAGAAAAAAATCATCAGAGACTTGAGCGTTGAACTCGGTATTTTCACCAAGCGTCTGCAAATTGAGCTTTACATACGCACCATGAAACTCCGCATCGATAACCTCGCAATTAATCAAATTCTCACGATTCACGGTCTCGGCTTGATGCGCTATCTCGATGAGATCAGAACGGACACTAAAGTTATAATGCGGATAAGGGGTCTTACCCGCTTGCCCCTGAACTCGGAACACTTGATTGTTCGCACCCACTAAAGATATTTGATCTTCATTGTGGTCACTGTATTGGCCGGTAAATACGTTATGGCCGCCAATAAAACGCGCAACAAACTCATTTTGCGGAAAGCGAAACACATCGCGCGCCCCACCGACTTGACTAATTCTAGCCTTGTCCATCACTACCACCTGGTCAGCTAAAGCCAGTGCTTCCTCTTGCGAATGTGTCACATGAATAAAGGTAATGCCGAGCTCTCGCTGCAAGCGTCGCAGCTCGGCGCGCATTTGGATACGTAGGAATGGATCCAGAGCGGATAAAGGCTCATCGAGCAAAAGAACACTGGGTTGGTTCTGCAAGGCTCTCGCGAGCGCCACACGCTGTTGCTGCCCACCTGACAACTGATCAGGCATACGTTTGCTAAAACCCTCCATTTTTACCAGCGATAATAATTCGAGGGCCCGCTCATGACGATCGGCCTTTGAGACCCCGCGCAGTTTTAGTGCAAACGCGACATTATCGATACAGTTTAGGTGCGGAAATAGTGCATAATTTTGGAACATCATGGCGGTGCCGCGCGCAGAGGGGGGTAACGTCGTAGTGGGCTTTCCGTCAATCAGTATTTGGCCAGAGCTGGCTATTTCATGGCCAGCGATGAGCCTGAGAGTCGTACTTTTGCCACAACCAGATGGTCCCAAAAGACAGCAATACGCGCCCTCATCTATCTTGAGATTGACATGATCAACTGCTTTACTGCCGTCAAAATCTTTACATAAGTCGATGAGCTCTACTTGGCCGTTTTCCTTGTTCTTAACGCTGAGCATTGTTTATATCCAAACTTCATCGACACATTACAATGTCTTAAAAGCATTGTTCGTGCCGCATCACGCATAGAAAGGTTAAGAACTCACTCAACTCAGCCTCAAATAATTAATTAAACCTCCACATATACAAACCATTTAGAAACAGAATATTCTTTTTTAGTAAAAATCGGCAAACGGGTTAATGGCAAAGATAGCTGCGCATTAGTCTTACAATATGCTCTACAGCATATCGACTAAAAAATGCCGCGTGGCGTTTCCCTCTACAATAGACGTTAACGCACTTACAACATCGTCAAGCTTGATTTCTTGGTTAAGCGCTGCAAGCGCTGGCAATGAGGCTACCATGGCAAGTTGTTCCCAAGCTGTGCGCTTTTCTTCGAGAGGAATTTCAACGGAATCGACACCGAGCAAATTAACATTACGCAGGATATGCGGGAAAACACTGCCAGGATAATTCGGATTCTCTACCAAACCGCATGCGGCGACCGACCCGCTATGCTTAACCGATTTGAGGACATTCGCTAACGTTACACCGCCTGCCACATCGATCGCCGCTGCATAGTCGGCCTGCCCCAGCGGACGCTTACTTTCTTCTTGCAAATTTGCACGATCGATAACCGACTTCGCACCAATGCTTTGCAGATAGTCGGTTTGTTCAAGTTTGCCCGTGCTGGCGACTACCTCATAGCCTGCGTGCGCTAACAAGGCCACTGCGATTGAGCCGACGCCCCCCGACGCACCGGTTACCAACACCTTACCTTGAGAAGGCGTCAGTCCCATTTTCTCCAGCTTATTAATACACAGCTGCGCTGTTAATCCTGCTGTACCGAAGTGCATGGCTTGCTTTGCATTCATCTCAGTTGGGCAAGGAATCACCCAAGACGCCGGTACACGGATATACTGCCCCAAGCCACCCGCCGTGTTCATACCCAAATCATAGCCGGTAACTATTACTGAGTCGCCCGGCGCAAAAGCGTCTACATCACTCTGTTCAACGGCACCCGCGGCGTCAATCCCCGGTTGATGCGGAAATTGTCGAGTTACTCCTTTATTGCCATGTGCGGACAGTGCATCTTTAAAATTTAACGATGAATATTCGACACGGATAAGAATCTCACCTTTTGGTAAATCGTCAATCGAACGCTCGACGAGTGCTTGCGTGTAGTTTTTATCTTCTGCTTCCTCGACGAATAAGGCTCTGTATTTAGTCATCAAATTCTCCGCATAACATCAATGTAAATTATCGTGGGCATGAGCCTATCAAAAATTCACGCCGACGAAATGTTTAATTGACGCACGACTGTCTTCACTCGTTTAAATTTCGTTGGCGCCATGCGCGAGGGGAAAGAGCATGGTAGGTTTTGAACGCCTTGGAAAATGCGCTTAATTCGTTATAACCCAACATCAATGAAAGTTGCGTTAATGGCATTTCACTATTGCTTAATACCCAGCGAGACACATTCATTCGTGTTTCGAGCACGAGCCGCTTAAAACTATATCCATTAGCCTTGAGGCGGCGCTGCAACGTGCGCGGATGCATATGCAATAGGCCGGCGATATACGTCAACATAGACTGAGACATACCTAAGCTTGCAAGAATAAGCGCCTGGGTTTCGCGATCTATTTTGTCGCCTTGAGTGCGCAACCGTCGGTCCATATTTACTTCAAGCTGCTGAGTTATCGACTCGTCGAAGGTTGCAATTTCACGCGTTAAAAACCGTTTTGGAAAGAATAACTGGTCGCGCTCTTGGCTGAAATTGACAGGCGCATCGAAGTACTGTGTGTAATGGTTGTCACTCGAGATGCGGCGGTGCGTAAAATGCAGGCCAGAAAGTTTAAAATCAGGCCCCACTAAGCGTCTTAAAATACGATAGCAAACCCCGAGCGAAAGTTCAGAAGGTTGGCCTTGATGCCGCTGCTGCCGTTGGTGCTGAAACCGGGTAATGACACAGAGCTCATCACTCACATCGAAGGTCCAATACTCAGCTAATACATGCAAGGACATATAGTTGCGGGCTCGGAACGCTGCCTCCAGAACCGATTCACTATGCATGATCATTAATCCAACGGGGCCCAGCATGGCAAGGCCCTGCGCGTTGGCTAATCTCAAACCAAAATCTGGCACGTTATACAACGCGGCGCTATTTTCTAAAATCGCCTCATGCGAGGTATATGGAATAAATTTATCGGGCATTGCAAAGTCATCAACCGATAGCCCCAAAGGTGCAAGCACTTTACTCGCATCTTCGCCGATACTTTCGATCAGCGGCAAAAGGCCTTGCAAGGCGCCCAGGCGAATCGATAAGCCCGTATTCTCAAGCGTTTCAAGCATTAGCTACTCTTTTGTCGTATAAATAACCGACAAATTGTCGCCTATTAACAAGTTTTTGTCTCTAGCCAACTTTATTATGTATAAAAATTAGCGTGTCGCTATTCGAAATATAAAACGCGCATGAGCATTTTGGGAGACTAAATAATGGTGCAACACTCAACAGAATCTAAACCGCAATCCAACGTAGAATACGATATTTTAATCTGCAATGGACGCTATTTTGATGGCACGGGTGCGCCCAGCGAAACGAAAGATATTGGTATTAAACAGGGCAAGATTAAAAAAGTCGCGCCCAGCGGGGCCCTAGAGAAAAATACCGCTAGTCGATGTATTGATGCCACCGGAAAATGGGTCAGTCCGGGTTTCTTAGATACACACACCCATTATGATGCAGAGCTGATGGTTTCACCCTCACTGAGTGAATCAGTGCGCCACGGTGTCACCACTGCATTGGTTGGCAGCTGCTCGCTGAGCATGATTTGCAGCGACGTGGAAGATGCCTCTGACATCTTCACGCGTGTTGAGACGGTACCCAGAGAAAAAGTGCTCCCAATATTAGAAAAAACCAAAACGTGGAATACCCCCAAAGAATGGAAACAATTTATCGCGAAGCAAGCATTGGGTCCAAACATTATTTCTTTCCTTGGCCACAGTGATTTACGCACTGCCGCAATGGGCTTATCACGCGCCACAGATAAATCGGAAAAGCCAACCGAAACCGAAATGCAGTGGATGGAAGGCATGCTACAAGAAGCCGTTGATGAAGGCTTTCTCGGCCTATCATCCATGTGTCTAACTTGGGACAAAGTAGACGGCGATCGAGAATGGTCGAAAAGCCTACCCAGTACTTATGCAAAGTGGGGAGAACTGAGCCGGTTTAATAAGTTGCTACGTAAACATAAGCGCGTGCACCAGGGTGCGCCCAATGCGGCAAAACCCTGGCAGATTTTTCAATACTTAACGCAAACCCTTGGACTACTGCGCAGTCCACTTAAAACAACACTCATTTCATTGGTTGATTTGCGTGGCAATAAAAGCGTACGGCCACTGGCGCAATTTGCGGCCAAACTAGCCAATTTCTTTGGTGGCAACTTTCGTTGGCAACTGCTGCCCACGCCGTTTACTGTCTATGCAGACGGGATCGACGTCGTCTTTTTTGAAGAATTTGGCGCCGGTGAAATGGCCTTAGACCTTAAAGACCAAGTAGAACGCAATGCCCTTCTTAAAGACGAGAGTTATCGACGTAAATTCCGTAAATTTTATGGCGAGAAGTTAAGCCCTCGTGTGTGGCAACGCGACTTTGGCGACGCCATCATTTTAGAATGCCCCGATCAAGAGATGGTAGGGAAAAACTTTTCAGATGTCGCAAAATCACGCGATATTCATGTGGTCGATCTTTTCTTAGACTTGGTGGTTGAATACGGCCGTGCATTGCGCTGGTACACCACGGTTGGTAACCACCGCGCGGATGTTCTCGCAAAACTTGTACAAGATAAAAACACCTTAATTACCTTTTCTGATGCCGGTGCACATATTCGTAATATGGCGTTTTACAACTTACCGCTCCGCTTTCTAAAAATGGTTCATACCGCGCAACAAAAGGGTGAGCCCATCATGACCATGGAAAAGGCCATTTGGCGCTTAACCGGTGAACAAGCTGATTGGCTGGGTATTGAAGCGGGTCGTATACAAGAAGGCGATCGCGCAGACGTAGTCGTTATTAACCCAAACGCGTTTGACCAAGACCTAGAAAACGTTGAGTGGGCAGATATGGAAAATTTCGGTCTACAACGCCTTGTTAACCGCAACCCAGGGATTGTTGAGCACGTGCTCATCAATGGCAGTTTTGCCATTGAAAATGAAGAAGTGAATAATGAACTCGGCAATGTGCAAAAGTTTGGTACGTTTCTAGCGGCGTCATCGTAGATGACAAGTTCTACCAAAAAACTTTACATCACCGTTTTACGTAGTAGCCAAATATGAAAGAGAAATGTCGTCAAATTAAAGCCGGCGCACTTAACTTTAGAGTTTTCGATGAGGGTAGCGGTGAACCCGTCCTGCTGCTGCACGGGTTTCCCGATAACTTATTAATGTGGGAAGACGTCGCCAATGACCTGCTTAGCCGTGGCTACCGTGTCATTGCCTTTGACCAGCGCGGCTTTGGTAAAACTGACATGCCCAAGGGCCGTCGCCATTACACCGCACAGCTGATCGCAGGCGACATTCCACTGTTGTTAAACGCGCTCGACGTGAAGACACCTGTCAATATTATTAGCCATGATTGGGGTGCCGTCATTGGTTGGTGCGCAGCTATGTTTCATCCTGAGCGCGTCAAATCATTAGTGGTCGCGTCGGTCGGACATCCGCAAAGTTATGGCAAAGCCGGTGTCTATCAGAAATTCATCAAAGGTTTTTACACACTCTGGTTTCAACTTAAATACATTGCCGAGTTCTATTTGCTTAACGGTGGCATGAAGCGCTGGTGTGCGTCGCATCCTGATTACCCAGGCGTAATTGAGGCCATGTCCAAACCCGGAAGGCTAACGGCCGCGATTAACTGGTATCGTGCAAACTTTATTAGTATTTTGCTCAAATCCTGGCCGCGATGTACGGTGCCTACTTTGGGAATTTGGAGCAGCCAAGACCGCTTTTTAACAGAAGCACAAATGACCAAGTCGGCGCGCTACATGGACGCACCTTGGGCCTATCGACGCTTAGATGCGGCTGGGCATTGGATACCCTATGAACATCCCAAAACGCTCGTAAACTGGGCCTGCAATTGGTTTGAAAACAAGACCGCTAAACAGACAGCTTAGCGGGTTTTCTCATAGAGCACAGCAACATGGTTAGTCAAAGGTGCGTGTAAACCGATACAAGGCCGAGTCTTTCTCTTTGTCGTTTTGACGCCAACCCAAACGCTTAGGTGCTTCTTTTTCAATTTTAAGCGTGCCGTAGATAAGCCAATCATAAATCGCCAGAAAGTTATGCAAGTTCTTTGCAGAGTTCGGCCCTCGGCTATGGTGATGGTGGTGCGTGGTCGGAAACACAAAAATATGCGCTAAACCATAGGCAAACTTGCGAACCAGTGCATTTGGATGGTTCAAGAAATATAAGTCGTAATTCCAGCCGGTGTGTACATGCAAAGCCCAAACGCCTTTCAGAATCATACCCACCACGAACACCTCGGTTAAGCCAAGGTAGAGGGCAATAAAACTAAACCAAATATTCGGCATGACGAACCAATAGGTCCATCCCTCAACAAACGTTTGGCCGACAAACATTTGGGCCTTATCGTCGTTATTTCCAATTAAATGATGCGGCCGATGCGCTGTTCTGAATATCTTGTGAATAGGCCTCAACCATGCCCTTTTTGGCGTGCGGCTGTGCGCAAACCAATGCCCCAGCCCATGAAAATACTCTTCTAATAAAACAAAGCCTAACAGGCATAACCAAAAATGCTGGTCTTGTAAGGCGCTTAAGGCCCCCTGATAGGGTGCTAACAGAAAACCGCACACAGCAAACACCAGCGCCATCACAAGCGGGCGTTGTACTAAGCTAATGCCAACGCCGCAAATGGCTGCCATTTTATAGTCGGTATTACTTAAGGCACCTTTCCGAAAAGCACCTGTGAGCCATTCATAACACACGCAAATGGCGAAGAAACCAGACACAATGAGGGTTTCCATTTAACTCTCCTACTCTCAATCAATTACAACCGAAACGAAACATCTTTTTATTTATGAAATAAGCTTACGATTCTTTTGTTTATTCATCCAATGGATTGTTAATATACTAATCATTGACAATGATGATGATTAATATATTAGCATTATCGATTAATTGGGAGTTTGCTATGCATCGTGATTTACGCAATGTTGATTTAAACCTGCTTATTGTGCTTAACGCACTCGCCGAGGAGCAGCACCTCACCAAAGCCGCAGAAAAATTGCACATGAGCCAGCCCGCGGTTAGCAACGCGTTATCTCGGCTGCGTTCTCTTTTTGATGACGAATTATTTGTTCGCGCACCGAAAGGCATGCGCCCTACCCCAAAAGCCAAAGCCTTACAGGAGCCTATTCGCCAAGCCCTAGGATTAATACAGGAACAATTTACGCCACGCGAAACGTTTGATTACACAACCGCCAAACACCACTTTTGTATTTCAGTAAATGGGTATGCTGAATTTGTCGTTCTGCCGCCGATGATGAGGGGTTTACGAGCGATTGCCCCGAATATTACGCTTGATATTTGCCCTGAAAGTGATGCCCGCTCACCTGAATTACTGCGCACAGGTGAGATTGATCTCGCCATGGACTACATCGAGATAGCAGGCAAAGACTTCATTAAAGAACCATTTTATTCAGAGGAGCTCGTCGTCGTAACGACAAAAAATCATCCGAAAATTAAAGGGCCTGTCGATCTTGAGCTATACAAAGCCTTGCCGCATGTTGCCGTGCGGCCCAGAAACCACCGTGGTAGCCATACAGAGATTGTGCTGGGTCGTAAGCAAATTAAGCGCAAGGTGGTCATGTCTGTCTCTGATTTAATTAGTCTGCCGGCTATCGCGGCTCAAACAGATTTAATTTGTACTTTGAATAAACGACTTGCGCACTATTTTGCGAAAACTCTGCCTATTGATATTCACGCCTTACCCTTCGACACAGAAGCCGTGCCTGTATACATGTATTACCATAGGGATAAACAAAAAGACCCAGCCCATACCTGGCTGCGTGAGCAAATTAAACGCGTATCAAAAATCAATTAGGGGAAGTTTTGAGCGACTGCCATTCAAAATAACTGGAACCATGCAAGGAAAAACATCTGAAAGGCAAAACGATCACTAGCGGTTCCGACTTGTGAAAATAGAGCGTGATCACAAAAATAGCGACCGCTACAAACGGCCGAATAGATCAAAGAAATTTAGACCAACAAGAAACTCGCGCGACTAACGTTTACGTATCAACGTCACCTGAAACGCCCTCATGAGAGAGATCACCGGATAACTCGGCTTCTATTTCTTCGAGGCTTTCTTTCTCCGATGCAACAACGTTTCCGCTTATCGCATCCACTTCTACTTCAAACGCGTCGGCCCCTGATTTGACGAATACATCCCACTGGTTATCAGGCTCGTCCATACGGATGCCAATAACCTCGCCACCAACAGCCTCAAGCGCAACATCAATGGCTTCTTGTTTACTAATGAATTTGGCATGGTCTGCTGCGTAAACCGAAAAACTCGAAACACTCGAAACACTTAAAACAATGAATACACTTTTTACCAAAGAAAATTTCATACGTTTAATGACTCCAACAACCTATTTTTTTAGTTAATGATGGGAATGGAAACAGTTCAAAGCGCATCTGTAAATCTGAGAAGCGCCCTAGCCATGCTTACCGCAGCATTTTTTAAATTTTTTGTTACTGCCACAAAAACAGGGATCATTCCGCCCAAGTTTAGGGGCTTCACGTTTAAATGGCATGGGTGGGGGGCAACAACTGGTGTCACTGCAGCACGCATCGGCCTGCGGATCGTTTAAATTTTTCTCATCGTTCATATGCGTGGCAACCTATAAAATTCTGAAATTACAGTGAGTTTTCGTTCCGCAAATTTTAAATTTTTACGTCTTGTACATCAATAAATAACAACGATGGCATCAAATATAATCGTTCATCCCGATAAACCAGAGATTTATCCGTGCATGAAAAACGCTCTAAATTGTCTTCTAAAAATTTCTATTTGATGAGCAAATACGCACCATCATTATAGATAAAACTTTAATTCGATTCGAAGTGAAGCTGGAGCGTAGAGAGGTGAATTTGAGCTTTTGTGAGATAAGCAGATACAACCAGCACAATACATTACGCTAACTATTAGACAAAAGCAGACCTTCGCTCAGCTCCATTCACGATGACCGCTCCAAGAAGAGAGGAGACTCTCGCTTCGCGGCTATCCATTATCTGTTGTTGGTGAATCGCAGACCTGCTCCCGACAGCAAGCTCCCCATTTTATCTATGATCAAAGCGGTCATCCCTAGATGCCTTTATCACAGCTTTATGAAAAGTTCCGCTTTTTTATATATTTGCTTGCTAAACTTTTTGGCTATGTTATTGATTGCTATGCAAAAATATCACTATGCTTGAGTGTCGAAACCGGAATATATGGAATTGTTTCCACATTTTCCAGTGACGGACTTCCTGTAACCGGAGCTAAACAACTGATACGCTTAAACAAATTTGAAAAATTAAAATCACATAAAAAGTGTTTGATGGACCATCGGTTCCATCAAACACACTGTTATATTTCTTAGGTAAATTATGGGCACCGCAGAAAAAGGAAAAGTTTCTTACTCGGTTTATCTAATTGGCATCATATTATTTGGCCTGTTCTACGAAACTATTAAGCAAGCATTGGTCAATGATTTACTGTTCGTTGGTCTAGCAATCTTGTATCTGTTCTCGCTTTCCTTAATAGGCAAAACAATCGAAAGTAAATTAAACAAAAAGCGCAGTCGCAATTAGCATGGGTAATTTTCTGTCCAAAGTTGGTTTCGGTTTTGGGTGTTTATTTATTCTTTTCGGGGGCTTTCTGTGGGTGCAAAATGGTTTCCCAACCACCGCGCTCATTCCGTATAAAAATACGTTTGGGGCAAACCCAATTCACTTGGTTTACCTTGGGGTATTTATTTTATTCGGGTTTGCAATTCATGGTTTTCTGAAGCATGGTTGGTTCAAACAAAACAAATAAATATAACCAGTGCAGCCTGCATCGCCCAGCCAAAAAACCGCTGGGCTGGACCTCCACGCGCTGCGCGCGTTCCGGCCGCAGCTGCAGGCGTTAGCTGTTCGCAGCAGGCAAGAGTAACGTTAAAATTTATGAACAATAATAAGGGTATATATCTATGAATTTATTGGCGAATATTTTCACGTTTTTGGTAGCAATAAGTCATGTCGGAATTTTGATATTGGAGATGTTTTTTTGGAATCACCCAATTGGACAAAAAATATTTTCAATGACACCTGAGGTAGCAGAGTCATCTTCAGTGCTTGCTATGAATCAGGGGCTTTATAACGGTTTTCTTGCTGCAGGACTGTTTTGGGGGTTGCTCAAGAATCGCCTCGACATCAAAATATTCTTTTTGTCCTGTGTAATCGTTGCAGGCATATTTGGTGGTATCACCGCAAAGACAAGTATCCTTTTTACACAGGGATTGCCAGCATTACTAGCATTTATTTTAGTTTTAGCCGCTTCACGAAATGCCACGAATTGATGTCTGATATAGTAACTACAGCTAACAAGTTGCTTAAACGGAAAAATAACAGTTGGCCATCGCTTCGCGATTATAGCCAACCATTATTTTCCGCATAGCAAAGCGTTAGATGAATGTATGAAAAAAGAATACTTAGCAATTGCCACGGCCTATGTCATAGGTTCAATCTCTTTTTTTATTCAATACAATGGTTCACAAGAAGAATCGTTTAAGGGCATTCAAGTACTATCAATTATTTGTGGTATTGTTTTATGCTCATATGCAGTCTCAAAGAGCAAAAGAAAGTGTTTCCTACTTGTTAGCTTTCCCGCACTAATACTTTCAGGTTGGGGCTTTGCTAAATTTGCACTGCTTTTTGCAGCAATGTTTCTTTCGGTAGTAATCGGTGGGCATACACCATGAATCATCTAACAAGTGCAGCCATGAACGCGCTGGGGGCTGGACTCGTTCGCTTCGCTCCTCGCCCATTCGCAAGGCGTTCAGATAGTCCGCTTTCTTATAAATTCTGACTAAACCGTACATACAAAGCCCAATTAACGAACGTCCGCTATTGTCTATAAGCGAGCGTAACGCTCGATGTCCGCTTCTCTCCACAAGCCGCCCCAACCTTAGTTTAAAGGTAAGCTTAACTGGTAATATCGAAAAGCTGGGGCAACATCGCTTTGTGCACAACGTCGATACAAACGACGTACACATTCGCGCTTGTTGTTTTAAATCGCAAAAAAGGCAGTAGAAAAGTTCACTCTATTTTGCTACCGTTTTAGTATGCGTCGATTTATTGTTTATATTTTACTCACTTTTTTGGTGCTGGGTAATACCGCCAGCGCTATCGCGAGTTGCTGCCTAAACAATGAGAACTTAACTGTCGCAGCTGACGTGTCTGATGAAGCTTGCCATGACATGGTCAGTGAAGCTGACGTCAAGGAAACACGTGATCATGTTCCGCAAGTCACACAAGATTGCCAATGTGATTCCTGCTCCCATGCTGGCTTCTTCGCCAAGCTTGAATCGCTCAGCATTAATGCTTCTCCGCCTACCCTCCACCTCATCATGCCTGTCGCAACAGCTTTAGACAGCATAGAGCATCCACCCAAACACATCTCCTAATTCAACGCTTTTGACGCGGGATAATCCTGCGCCTTCGCACGTTTGTATGTCCTTGGAGATAAAATTTGAAAGTATTGCTGTTAGCGGTTTGCATCAGCTTGGCGTGGCCACAATTAATGCACGCACGACCCGTCTCGTATCCGGGCGGTGTAACGTTGATGCAAAAAAACGAGCTGGATAAAAGTAGCCTTCATGCCCATTACTCACCAACCCATCGCTACTCTATTGGATACCTAGGTGAGTACTGGCGCGATGAAGACTGGCGCTTTCATGGCGCCCAATTCAACTACTTAGCTAAACGATGGAATCAACCTGCTGCGCAAGCAAACGTTTACATTAAGTCAGGTATTGGATTCGCTGAAAGCGAACGAGAGGCCCTAAAAAGTGAACGCGAGACAGCGGGGTTTTTGGGGCTAGCCATGGATTGGGAAGATCGCCGTTACTTTACATCCTATGAGAATCGCTACACGCACGCGGGTAAAATCGCAGGAAGTTTTTCTCAAAAAGCTCGTCTGGGTTTTGCCCCATACATTGGTGACTACGGTGATTTACATACCTGGTTGATGCTTCAACTTGATCACCGCCCAGAAAACGCCGATGACATCTCCATTACGCCACTCGTGCGGCTATTTAAAAGTGATTACATGGCAGAACTTGGCATGAGTACTGACCAAGACGTCCTGTTTAATTTAACTATACGTTTTTAGGATTCTCAATCATGAATAAATTATTTATTTCTCTCATTATCATGCTCACATTTGGTTTTTCGGCAAGTAATACCTTTGCTGAAGTTGAAGTTTCTCCCCTATCGAGCGTAACTAATGCTCCATCCTGTGAGAACCAAATCCAGGTGGCAGTAGACGGTTTAGTATGTGACTTCTGCGCCCGTGCTTTAGAAAAAGTGTTCGGTAAACGAGACGATGTGAACGCGATACAGGTCGATCTTAATCAAGGAAAGGTCTTGATCGACACCTTGCCCGAATCAAACCTAGACGATACGACTATTACTCGTTTGATCACAGATTCAGGATACAATTTAGTCGCAATTGATAAAGGCTGTTCATAATGAACAGCCACTCAAAGCTGGGTCATAAAGAAAGCATTGAGACCGAAAAATACGGCCTCAAACATGCCCTCGTGCCCACGCTTAGTTTGTTTACCTCGTGCGGCACGTTATTCTGCTGCGCGTTGCCGGCTCTATTGGTGACGATTGGCGCCGGGGCGTCATTAGCGGGCTTAGTCTCGACAGTTCCCTGGCTGGTAACGTTCTCTAAATACAAAGTTTGGACTTTCGCACTTTCGGGCGCCATGATCCTCATCGCAGGTCTGATGCGTTGGCAAGCGCGGAACATGCCCTGCCCCGCGGACGCAGCACAAGCAAAAGCTTGTCAACGGCTACGCGCCATTAGTTTCTATACCTATTGGCTGTCGGCCGTTGTTTGGATAATCGGTTTTTTCTTTGCGTTTATAGCCGTGCATGTCTTTTACTAGTGAAAAACCATCAAGCACCTGTCTCACAGGGGTGGGTGCTTGATGAACCGCTTGGTCATTACCATAGATAAGAAAGGCGCATAGAATCGATTAGGGGCGATGCGCTTAAAGACAGTACTTAAATTTAAACAAACGCAGAGGCAAATTAGCCTCTTTTGGCCTTCGTCGTCTACCTATTCGCTTTCTTTAACTTTTCTCAAGCGATCACGAAATTGGCTTTTTGCGAACTCTTGCATATCCGTTACTTCATCACTCTCATCGACAATTTCGCGACCTAGTAAGGTTTCAATAGCGTCTTCCAGGGTTACGACACCTGCAAGCTGTCCAAATTCGTCTTCTGCTAAGGCCAAATGCACCTTACTTTTAATGAATAAATCCAACATTTTATGGACCGGTAATTTCTCCGATACACGCGTTACGCTTTGCGCCAGCTCGCCGACGGGCTTGTCGCCAAGGCCATTACGTTCTGCCTCAAACAGCTCGGTGCGCAAGATACAGCCCGTCACATCGTCTATCGTTTCGCCGTAAGTTGGTATCCGAGAAAACTGGCTTGTTTTTGGATCATTCAAGGCTTCGGTCACCGTTAATGAATCTTGCAACATGTGCACAACCATGCGCGGGGTCAAGATTTTTTCGACTCGAATTTCTCTCAAATTAAGCAAATTCGATAAGTACTCATTCTCCTGTGTAAATAAGCTGCCATCTCGGTGACTGATAGACGCAAGCGCGATAATTTCATCCCGAGTAATTTCAGAATTTTTATTCTTGCTGAACAAATGGGTAATACGCGTTGACAGCCATACCAAAGGGTAAAGAAGTTTAACCAACCAAGAAATCGTGAAGGCGGAGGGTATTGATAACGGGCGCCAGAAGGTCGCCCCAAGCGTTTTAGGAATAATCTCCGAGAGGTACAGAATCGCCAAGGTTAATAATACCGCGATAAGGGTTTCCCACTCAGCACCGAATACCTGCATTGCTTGAGAACCCACCCCTGCCGCGCCCATCGTATGAGCAAAGGTGTTTAATATCAGGATGCTCGAAAGTGATTCATCAATATGCTTTTTTACATGAACTAGCTGCCGACCTCCGCGTGAGTTTTTCTCACTGGCCTGTTCCAAATAACTCGGCGTGATGGATAAAAGCACCGCTTCAAGAATTGAACAAAGAAAAGAGACACCAATAGCGATAGCCAGATAAATAAACAGCAATGTCATAGCAGTGTAAATCCCTCAGTTTTAGCTATTTAGTGTAGGTTCATTATAGAGCCCAACGTTCGCGTTTGTCATGGTGGGTGTTGCAAGTCTTTTGCCGATGACGAGGTGCGCCTTATTAGGCTAAAAATTGAACTCAATAGGCCAAACACATGTGTCACGCATTGTATTTTGCCAAGCAAAGAGCTACACCTTCCTCACCTTAAACTTGCGGCCCTTAATTTTGCCATTGAGCAACCGGCCAAGTGCTTTGTCTGCTTGCTTGCGCTCAATCGCAACATACGTAACGTAATCTAGTACATTAATTTTACCCACCGTTTTACCCTCAATGCCCGCCTCACCCGTTAACGCGCCCAATACATCGCCGGGGCGCACTTTGTGTTTGCGACCGCCTGCAATGCATAGCGATACAAACCGTGGCGCCGGCAATAATGGTTCGGTTTGCGTGAGCGATTTAACCGGCGTCGCCTCAAAATCACGTTTTTGATACAGGCCAATATCTGCAAGCTTATAGCCCTCAGACTGGGTCATTAAACTAATGGCTAAGCCTTCTTTACCCGCCCGCCCTGTGCGGCCAACCCGGTGCACATACACCTCAGGATCACGCGGCAATTCATAATTAACAACGGCAGGTAGCTCGTCGATATCTAAGCCACGCGCCGCAACGTCTGTCGCCACTAAGTAGGCGATACTTTGCTGCTTAAATTGCGTAAGAACCTGATCACGCTCACGCTGCTCCAGATCACCATGAATAGCCTCAGCACTTACACCATTCGTATCAAGATAGGCACACACATCGCGCACGGTTTGCTTGGTATTGCAAAAAATCACCGCTGAGTTAGGCACAAAATGCAGAAGGGCTTGCAACATTGCATCCAAACGTTCGTTTTTTTCGCAGGTGAGAAAGCGTTGATCGATATGTTGCTGGCTATGCACTGACTCAACACTCACATCAACAGGCTCACGCTGAAATTGCCTGCTTAATGACTGGATATCTTTCGGGTAGGTCGCTGAAAAAAGTAAGGTTTGGCGCGTTGAAGGGCTCTGCTCTGCGATAAAACTAATATCATCAACGAAGCCCATCTCAAGCATTCGGTCTGCCTCGTCTAATACCAATGTTTGAATTTGACTGATATCAAGCGTTTGTTTGCGAAGATGGTCTTTCAATCTACCCGGTGTACCTACCACCACATGCGCCCCATGTTCTAACGAGCCAATTTGTGGCCCGATTGATTGGCCCCCACATAACGAGACCACTTTGATATTTTGCTGAAATCTGGCTAATTTTCTGAGTTCTGTGCATACCTGCGCCGCGAGCTCTCGCGTCGGGCACATCACTAAGGCCTGCACGCCGAAAAAACGTGGGTTTAGCTTATTTAATAATGGAATCCCAAATGCAGCGGTTTTGCCGCTGCCAGTTTTCGCTTGTGCAATTAAATCTCGACCTTCAAGCGCTAGCGGCAGCGATTTTTCCTGAATCGGTGTCATCGTCGCATAACCAAGTGACGCAAGATTTTCGAGCTGTGACGGTGGCAAGTTAATAGAGGAAAACAGGGGCTTATCGCTCATAGGTCTCTCAGTTGGGGGTTAGATCGAATTGCGGGTGGGTATAGTCTCATATTATGACCAGGCGATTCATCTGCTAATTTGGCAAGCGTAAATCTGGGGTGTGCGCACTAAACGTTTCGATTGATTTATCGGCGGGCGGGCTTACTCTGGTAAACTACATCTAATTCGATCATCGTATTGCCATACTTTATGACATTAACGCCAATTTTGTATTCGTTTCGCCGCTGTCCATACGCTATGCGCGCACGGCTTGCCCTTGCCGTTAGCCAGCAATGCGTAGAACTGCGTGAGGTTGTTTTAAAAGATAAACCAGAGGCGATGCTTGAAGCCTCAGCGAAAGGAACCGTACCGGTTTTACTGGTAAAAACGGAACACGGTAAAGTAAAGGTGATAGACGAGAGCTTGGATATTATGCTGTGGGCACTTGAGCAGAGTGACCCCGCGCATTGGCTACCCGCGCTCACCGAGGAAAGGCAAACACACCTAGCTCTTGTTACCCATAACGATACGATTTTCAAACAAAACTTAGACCGCTACAAATATGCGGACCGTTTTCCAACGCACTCGGCCGAGCACTACCGAAGCCAGGGCGAGAAATTCCTGCAGACACTTGAAGATAAGCTAACGCAACACAACTTCTTATTCGGCTCTAAGCCCATGCTTAGCGACTTTGCGATTTTTCCCTTTATCCGGCAGTTTGCTTTTGTGGATAAAGCTTGGTTTGATCAAAGCCCTTATCCAGAACTGCAAACCTGGCTAAGGTATTTTTTAGATTCAGCTCTGTTCAAGCAAATCATGCCAAAGTTTAAGCAATGGGTTCCGAGCGAAGCGCCTATTTTTTTTAATCCATATGAGCACTAATGCTTACCAAAAATGCCATTGATCGGCTTGCGGTGGGAGCGCGTATAATGTTCGTATAATTTACATTAAGGTACCCGCTCCATGTCGTCAACTGTGTTTCAGCCTCTCACCTTACCGAATAAAAGTGTTCTGCCAAACCGTCTTGCCAAAGCCGCCATGGAAGAAAACATGGCGATAGAGGGCCATTTACCGGGCGATGCCATGTTCAAGCTATACCGAGCATGGGCAACAGGTGGCACAGGGTTGCTAATTACTGGCAATGTCATGGTGGATCATCGCGCGATGACGGGGCCTGGCGGCGTGGCATTAGAAGCTGAAACGTCACTTGAGCCTTTTAAAAAGTGGGCGGAAGCCGGCACGCAGAATGGCACGCAACTCTGGATGCAAATTAATCACCCGGGACGCCAAGTCTACGCCGCCATGGGCGGCCAAGTGCTATCTCCCTCAGACATCGCGCTCGATATGGGCAAGCACAGCAAACTCTTCGGCAAGCCAAAGCCAATGACAGAGGAAGAAATTCTAGAACTCATTGAGCGCTTCGCAATGACCGCTGCGCGGGCGATTGAAGCAGGTTTTCACGGCGTGCAAATTCATGCCGCGCATGGCTACTTAATTTCACAGTTTTTGTCACCGCTCACCAACTTGCGCGATGACGCCTGGGGAGGCAGTTTAGAGAACCGTGCTCGCCTCTTATATGAAGTAGTGAAAGCAGTCAAAGCACGGCTGCCGGAGAGTGCCGCGGTTTCGGTAAAACTCAACTCTGCTGATTTTCAACGCGGTGGCTTTGACGCTGACGATGCGAAGCAAGTGGTTAAGCAGCTCAGCGAGTTGAAGGTCGATCTAGTAGAGTTATCAGGCGGCAGTTACGAAAGCCCGGCCATGCAAGGTAACACGGCCGATGGCAGCACGCTGGCGCGTGAGGCCTACTTCTTAAAATTTGCCGAAGAGATCGCTCACAATACCGCCATGCCTATTATGACGACCGGCGGCATCACACGTCTGCCCATTGCCGAGCAAGTGCTTGAAGCGGGAGTCGATATAGTGGGTATGGGGCGAGCCCTCGCCTTCACACCCGATTTATCAAACAAGTGGCAAGACACCGCCGACGCAAAAGCCAACTTACCCGAGATTGAATGGAAAGATAAAACCTTGGGGGCGTTAGCGGTGATGGCCGTTACTAAGCGTCAACTGCAACGCATGGGCCAAGGCAAAGCGCCCAAACCGAATGTATCGCCGTTCTTTGCACTCGTAGCAGACCAAATGCGTCTGAAAAAGCTCACAAAAGCCTACCGTAAGCGTTATAACTTTGCTTAATCCGTCGTTGCCAATGCCAAAAACTCGGTAAAGTCATTTACCGAGGCTTCTGGTACCTCCTCCATAGGAAGGTGACCAACCTGCTCGTAAACGCGTAAGGTTGATTGCCTAATGTCGCTATGGAATCGGTGTGCACTTGAAACGGGAAAGTACCTGTCCTCTTCCCCCCAAAGGATTAATGTCGGTACGCGAACTGCTTTGATAAGGTGCGAGTCTCGGTCTAAACGGGCTTTTACGCGCTTTGGAAAAGCGGCCAAATTACCCGGATAACGAGAGAGTTCAAAGTAACGATCAACAAGGGTATCGTTCACTTGCTGCGGATCGAAATACACATCTTTCAAACCCAGGTCATACATAAAACGAGGAGAAACATGGGTCATCATGGTGTCAAATACCGGCCACTGTGCCAGCTGAATTGGCGGCGGCCAACTCTCCTGCTCATAACCTAATGCGTTCAGCAGGGTTAAAGTTTCTACCTGGTCTGGATGCTCAAGTGCATACTGCCAGGCAATGCGACCACCGAGTGAACTTCCCGCGATGTGCACCTTCTTAAGCGCAAGTTTCTGTAAAAACGCATATAAAAATACCACATCATCATTTACTTGATAACGATTGAGAAAATCCGGTCCCGTTAAACCGAAGCCGGGTAAATCCATGCGAATAACACGATGCGTTTTACTTAACTGTTGTGCCCAGCTATCCCAAGTATGCAGAGATGAGGCGGTGCCGTGCAGCAACACAATTGCCTCACCCTCGCCCTCATCGCGGTAATGAATACGATTGCCATCAAGTTCAATAAATTGCGAACTCGCATCGGCATATTTTTCTTCTAGGTCTTTCGCGTTGAAAGATTCCGCGCAGGCACTGATACCAACAATAACGCATGCGGTAAATACCAAGCGCTGTATCGATGCCCGCCCATATAATTTGAAAACTGCTCTTTTCACGCTACCATTCCATTTGATGAAAAAGATGCAGCTTAAATTGAGGGTGCGCCCTGATCTAGGTCGCCATGTAACCACCGAGTGTCCTCGAGTAACAGACCATGACGATGCTAACTAACGATACGTTTACCACCTTGAGCAATAGCGTTTCTTATGCCGCCACAAAAGATCTCGTCGCCTATTGCCAAACGCTGGGCTTAGCGGAGCATCCCATTGTCAGCGCGATCGACGCGCATAAGCACCAAAAAAATATAGCGCAGGTACGTATCGATGAAGCAGATTTAATTGCCTTATGGCAGCTCTTGGCGTCGAGTCATATACAGGGCATTGGGCTTCGACTGGGTCAAAAAATTGCGCCTGAATCAAAGGGTCTACTTGCCAGCTGGATCAGCCAAGCCCCCACGCTTGAAGACGCTCTTAGTATTTTTCGAGAACACATTCAGCTGATGAACCCCTCTGAATGCTGGTCACTAAGCACACAAAAAGATCAGGTTAGTTTACGATTTAATCTTGACCCCTCTCGTGGCTACCCGAGTATTGCAATCGAACGTAGTATGAGCGCGATGCTCGCCTGGGCGCGTGCACTTAGCGGTAAAGCATTCCCGCTTTTGAATGCCTGTTTTTCCTTCCCTGAACCGCCATATCGAGCGTTATTTGAGGATATCTTTGGTCAACATCTGCAATTTAATTGCTCGGCTAACCAACTCGTTTTTTCGAACGCACTTCTAACAGCGCCTATTCTCAGTGGCAATCAATTTTTGTGTGATGTCATGGAAGAGAGAGCCATTGAGATGACGCGACAATTAGCGCAAGCCCAACCTGTCGTAGAAAAAGCTAAACTACTTATTAAGCAGGCAATAAAAGAAGGTTCACCCCTGTCTGTGGGTGAACTAAGTGACGCCCTCGCGGTAAGTAGACAAACCCTCTACAGACGGCTCAAAGAACATGATACTGACTTTAAAACACTACTTGACGAAACAAGAAAAGACCAAGCGGTGAGAATGCTTGAGAAGGGCTCAAAAATTCAACTGATCAGTTTGAGTTTAGGCTACAAAGACAGCAGCAGTTTTTACAAAGCCTTTCATCGCTGGTTTGGCTGCACGCCTGCGGTGTATCTATCACAGCGACTAAAAGATAACCCTGAGCCCTATCCGGATTAAAAGTTAGAGGGATCAATTGCCTAGGCTTTCTTCACAAATTTGGGCGTTATCTTGATCGCTCCCACTCCAACCACTTTACAATCAATATTGTGATTATCTGCGCTTTCAACTAAACGAATGCCTTTGATCTTGGTCCCAACCTTTACAACAGAAGATGACCCTTTTACTTTTAAATCTTTTATCACGGTGACGCTGTCACCATCGTTCAAAATAGTGCCATTGGCGTCCTTTACAATTAAGCGGTCTTCATCTTCTTCTGGATTGATCGGCCACTCATGGCCACATTCAGGGCAAATATATGAGGGCCCGTCTTCGTATGGGTATTCAGAGTTACATTTTAAACAGTTGGGCATGCCAAATCGGTTCCGAGTTTAAGTATTAGCGGATAACATTATCGCTTAATCAAGTGAGAAATACCCATAAATTTATGGAGAAACTCTGTGCGAGCAGCTAGGCTAAACCTATTTTTAACTGGTCGTATTACAGAGCCCAAAGGAGTTATCTTTGTTGAGCGTCGCCTTGAAATCGCTTTCGGAAATTGCGAGCCAAACGCATGCGCGTATTCAGGCTGATTTTCCAGCCATCGATCCAATTATTGGAGTAAATCAAGGGATGCGCAACAATGGTTACCCAGCGGACATTTTGACCATCGACTGTTTAAAAACGAATAAGCGTATTATTATTTTACTGCATGACGATACCCCAGAAATGGCACGTTATCAGTTTGCCTTTCGGAACAAAGATCCAGATGGTGACTTTAAAGATATTCAGTTAGCGGATATAACAATACAAATACTCTATGATTGGGTTAGCACATATTTCACCGCAGCGTCTTGAAAACCACCGTATTTTTCCCCTTATTACTTTTATATCGATGTTTCAATAGTGGTAGGATGGTTTGGTCGCTTTACTTAGCTAGAATGCAGAGATGGTAAAATATAAGTTCGGTTCTGTTTATTTATCATTTTGGTTTCTTGTCTCATCCGTTTTGATGGCGTTTCATAGTAGCCGACATAGCGTTGATCCGCATACTCAAACGGCCCCACCCCCCGACTTACCCGTATTTGTTGCTTATGCGCGTTCACACCATCTGAGTGAGCACTCAGATCACAATCATACACTCCAAGGTGATTGGTCAAACATTGTCGAGTTTGAGTGTTTAGACGCCCATGCATCATCTTCAGTTGCAACGCACTGCGACACCTGTTTAACCTTATCTTCGTACTACCTTCCATCAGTAGACGCTATCGCAACTTATTGGGTTATCGTGAATGCGCCAGATAGTTTAGAACAAAACGCCGAGCGGCTTTCTGATATTGCCGAGCACTACTTGACCCGCGCGCCGCCGATTACCGTTTAAACAGCCGAATACAGCAAGTGATTGAACTCGCGCATTGTTCATAGATATAAACAGTGCCCTGCCATCGTTGGAGTTACACATGAAACATACCTTTACACATTTATTCATCAGTTCTGCCCTACTTAGTGCCAGCATAGGCTCTGTTTATGCATTTGAAGTTGAGCACAGTGCCCATGAACATGGCCATGCAAACTTAACCATTGTGCAAGAGGGAGATGACATAGAAATTGAATTTACATCACCTTCGGCAAATATAGTTGGCTTCGAACACCAAGCTAAAACAGATGAGCAACGTCATAAAATCAAAGAGGCGGCTGCTCTCCTCGAAAAGGCCGACACCTTGTTTATTTTCAGTCCCAAAGCAGGTTGCGAGATAGAACACGCAAAGGTTGCATCGCCCTTGTTAGCCGGTTTAGCCATACATGACGACAAGCACGATCATGATAAACATAGCGAGCATGATGACCATGGCAAGCATGACGATCACGGTAAACATGACGACCATGACAAACATGACGATCACGGCAAACACGACGACCACGGCAAGCATGATGACCATGACAAACATGACGACCACGGCAAGCATGATGGTCATAAAGATGAAACTCACAGCGAGTTTATGGCGAGCTACCATTTCGAATGTGGAAAAATCGATGCGTTAGACGAGATTGACGTGCAGCTGATCGAGAACTTCAAATCTATTGAAGAAATTGACGTACAAATGCAAACCCGTAATGGCCAAAAACGTGCTGAATTAAACCGCAACAATAGCAAGCTAATGCTGTAACCATGTCAGAAATAACGTCACTCCTTGCGCTTGAAAATCTGCGCTTTCGCTGGCCAGATGATCAGCGAGACACACTCACTATTCCCAAGCTAGAATTAGCCAAGGGTGCGCGTGTTTTTCTAAAGGGTCAAAGTGGATCAGGTAAGACAACGCTACTGAGCTTACTCGCCGGTATTAACACGCCCACTTCAGGCCGTATTATTGTTTTAGGCGAGGAGCTCAACGCACTCACGGCGAGCAAACGCGATCAATTTCGCGCTGACCACATTGGCTTTATTTTTCAGCTGTTTAATTTAATCCCTTATCTCTCGGTCATCGAGAATGTAACGCTCGCCTGCAAATTTTCTAGCCGTCGTAACAAACGTGCGATTCAGAAGTCCGGCTCGCTCAAAGCTGAGGCACTGCGTTTACTCACACTGTTGCAGCTTGAAGACGTTGTCATCAATAAAAGAGCTGTGGCAGAGCTAAGCGTCGGACAACAGCAACGCGTCGCGGCGGCGCGGGCATTAATCGGTGCACCTGATTTAATTATTGCCGATGAGCCAACCTCGGCGCTTGATACCAAGACGAGAGAACACTTTTTAAAACTATTAGTCCAAGAGTGCGATCAGAGCGGCTCGAGTATTCTATTTGTCAGCCATGATGGCGCCCTAGAAAAACATTTTGATCGTGTTATTTACCTAGAAGATATTAACGCTTTAGACACCCAACC
Organism: uncultured Oleiphilus sp.; assembly: GCA_913020245.1. Classification (GTDB taxonomy): domain Bacteria; phylum Pseudomonadota; class Gammaproteobacteria; order Pseudomonadales; family Oleiphilaceae; genus PZPK01. The sequence continues at coordinate 37,892 of CAJWAD010000008.1, forward strand.
CAAACTGGGTGTTAAGCAATGAACATTGTCTTGCTCTTGCGACTCACTTTAAAAAGTATGTGGAACCGGCGATTTACGTCCAGTTTAACACTTCTCAGCATCTGCATTAGCGTGTTCTTGTTGCTCAGCGTAGAAACATTACGTAAGGAGGCTAAAGAAGGCTTCTCAAATACAATTACGGGCACCGACTTGCTGGTCGGTGCCCGCAGTGGCTCGGTTCAGTTACTGCTTTATTCCGTGTTTAGAATTGGCAACGCCTCGAATAACATAAGCTGGGATAGCTACCAAGAGATTAGTGCGCACCCCGCTGTAAAGTGGTCGATTCCCATCTCGTTAGGTGACTCACATCGCGGCTTTCGTGTCATGGGTACCAGTAGCGACTATTTTGCACACTATCATTATGCGGACAATCACGCATTGAACTTTACGCATGGTCAGCAATTTGAAGGCGTCTACGACGCGGTCATTGGTGCCACAATTGCCAACGAATTAGGCTATAAAATTGGCCAAGAAATCACCCTTGCGCATGGTATTGTCGATACGCATTTCGCGCGACATGACGACAAACCGTTTACAATTGTTGGCGTACTCGCGCCCACAGGCACCCCCGTTGATAGAACGATTCATGTGAGTTTAAAAGGCATCGAAGCCTTACATGTGGATTGGCAAAGCGGGGTGCAAGCACGCCAAAAAATAAGTGCTCAAGAAGCCCTCAAAATGGATTTACAACCGAAACAAATCACGGCGTTTATGCTTGGGTTGAGTTCAAAAATGGAGATATTTCGAATTCAGCGCGCGATCAATAAATATAAAAGAGAACCCTTGCAGGCCGTTTTACCCGGGGTGGCTTTAGGTGAACTTTGGCAATTAGTCGGCGTTGCCGAAATCGCTTTATTAATTGTCGCGGTGCTGGTGTTATTAACCAGTTTTATTGGTTTGTTGACGGTTATTCTAACCAGCCTGAGCGAGCGACGACGAGAAATTGCAATATTAAGAGCGCTCGGCGCAAGGCCCACACAAATTTTTGTATTGCTAACCTCAGAATCAATTCTATTCTCCATTCTGGGCGCAACATTGGGCTGGTTATTATTTTTGATCGTATTAGTCTTGGGCCAGGACGTATTTCAGGCTTGGGGGCTGCATATGTCAGCATTTAGTTTTAATGTTGCTCAAGCGACCCTCATTCTAGGTATTATAGTGGTGAGTGCACTTTTAGGCTGCATACCTGGCTATCAAGCCTATAAACATTCACTTTCTGATGGCATGACCATCAAACTATAAGGCACTTTCATCTGTGAATCTTAGTTTAAAAATTCTTTCATTTTTGCTCGTTTTCGCCGCTAATGCTTCTGCCAGTGATTACGAAGAACTCAGTTGGTATGATCTAATGCCCGCAGATTGGACACCCTATGCGGAGGAGGAAGACATCTTCGCAAGGCATGATGAGAGTGCGCCAGCCATGCCATTTATTCAACAAGAAGCGCCTGTGGTGCCAGCGCTCAATAAGAAAAAAATACGTTTGCCGGGATACGTCATTCCAATCGTTTACAAAGATGATGCAGTTAGCGAGTTCTTATTGGTTCCTTACATAGGTGCGTGCATTCATGTCCCGCCGCCGCCGTCTAACCAGATGATATATGTCACCTTAAAAGATCCCTTAATCTCTACGTCCTTGTGGGCGCCCGTCTGGGTAAATGGCGAGTTAAAACTCGAGTCAGCTGAAACAGAATATGCCCGCACTAGCTATCGAATGGACGGTGCCTCTAGCGAGCTTTACGAATATTAGCGATGAGCACAATGAAACGTCATAAGGCGAGTGTTGCGCCAATTTAAGATCAGCATCCACTAAATCGCGGGCACGATTGGTAGCGGCCGTTTGACAGAGACGGGCACACCACTTTTTACCCGGCTACTCAAGTGGAAAATTGAAGGTTACTCGGATCAAATCTTCACCCTTCTTTGAATATCGATACCCTACACCGATCCGCTCAAAATCATAAACAGGCGTCATTAGAGGTCGCACAAGACCCCAAGTAAACCCGATTTCATGGGCCCATTGATCTTGCAATGCGGACACATCAATCCGAGACAGGCTATCCGTCAAATCAACAAGGTAGTAATAACTGGTTGCATACACTGAGACAAAGGTTGAGATCTCCCCCAGATAAAAACGCGCAGGTATTTTTATATCCGTACCTACCTGAAGCATATTAAAATTTTCGTTGCTACTATCTTCAAATGGAATAAACCCAGCATGTTGCATTTTACCAAAAAGAATCTGCTTATCATCCCAAAATTCAAGGTATTGAAAAATGCTCATCCCTAATGCGTAGGTAAAGGCCCCCTGATGATTGGACAGGTCCTCTGCATAACCAATATCAAAAAAAGGCACAAATTTGAGAAACGACGATTCCCAATAATCTTGATCTAAACCCAACCCCATAGACAGTGCACCGGCATCCTCAATTAGTTTAGTATCCTGAATATTCTGTTTATCAAAATTTGAGTACCCGATCGAGACAGGCAGACGCAAACGAGTGGGCGTGTTTAGGTACATATCAACATCACGTGTATCAAAAGCGATCGGCATATTTAAAACCGTTAAATCGCTCCCACCAGAATTATAGATACCGGAACCGTAATAACTGGAAAAGGCAAAGTTGGGTTGTAGCGATTCTTCAGCCTGCAATGTTGAGGCATGGAGCAGCAGCATAGCGCCCATGCTCGTTAAAAACTGCGTCATGCCCAGCCAGCGTTTTAAGCTCATACGTTTTGGCCTACCCGGTCATACACGATATTCGCTGCACGTTTACAATGCATTGAGACTTATCGATTCTCGTAACATTTAACACCATGAAAGCGAAAAATCTTCTTCAAAAATCAACCTACTAAAAACTGACTTTGGGCGCCTCCTGAAAGGACGCTTTGTCTTCAAATTCAAGAAGCGTCGCATCTTCTTTATGACCAAAAGTAGGGGCAAGCATGTTATTGGGAAAGCTTTGCCGAAACTCATTGTAAGCCATGACAGAATCGTTAAAGGCTTGGCGGGCAAATGAAACTCGGTCTTCTGTATTACTGAGTTCATCATTTAACTGTTGAATATTCTCACTCGCTTTTAAATCGGGATATGCCTCAACCGCGACATTTAATCGCCCCAAAGCCGATTGCAGCATATTCTCACCTGATGCCAGTTTGGCGACTGCTGCGGCGCTAGAGGGATCTTTTGCCGCTGCTTTTAAACCTGAAACGGCATCGTTTCTTGCAGAAATCACCGCTTCCAGTGTCTCGCTTTCATGCGTCAAATACGCCTTGGTAGACTCGACAAGATTCGGGATTAAGTCGTAACGCCTTTTCAACTGCACGTCTATTTGCGCAAACGCATTTTTATACCCATTTTTCAGTGCCACTAAGGTGTTAAAGATGCGCACGATATAAAAAACCGCCAAGATCAAAATAACCCATGAAATAATGCTGCCTACTTCCATCGCAGTGCTTCCTTATTCTTTAGAAATTACCTTTAAGCCTAGATCATTGCACGCCACCGATCAACGCTTTAACGCTGGTGCCAAAAGCAGACGGGTGGTAGCATTCGCTCTCGAAAATTTAACCCTATCGAAATGCTGTTCTCAGCCTTGTTGTGCATATTGGAGAGTCGTTATGCAGCCTAGTGTGAAGCCCACTAACCCAAATTTTTCATCTGGCCCATGCAGCAAGCGCCCGGGCTATGATGTAAACATGCTAGACATTAGTACCTTGGGCAGGTCGCATCGTGCCGCACTTGGTAAAACTGCACTCGAAAAAGCCTGTAAAGAAACAGCTCGCCTACTGGGACTGCCTGCAGACTACCGTGTGGGAATTGTTCCTGCCTCCGACACCGGGGCCGTCGAAATGGCCATGTGGTCTTTGTTAGGCGCGAAGCCGCTAGATATTTTTGCTTGGGAATCGTTTGGTCGTACTTGGGTGAGCGACGTAGAGAAGCAGCTCAAACTCAAAGAGGTAAATGTCTACACGGCGGACTATGGTGTGTTGCCTGATCTATCAAAAGCGAATCCGGAACACGACGTCGTCTTCACATGGAATGGCACGACCTCTGGCGTGAAAGTTCCGCACGCTGACTGGATAAGTGATGACCGTTCCGGTCTCACTATATGCGATGCAACGTCGGCTGTATTTGCCATGGATATGCCATGGGAAAAACTGGATGTGGTAACCTATAGCTGGCAAAAAGTATTGGGCGGCGAAGGCGCACACGGTATGTTAATACTCAGCCCCAAGGCGGTTAAGCGACTCGAAACCTATACGCCACCATGGCCCTTGCCAAAGATTTTTCGTTTGACCAAAAATGGAAAACTTATTGAAGGTATCTTCAAGGGCGCCACGATTAATACCCCCTCTATGTTATGTGTCGCTGATTACCTTGATGCATTAGCTTGGGTGGAAAAGATGGGCGGCTTGCCGGCGATGATAGAACGCTCAGAAGCCAGCCTTACCGCGATCAAAGCCTTTGTCGACGAAAACGATTGGATTAACTTTCTCGCACAAGACGCCTCGACACTGTCTAGTACGAGCGTGTGCCTTACACTCGAGCTTAATGATTCGCAAGTCAAACAGTTGATAAAGTTACTTGAAGATGAGGGCGTTGCCTATGACATAGGTTCCTACCGTGATGCCCCGACGGGTCTGCGCATCTGGTGTGGCGCAACGATTGAAAGTGAGGATGTAAAGGCGCTAATGCCATGGATAAAATGGGCATATAAACAAGTAAGCGCGTAATTCAAAATCAATTAGAAACTGATCGTTTCAGTTAAAATTAAGTAGTGATAGGTATATAAATGACTCAAATATCCGGCAATTTTTCAGACCATGATGTGGTTATTCTCTCCACTAAACGCACCCCCATTGGCAGTTTTGGCGGCGCCCTAAGTGATACGCCCGCACCAAAATTAGGTGCAATAGCCATTCAAGCGTGCCTTGAGGAAACTGGCTTGGACCCGGTTCGCATTGATGAGGTCATTATGGGGCAAGTACTCGCAGCGGGTGTCGGACAAGCGCCAGCGCGTCAAGCGGCGCTCGGTGCCGGTATTCCAGACTCAGTGCCGTGTACGACTATTAATAAAATGTGCGGCTCGGGTATGAAAGCCGTAATGCAAGCCTTCGATGCGATCAAAGCGGGTTCCGCAGAAATTGTGTTAGCAGGAGGCCAAGAAAATATGTCACTGGCGCCCTACTTGGTACCTAAAGCGCGCACGGGCTACCGCCTTGGCCATGGACAATTGCTTGATCATATGTTTTTCGATGGTCTAGAAGATGCCTACTGCGGCGAACTGATGGGTAAATTCGCGGATGATAACGGCAAAGAGGACGGCCTGACACGTGAACAAATGGATGCCTACGCACTGCGGTCCCTAGAGCGTTCACAAACCGCTCAAAAAGAAAATTGGTTCGAAAAAGAAATTGCGCCCGTCTCGATCAAAACTCGTAAAGGTGAGTTTATTGTCGAAGATGATGAGCTACCGCAGCAAGCGAAACCAGAAAAAATACCGCAACTCAAGCCAGCGTTTAATAAAGATGGTGCAGTCACTGCCGCTAATGCTAGCGCTATCTCAGATGGCGCAGCCGCTATGATTCTGGCATCTGGCAAGGCGGCAAGAGCGTTAAATATAGCGCCGATTGCAGTGATTCGTGCGCATGCTTCGCATGCTGAAAAACCTAGCCGATTTACCCATGCCCCCGTCGGTGCGATTGAAAAAGTGATGGCTAAAACCGACTGGAGTATCGATGATATCGATCTAGTAGAGGTAAATGAAGCCTTCGCGATGGTTGCCATGACAGCGATTAATGCGATTAACATCCCTGAAGACAAAATAAATATACATGGCGGTGCGGTGGCCCTCGGGCATCCTGTTGGTGCGTCCGGAACGCGTATCATGGCAACCTTAATCTATGCATTGAAAAAACTGGGCAAAACCAAAGGGCTTGCCAGTTTATGCATCGGCGGAGGCGAAGGCACCGCGCTTTCATTAGAGGTGCTTTGACGCGGGTTTGCGTAAAAACGCGACAGACTGCTGCGTTAGAATGCTTTCGGGTACGTCGGTCGCGAGTGCCAGTGTGGAAATTATAGAACTCAATGTTGTGCCCTGCTAGACTTCAGGTGCCCCCCGAAATCCGGGGCTCAAACAAAGGGCCTCGGCATTCCCAACAAGAAATAGGAAAACGACATGGAATTTACCGTCGAATACTGGCATTGGCTTGTCCTAGGCATCATGCTTTCACTACTGGAGATTTTCTTACCCAGTTTTGTTTTTCTGATGTTTGGAATGGGCGCTTTCGTGGTTGCCGTATTTTTATTTTTATCGCCAGAGCTTGTGCTTTCAACGCAAATCCTAATTTGGACGCTCGCAATTTGTATTAATGCAGCCGTTTGGTTGAAAGTTATAAAACCAAAGCTAATTGACCGCACGATGGCGGGTCTTTCAAAAGAAATGATTTCGAACAAAACTGGGATCGTAATCGATCCACCCAATGAATCTAACAAGCATGGTACATTGCGCTTTACGGTACCTATCCTTGGAAATGATGAATGGCAATTTTTATGTGAATCAGAGATACATGCGGGTGACCGTGCGCGTGTTGTTGACGTCTCCGGCAATACCCTGATTGTCGTAAAAGCATAATTTATCGCTGAGGCAAAAATTTAAAACATCAACATTCAACTACTTTTTACCGCTTACTTGGAGCACTAAATGGATATAAGCCTAATTATTATTACAAGCATCTTGGTGTTGGTAATTGTGACCCTTTTCTTGGGCATCAAACTCGTGCCGCAAGGCTCGAAATGGGTTATTCAACGGTTAGGTAAATACCACAAAACGCTTTCTCCTGGCCTCAACCTGATCATTCCATATGTAGATGGTGTGGCATTCCGGGTAACGACCAAAGACATTGTTTTAGAAATCCCCGCTCAAGAGGTTATTACGAATGATAACGCCTCAATTCGTGCGAATGCTGTCGCATATATAAACATTCTCTCGCCAGACAAGGCCGTATACGGTGTCGAAAATTATATATTGGCGATACAAACTTTGGTTCAAACGTCGCTGCGATCGATTATCGGTGAGATGAAACTTGATGAGTGTTTATCATCACGCGAGCTGATCAAATCAAAGCTTAAAACAGCCATTTCAGATGACATATCTGACTGGGGAATCACATTAAAAACTGTCGAAATTCAGGATATAAATCCTTCAAGCACCATGCAATCGGCCATGGAAGAGCAAGCCGCAGCAGAACGAGCTCGACGCGCAGCGGTCACTAAAGCAGAGGGTGAGAAACAAGCTCAGATTCTTGAAGCTGATGGTCGATTAGAAGCATCAAAGCGCGACGCGGAAGCGCAGGTAGTGCTAGCCAACGCCAGTAGTGAGGCGATCAAACGGGTTTCGGATGCAGTAGGTGATAAAGAGCTGCCTGCTATGTATCTACTGGGTGAAAAATACATTCAGTCATTTTCCGAGTTAGCCGATTCTCAGAATGCCAAGACGCTCGTTTATCCTGCTGATATTACGGCGACCCTTAAGGGTATTTTAAATAAATAAAGGCTAACCCTCTAAAAGAGCTGAGACATTACGTCATCTAAGTCTTGTTTCAGTTCTTGCGCACTGCACTGCCAAACATAACCATCGTTGCCCGGGTATACGCCCACATCTATCTCGTCCCCCGTTAAGCCCGGCACCCATCGTTGATAAAACTCAGGTAATGACAAGACTTTTGGTTGCAGCGCTTCCGCGTCCGTTGTCGCCTTTTCTGAGGCGTAAACTTGAGCGGCATCATGGTCTGGCCATAGCGGAACATACTCGCGCTCATCTTCTTGCGAATAGATTTTTAAAAACTCTTTATTGCTGTTAACGAGTATCCATATTTCTCGTGCATCAGACACCGAACTTAAAAACAGTTCATAGCGCTCCTCGGCATTTAATTGAGCATTGTGTGTCGTCATAGGTATGCCCTATTCGGTTAATGGTGATAGAAAACTGCTAGGCAAAGCATAGTGTAACCAAAAGAATGCCATACATCCTTTTATTACGCTTTTTCATTTTTATGCGGAACTGCTTTCGAATAGGTAATCTCATAGGCATTGAAACCATATCTCTCATAATAGCTGCGGGCGAGTTGATTGTTAGCGAGCACAGATAGACGAACTGAGGGCAAATCATTGTCTAAAGCAAAACGCTCAGCTTGCGCCATTAATATATCTGCGACGCCTTTTCCCTGATAGTCCGGCGCTACCACAAAATCACTAACCAAGGCGTAGCGCAAAAACGCTAGAGAAAGATGATGGGTGCCAATTGGCTCCGATTCAACAAACAGCACAATCAAACCAACGGCTCGATTGTTCTCGATGGCTAAGTAAAAAGCTGACTGTTCATTATTGGTGGCATTAACCAGATAGTTTAATTGCTTGTCAGCTATCTCAGAGCCCGGCGGTCGCTCGTTAAACTCACCTAAAGTCAATTTGCGCTCATAGTTTTGTAAATAACAAATTAACTCAAGCGTTGATTGTCGAAAATTCGAATCGAATTCCATTAACTCCATGCATTCCCTCTCTAACTCAAGCTAATGGAGTTCACTCTAAGAGAAACGATTATTAAGTGATACTAAAATCTAGCCAGCAAGCATAACGTACGCGATACAATTCGTTAATGTGAGATAATTTCGCGCAACCATAATGAGAGCCTAAAGGGTCATACCAGCAATAGCCCTGCCCCTAACAATTGGTCGACGATTATTAAAGTTATCAAAACTTTTCAACTGGAGCGATCAAAAGAGCTTGTGGGGTTCTAGGGTAACCTCCATCATTGGCGCATCGAACACTTTCATGCAAGTTTTAAACTGCTGCGAAACTGATTTTCTCAAACAATGTTAGAGTTATGCGTTATGCAAACAAACACACAAGCGACGCGAGTCGGTGCTTACGGCTTAATCACCCAGAATAAAAAAATACTCCTTTGCAGATTGTCACAGCAAGTTCCCAATTTAAAGGGGCTATGGATCTTACCTGGCGGCGGACTGGATTTTGGCGAAGATACCAGAGCCGCCTTGGTACGCGAGGTAGAAGAAGAGACAGGATTGCTTGTCACCCCGACAAAACTTGCGGAGGTGGATACACTTTATGATCGCGACTCCAATCCTGCTTTTCATGGTGTTCGAATCATTTATCATGCGACGGTTCAGGGTGGAACGTTAAGGGATGAATTAATGGGCACCACCGACAAGGCCGCTTGGTTTTCTGAATCTGAGGCGCGTAATTTGCCTCTGATACGCTTAGCAAAAACAGGTCTCGATATCGCGTTCAGCCAAAAATAATGCCGTCCGGCCTGCAATAACCAACTAAACAATGGCATGGCCAACACAATCATTGGTGCAGCATACATAAATGAGGCGCTCGTATTTAGCGAAGCCCCTCATGGCAGGCAAATCCCAAATCAAACGTGAGCGCAGAGCAAAGTCAGGCAATTACTCTGCTCTCTTAACTCAACTCATCAAAACGATTCAAAGGCACGGAAAAGTTTTAAACATAGGGCATCGAAAGTGCTTGCAGGGCTTTCAGTTATGCAGCTATCTTTAACGCCTACCCCCTTAAATTAAAGATCGCTTTGGATTCAACATGCTGAACGAACTAATCAAATTAATCAAAGTGCTCAATGCGAACGAAAATCCAGCACAACTTGCAGGTGCCATCGTTTTAGCCATGATCTTCGCATTGACCCCGTTTTGGAGCCTACACAATATCATCGTTGTACTGCTCATCTGCATTCTACGTATCAATTTGTTTACGTTTTTCTTTAGCTTTGCTTTGTGGTCGGGCATTGCTTGGTTACTAGACCCCTACTCAGCATCACTCGGCGAGACATTACTTTTATCCGAATCCTTGAATGAATTTTGGACGGGCCTGTATCAAAGTGATTTTTGGCGACTCGCGCACTTTAATAATACGCTCACGATAGGCAGTCTTCTTCTATCATGCTCGCTTGTATTACCCGTTTATTTCATGAGTGTTTGGCTGATCTCCCGCTATCGCGACACGTTTTTGGCTTGGCTAAACAGACTGGGTATTATCAAAGGCCTAAAAGCCTCTTCTTGGTATCAGAAATTTGCGAGCGCCTACGAAATCTCGGAGGCAGTAAGATGAGCACAAACACCATACAAAAAAAGCAAGGTATGCTGCGGCCAATTGGAATAATTGCCTTCGGGATTTGCTTGGCCATTCTTTTTGCTATTTTTTACTGGGTTGCACCATGGTTGATTGAGCAAAGTATTGAGCGCACTGGCACAAAAATAAACGGTGCAAAAGTTGAATTAGACAGTGTTGATATTTCGCTATCCCCTGCAGGGCTTTATTTAAACAAGCTCCAAGTCACCAATAGCGATCGACCCATGCATAATGTATTTGAGTTTGATAGGGCCTATGCAGCGTTGAATTTGTTTGACCTCTGGAACGGTCGAGTCATCGTCGAGGACTTGTCGGTGGACGCAATCAAGTTCAACACCCAACGCGACAAATCTGGGGCATTACCTGCGCAAAATAATCAGGGCTTCAACAGCTCAGGCACGCAAAAAGAGCGCTTTCTAGCCGAGGAGCTCGACCAACTGAAGCAAGTACTACCCGATACAAAAGAGCTCTTAAGTCGTCATCCTCTCCAAACGGAGAAACTTAAAAATGAGCTCGATCAAACTTATAAAATTCAAAAAGAAAAATGGGACAGCCTCGCGAGTAAACTTCCTAATGAGGAGAAACTCAACTACTACCAACGAGAGTTCAAAGCGCTGACTGAGGGCGACATTAAGTCTTTACAAGATTTCAATCAGCGTAAACAGAAGTTCGATGCGCTGCGCAACGAACTCAAACAAGACAAACAAACGATACTTAAAGCTAAGAATCAGCTAAACGAGAGTCAAACGCTCATTAACAGGGGAATTGCTGATTTAAAATCCGCACCACAAGAAGATTGGGCGTCAATCAAAGCACAGTATAGTTTTGATGAGACTGGCGCCTTAAATCTTAGCGGCCTTCTTTTTGGGAACCAATTTGCGTACTACGCGGAGCAAACGCTCAAGTGGTATCGAAAACTCTCACCCCTCATGGCGAAAGCAACTGCAGATGATCCCGCGTCGCTGACAGAAGCGGAATCGCTAACACCGACACGAAAAACCGGACGCTTTATACACTTTGGTCAGGCAGTAGAACCAGATGTGTTGATTCGCAAAGCGAGTGCAAACGCAGTCCTAAGCCAAGGTGAAATCGATATTGAGGGCCGCAATCTCACGCATCAACAATATCTAAGCGGTTTACCGAGTACACTTTCAGCACGAGCAGAACAATTAAATGACATTGATTCTGTCGATATTAAGCTTGAAATAGATCATCGTTCTACCGCTTCTAAAGATACGTTCCGAATGGCGCTTACCGGCCAAAATATCGACGATTTGCGATTAAGCGATAGCAAAAATCTTCCCTTGGTGCTGACCCGCGCGAAAATGGATTTACGCACTGAATTAATCTTAAATAATGAGAACATATCGGGGTTTGCATCAAGTCAATTTAGTCAAGCCGACATCTTAAGCGAAGGCCAAACTACCCTTACCAAAGAGATCTCAGCACTTTTAAACAGTATCAAAAGTTTCTCGCTTGATGCGCAACTCGGCGGTGCCCTGAGCGCACCTGAAATTGATCTAAGCTCAGACTTAGACCAGGCTATCAAAAAAGCATTCTCAGCACGTTTGTCAGCGAAACAGAAAGAATGGGAAGGGAAACTGAGGGACAGCTTGAATAGCAAGCTGAATACGTATCTTGCGGACAACAAAGCACTGTCGAAATACTTTGCCAACGAAAATAATATTTTAGATGGCGATTTAAAGGATATCGATAAACTGCTTGCGCAAAAACTTAACTCCTTCGTCGATGATCAAAAGCAAGAGGTACAAAAAAAGCTCGAGAATAAATTAAAAGATAAATTAAAAGGGCTATTCTAAATCGCTAACGGTCAACTGGTAGAATGGATACCTAAAAGCGCAAGCCCAAACTTGCGCCAAAAGACTTAGCCGGGAAGTAAAAGACATCTTTACTCTGCTCGTCTTCTTGGCTTTCGCTAAAAAATAAGCCAAGGGATATGCGGTCCTTCCAATAGTGTTTCACATCGATTGTGAACGTTCCGCCCTCTTCATCATAATCCTCATACCAGCGCCGCTGGTAAGCGAATCCCATACTTGTTTGTGGTTGTGCATAATATCGAAATGACAATTCAGCTCGGTCTTCATCTCGGGATAGCGATCCACTCTGGTTGAAGTCTTCATCATTTAGTTGCGTCAACTCAATACCTAGCTCAACAAAACGCACATCGTTGTAGTCAATCAACCATTGGCCACCAAACTGATAGGCTTCGCGCAGATCATCCTCATAACCAATATAAAAACTAAGCTGTGGCATCATGAATACACCAAGCGTCGCATTCCATACGTCGTCTATATCCGGTTTAATCTCTGTCCCGCCCGCATAACGGTATTTTTCATCAACCGTTGACCAGCCCATTCTGGCCCAAACCGGCAGCTCTTTTCTCGCTAAAAATAGGCTGACAAACTCACTCTCCTGCTCTATTGATTGCAGTGTCCCAGCCGAACGGGCACGATTCAAACCCTTTGCATCGCCGAATTGTTTGCCCACGCTCAGCCCCGATTCTCGCTGATAGAAAAAAGCGCGTTCACTTGGGTAAGTCCCATCGAGCAAAACGTCATTCAAAAATGCCGTGAATGCAAACCCATAACGATCTAGCCTAGCGTCCTCTGGCCCTCTCTGCGCATCTAGATCTGCACGTGACCAATAAGTTTGTAGATCGAATTGATAGGCATCTTTTTTTTCCCAACTCTCTGCATAAACCACTGAGCCACTCACAATCAATATGCCAAACAAGCTAACAAAGCCTGCAAACTTCTTCATAGAGAATCCTAATAATAGTTTTTGGTTGTTGAGGAATTTTTCAGAGGTGCACGTACATGTCTCAATAGCTCCAACTTGCGGCCTATGCTAGACTCAAATCCCATAGGAAAATCAAAATAACACATTTTTAAATGAGGTTCAGTTTGACCCTGCTAAAAACTGCAAGCGCTGTTCTAATGCTTCTATTTTCAGTTGTAAGCTTCGCCAAATCTCTCCCTGATTCAAAACGCATTGACTCAACCAGCGAAACCTTTATGAAACAGATTGTTATGGGGGAAACTGATGCTGCGTTTAGTCTAATTTCGGCGTATGTAGGCGTAAATTTGGAACAATTCACACAGCGTGGTGAAAAAATAACAGCGGACATGAATCGCATATCAAAAAGTGCCGGCAAACCCTTATCTTATTCACTGTTAAAGAGACAAAGCGTTGATTCGCACTTCTACAAATTAACCTATTTGGTGAAATACCGCAGTGCAGCGCTCGTATGGGAATTGAATTACTACCAGGCGAATAAGGGTTGGCATTTGGTGGATGTCAGTTTTAATACGAACATTAATGCGCTGTTTACTTTGATCGATTAGGTAACTGAATAACTGCGCAAACGGAGCGTCCGCTAGATTTGGATGGGGGCGTAAGCATCGCTCAAATGAAGTAAAGTCATTTTCATTTTATCGGGGTCTTTAATCGTATCGCCCGCAACGCTCTTATCTTGATATCCGCCAACATACTTACTAACCAAACGAGAAATCCAAAAACGCAGCGCAGCAACTTCCAAGCAATAAGGCCAAGCTCGTGCTTCTATCTCTGTCCAATCACGCTCCCCTTTGTATGCATTCACTAATGCATTTAAACGACCCACGTCGTGAGCGCCATTGTCTAAACAGCACCAATCATTTGCCGTGACAGCCAAATCGAACAGCAACGCCGCGTGGCAAGCATGATAAAAGTCAATTACACCACTGACCTTACCTTCATGAAATAAAACATTATCTTTAAACAAATCACCATGAACGGTGCCGTGTGGGCACGCTTCCAAAGTAGTCCTATAATCCTTGTAGCGGTCAATGTAACCGCGCAACAGTTTTAAATCGCTACCAATTTTCGATTTACTGAGCGATTGATAATTACGCTCCATCCAATCTAAATCACGCACTAAAGGCCGGTGTGAGCCAAAATCTGTTTGCGCATGATGCATGTAAGCTAACCACTTTCCTACTTGTGCACAGGCGATTTCATCAACATCGCTTAAATCTGCGCCCAATAATCGAGGAACAATCGCCGCCGACTTACCCTTAATCCTAAATAAAGAATCCCCCTGCTCACTTTTCAAAGGTGCGGGCACCGCGAGCCCTGCATGCGCTAAATGCTGAGTAAACTGGCTAAAAAATGGAAGTTCTGACTCATCGATGTTTTCAAACAGGGTCAGTACCCAATGCTTAGTTTCTTCACCCATACACTGGGTGTCTAAAAAATAATTAGTATTCTCAATACCTGCACTTATTTCTTTAAGGTCAACTAGTCTACCTAAGCCAAAATTTTCCAACACCACGCTCAAATCGTTTGAGGATACTTTTGTGAATACTGCCACGTTGAATCATCCAATTATTACAGGTCAAAAAAATAGTCGGAGGCTGTTGTTGATTTAGGCCACACCGACTTCAATTCTCAACCCTTTGTCTTTGTATTCTTTTAAATGTACACCAAACGCCCCATCTTGATGCACAGATTTCACCCGTATTGGCTTATTTTGTTTATCTTTTAGGTCATGACGTAAATCGAGCACACGCTCTCGACAATTTTTCTTATCTGAGTCTCTGACCATTAAAATTTTCGGTTTTAATTTATTATTGGGTTCACAGGCCAAAATTATACCCACTTGTCCGTCGGTCAATTCCACCACGTGGCCAGGCGGGTATATCCCGATGAGTCGCACGAAGGCTTTTACCAAATCCTCATCAAACTGCGTGCCCTTGCAGTCGTACAAAATACGCAGCGATTCCAGCGTAGAACGCGACTTGCTGTAGCAACGTTCACTTGAAATCGCATCAAAGGCATCCACGATTGAAACAATTTTTGCGAAATGTGGAATCTTATTTGCCTTAATGCCTCGGGGATAGCCCTTGCCATCGACGCGCTCATGATGAGACCAAGCCACGTCAACCACTATCGGAGGCAATTGACTTTTTGACATCAACATTTTTCTGCCCTCTTGGGCGTGCGTTTTGATCAAAGTATATTCTTCGGGACTAAGGCTACCTTCTTTATTCAAAACCTCATCGGGAATCTTAATTTTCCCCACATCATGCAGCATGGCCGCAATACCCAAATCCTCGAGTTCGTTTGGCAATAAACCGAGGTCCCGTCCGAGCGCAACCGCTAAAACAGATACCCGTAAACTATGTTCAGCAGTGTAGTTGTCTTTATCTTTTATCTGATTCAGCCATAACATCGCGTTAGGGTTATTAATGACACTTTTAACGCAACCTTTTACCGCCGCCTTTATTTCAAAAACATTCAATTCCTGACTAAACCGAACCGAATCAAGAACATTTCGTACCGTCTGTTTTGCGTAGTCATAGCTTTTAATCGCAACAGGCAATTCACGCTCCATCGGCACTTTGTAAATTTTGTGTCGACGAACACGGCTAACCTTTTCAGTTTGAACAGAGCTTGTATTTGTCTCCTTGGCTTCGATGAAAACGAACTGGCAATAATCGCGAAGTTGAGAAATCTCATCCTCACTGTTAATTAGAAAACCTTGAAATAAAAAAGGTGTTTCGAGCCAAGGCCGGTCTAACTCGACAACATACATACCAATCTCAAGCGAAGCTGTTGGTATCTTTTCCTTGATAATTTGATTAGTTATCGCATACGTTTCGTAATTATGTTCACCAAGCATCTGATCAACTCTTTGTTATTTTTCCATAGACCTCTTAAATTTAGCAAAAATTAGAGGTTTCGCCCGTTTTTTGACCTTGAAGGTAAAAAAAAGTGTACTTTCTGATTTTTTGCAAAGAAAGCTGTACAATCGCGCGCGATGTTGGTGGAACGAGTTCTCAAAAAATACCTGACTAAATTACTAGGTTATTATATAATTTCGTCCCTAAACTGGACATTGTCAGTACAGTGATGGCTAACGTATTGGTACATAGATACTTTTTTGCACTCGGTTGACCAAGACTTACTTCAATAAGAGCATTAATAGGCATGTCAGAAACAGACAAAGCAGTAAAAGACTTAATCAAAAGTGAATATAAGCATGGCTTCGTCACTGAAATTGAGTCAGAAACGTTTGAGCCAGGTTTGAACGAAAGTGTTATTCGTCGGCTTTCAGCTAAAAAGAAAGAGCCTGAATGGATGCTCGATTGGCGTTTAAAAGCTTATAAAATCTGGCAAGAGATGCAAGAACCTGAATGGGCACATGTAAATTTTCCGAAGATCGATTACAACGAAATTTCGTACTATTCAGCGCCCAAATCGAAAGAAGACGGTCCGAAAAGTTTAGATGAAGTAGACCCAGAGTTACTGAAAACCTATGAAAAACTCGGCATCCCTTTGCATGAGAGAGCACGTCTCGCGGGTGTTGCCGTTGATGCCGTATTCGATAGCGTATCGGTCACTACTACGTTCAAAGATAAGCTTACCGAGGCCGGTGTGATCTTCTGCCCTATTTCAGAGGCGGTCCACAAGCATCCTGAACTAATAAAAAAATATTTGGGCACCGTGGTCCCGCAAAAAGATAATTTTTATGCTGCCCTTAATTCAGCAGTGTTTAGCGATGGGTCGTTTGTGTATATCCCCAAAGGCGTTCGCTGCCCGTTGGAACTGTCAACTTACTTCCGCATCAATGAAGCAAACACGGGACAGTTTGAACGCACGTTAATTGTTGCTGAGGAAGGTAGTCACGTCAGTTATCTTGAAGGCTGCACAGCCCCGATGCGAGACGAAAACCAGCTCCATGCAGCGGTCGTCGAGCTCGTAACCTTGGATAATGCCGAGATCAAATATTCAACGGTACAAAACTGGTATCCTGGTGACGCGGAGGGCAAAGGCGGTATCTATAATTTCGTAACAAAACGCGCGGCCTGTATCGGCAAAAACTCAAAAGTATCGTGGACACAAGTGGAGACGGGGTCCGCGATCACTTGGAAATATCCAAGTTGCGTATTGCGAGGCGAAGGCAGTGTCGGCGAGTTTTACTCTGTCGCACTGACCAACAACCTGCAGCAGGCGGACACGGGTACAAAGATGATCCATCTCGGTAAAAATACCAAAAGCACGATCATTGCCAAGGGTATTTCTGCAGGCAAGAGTGATAGCAGCTATCGAGGCCTTGTTCGCTTTGGTCCAGGTGCAGAAAACGCACGTAACTACACACAATGTGATTCGCTTTTGATTGGTGACAAGTGCGGAGCTCACACATTTCCGTATATCGAAAGCAAGAATAATTCGGCGGTCATCGAACACGAGGCGACCACCTCGAAAGTTAGCGATGATCAGCTCTTTCTTTGTCAGCAGCGTGGTATCGATGCCGAGCATGCTGTGTCGATGATCGTAAACGGCTTCTGTAAAGAAGTGTTTAAAGAGCTCCCAATGGAATTCGCCGTAGAAGCGACCAAACTGCTCGAAGTAAGCCTAGAAGGTAGCGTGGGTTAATCTATAAATCGCAAAGCCTATTTAAGAACGACTATTAGCTTGAGCCTGTTGACACTGCAGCCGCTCAGTTTTTTGAGAGAAATTGATGTTAAGTATTCAGAATTTACAAGCCGCCGTTGAAGAAAAGCAAATACTTACGGGCCTTAACCTAGAGGTAAAACCTGGGGAAGTACACGCCATCATGGGCCCGAATGGCTCTGGCAAAAGTACGTTATCACAGGTACTTGCGGGCAATGAAGCCTACGAAGTAACCGGTGGAACGGCTAACTACTTGGGCAGAGATCTGCTCGATATGTCGGTCGAAGAACGCGCTCGAGAAGGCGTCTTCCTCGCCTTTCAATACCCAGTCGAAATTCCAGGCGTGAGCAACCTGCAATTTTTGAGAACAGCTATTAACAACATTCGCCAGCATCGTGGCGAAGATGAAATCAATGCGGCGCAGTTCATGAAAGCGGCAAGAGAGAAAATCCAGCAAGTGAATCTGGACCCATCGTTCTTAAAGCGTGGCGTAAACGAGGGGTTCTCGGGCGGTGAGAAAAAACGGAATGAAATAATGCAGATGCTTATGCTTGAGCCGACACTGGCGATTCTTGATGAGACCGATTCAGGCTTAGACATCGACGCACTGCGCGTGGTGGCAGATGGGGTAAATGCGCTTCGTTCTCCGGATCGCGCCGTGATTATGGTGACACATTACCAACGGCTTTTAGACTATATCGTGCCTGACTACGTGCACGTATTATCGGGTGGGAAAATCATAAAGTCCGGTGGCAAAGAACTCGCTTTAGAACTTGAAGAAAAAGGCTATGGCTGGCTTGGCGTTGCTGAAAAAGAAAACGTGTAAGGGCAATTATTGATCATGAGTTCTCTAAATACCCTACCCTTCGCGAGAAGAAGCGAGACTTTACCGAGTAGTTTATCCGCTTTGCAGAGCGCAACGCGTGACACCCTGAGTGCGCTCAACATGCCAGACAGGCGCCATGAAGATTGGAAATATTCAGCCAAAAAAATTGGTGATCTCTCCACCTTTGATAAAGCATTAGATGGCCGTGCAAGTGACATAAGCCGACCTTATAATATTGATAAGAAAAATGCCCTTTCAATTCGCCTTGAAAATGGCGCTATTGCTACGTCATTGGATAATTTAACGTTACCTGAAGGGCTTATACTCAAACGCTTTACACACTTAAATGAAGAAGAGATTGGGCGAGTGATTGAAGCGGTTGGCAGTGAGAGCAAAAAGCGTGAATTTGAACAGATAAATCTATCCAGCTTCGACGATGGACTTTACATAGAGGCATCGAGAAACAGCAAAATCGAGCAGATGTTGATACTTGAAATCGTCCACAACAAAGGGGGCGTCAGTCTACCTCGGATTTTTGTAAATATCCGAGATAATGCGGAGCTTACTGTAATCGAGGAATTTCACTGCACCAGTAGCGACACAGCATTATGCATCAGCCACAGCGATTACTTAGTTGCACAAAATAGCCAGCTTAACAGCTTACGCATGAACCTTGGATTTGCTGAACATAAGCTGATCGCAAGCTCCCGTGCGCAACTCAAACGCGATGCGCGGTTTAACAGTGATGCATTATGCCTTGGGGCGCAGTTGGGCCGCCATGATCTGAGGGTGTTATTGCAAGAACCTGGCGCTGAGTGCGATCTAAATGGCATTGTGGTGACCCAGGCGAACCAACATTTTGATAATCATACCTGTATTGAGCATATTGCGCCGCACTGCACAAGTAATGAAAACTACCGTTGTATTGCCGATGGCAAGTCACAGATTGTATTTAATGGTCGCATCCATATTGTACCGGATGCGCAAAAAACATTAGGTACCATGAACAACAACAATCTTATTCTGTCGCCAACAGCCGAAATCGATTCAAAACCTGAATTGGAAATCTATGCAGACGATGTGAAGTGCGCGCATGGCACCACCATTGGACAACTTGATGAAGAAGAAATTTACTATCTGAAAACGCGCGGTTTAACCGATGAGCAAGCGCGTCAAATGTTAACACTTGGTTTCGTCCTGAAAGTCGTCCGTAACGCTAAGGTAGATGAAATTGCAGATTTTTGGGAAACCATTCTGTCGAATTTATTGAGTTTCCAGGACTAAGACGAACTATGAGTACGCAACGATCAGTCTCCGAACTTCGCCAAGACTTTAAGATTCTTGATCAAGAGATCAACGGCAAGCCTCTCATCTACTTCGATAGCGCCGCCAGCACACAGAAACCAGAGCAAGTTGTCGAAGCGATGCGTGCCTACTATTACAACGATAATGCAAACGTCCATCGTGGCGCGCATACCCTAGGCGATCGTGCTACGAGTGGCTTTGAGGGCGCGCGAGATAAGGTAGTACATTTTTTAAACGCCGCCTCCCGTAAAGAGATAATCTGGACGAAAGGTACGACGGAGGCCATGAACCTGGTCGCAAACGGTCTCGCCCCCCGATTGAATAAAGGGGATGAGATAATTGTTAGCCGGATGGAACATCACGCTAATATTGTTCCATGGCAGATGTTAGCAGAACGCATAGGCGCAGTCGTGAAAGTGCTTGATGTGAGCGAAAATGGTGACATATTAGTCGAGCAACTCGATACACTTATTACAGCTAAGACAAAGATACTCGCCTGTACACATGTATCAAATGTGCTCGGTACGATAATCCCTATCAAAGAGATTGTTGCTAGAGCAAAAGCCAATAACGTTATTACCGTAATCGATGGCGCCCAAGCGACACCCCATTTTAAAGTGGACGTCCAAGCTTTAGATTGCGACTTTTATGCGTTTTCTGCACACAAAATTTTCGGCCCTACAGGGATTGGCGTATTATATGGTAAAGAAGCGTTGCTAGAAGAAATGCCTCCGTATCAAGGTGGTGGCGAGATGATAGAACGCGTAAGCTTTGAGGGTACAACGTTCAATCAACTGCCTTATAAATTCGAAGCAGGTACGCCGCCAATAAGCCAGGCTGTCGGCGTAGGCGCGGCTTTAGATTATTTAAACTCGGCTGATCGAAAGGCAATGGAAGCACATGAACAAGCCCTGCTTACTCAGGCCATCGAGCTCAGCAAAGGTATCCCGGGAATGCGCTTGATCGGCGAATCGAGTAACAAGGTCGCGGTGATGTCCTTTTTAATTGAGGGGTTACATCCAAGCGACATTGGTACCCTGCTTGATCAGCAGGGCATAGGTATTCGTACAGGTCATCATTGTGCAATGCCGTTAATGGAGTATTTAGGCGTACCAGGCACCGCTCGCGCTTCGTTTGCATTTTACAATACCGCCGAAGAGGTCGAACGTTTATTTGAGGCGCTTGCCAAAATACAGCGAATGTTCACTTAACAAGGTCTAAGACAAATGACAATTGAAACTTTTGACCCCCAACAAAACATAGAACCCTCGATATCATTGAGTGAGAAGGCGCTGAATCACATCCGCAGGGAAATCGATAAAGCAGGCGGTGGACAGTCTTTCCGTCTGTATCTCCAAACCAGCGGCTGCTCTGGATTCATGTATGAAACAGAGCTTGTGTTGACCACAAAAGAAGATGAGCAAACCTTTGCCTTTGATGACGTAAACATTGTCATTCCAAAAAAAGATTTACCCGTTTTAAATGGTACAGAGATAGATTTTGTTACCGTCGGTCTGAATAGCTTATTCAAGTTTAACAATCCAAACGTGACAGGAGAGTGTGGCTGTGGTGAGAGTTTTTCTGTGACGAAAGAAGGTTAGGAAAACATGCCGGAAAGAGAAGTTGCAGTCACCAACAGAGCCGTAGAAGGTCGAATTGTTCCCGCCGGAACCGAAATCATGATCCCTAAAGATACCTTTGTCACAATCACACAGTCATTAGGTGGCACCTTCACTGTGGCGGTTAACGGCAACCTAGCAAGAATAGAAGGTAAAGATGCTGACGCGCTCGGCAAAACAGTCGAATACGAAGACCTTAGCACTTCCCAAGATGGCAGTGTTAATGACGATCAAGTTTGGGCGGCTCTTCGCCAAGTTTATGATCCAGAAATACCGGTAAATATCGTTGAGATGGGTTTAATCTACGAAATCGAAGTAGTAAAACTCGATACAGCACTGCATGAGGTATTTATTAAAATGACACTTACTGCACCAGGCTGTGGAATGGGGCCTGTTATTATTGATGATGTACGTGCTCGCGTCGCTCAATTGGATGGTGTTAGTAAAGTCGAAGTTGACCTTGTATTCGACCCACCATGGAGCAATGAGATGCTCTCTGATGAAGCAAAACTTGAGTTGGGTTTGCTTTAAATATAAAGCCAAGCGCAACCTAAAAATATTTTAGGATATAGCAACGACTATGAGCTCCCCAAGCCTTGAAGAATTCCAAGCTAACGCGCTTGGCACATCGACTAAAATCGAAGACGTTTTTGATGCCTTCGAGTTCTTGGATGACTGGGAAGAACGCTACAGCTACATCATCGATTTAGGGAAAGCGCTGCCAAACTTTCCTGACGCACAGCGCAAAGAAGAAAACTATGTGCATGGCTGTCAAAGCCAAGTATGGTTAATAGACCGTTACGATGAAGCGTCAGACACCCTGTACTTTTTAATCGACAGCGATGCCATTATTGTCAAAGGTCTAGCGGCGATTGTACTTGCCACACTCAACGCAAAATCACCATCAGAAATACATAAAATGGATGTTGAAGCGATCTTTGAGCGTATTGATTTAATGCGGCACATCAGTGCTACACGAGGAAATGGGTTACGATCTATGCTTGAGTTAGTAAAAAAATCTGCAGCGACGCGCCTAACTTAAACAAATACAGCCTGTCTCTGCAATTATTAATTCGGCCATCGCCTCAAGACAACGTACGTAAGCATCTTCAGTAATCTATATCGCTCTCCCTTTAAACACTCATTAGGTAGCGAGAACTTTACTATTATTTATTAAGCGCAAGGAAAGGGGCGTCCACCAAGGGTATGTATTTACCAAGCAATCAATAAATCATCTTGCTGAACGTTTATGCGCCCTGCCTCAATTTCAATCGTGCCAGCCCCAAAGCTTGCATGCACTTGAGATACCGTTAGCGCTGTTTTTACATTCGTTAATTCGAATTGCTTTTTACTATACGGATCCGAAAAGCTGAAACTTCTGTACACTGAAAATTGATCACCAGGCCGTATACCGGATGCAGCACCTGCTTTAAATTGCAAGTTTTTACCGTCAACCCTCGAAATACGTGTCATGAAAGGCTGACACTGCAATTGCTCGTCTACGTAATACGCAATTTCATCAATTAATTCATGAATTGCGTCGCCGTAGTTGGTCTTCCAGAACGCTTGGGACGCAAACCCAATTTTTTGATTCGAGGCGACATTCCAATCACCCTCAGTTGCGAAGTTACTCTGCCAAATTAACTCTCCGCTGAACCCATCGTGAACGAATAATTCCATCGAAAAACGACGCGTTTCATTCGCTAAAGCCCAAGAGCGCATCGTACGATCCCAAATCGACGTTTCGTAGGTGCCGGAATCTTGCAGCCCCATATCTCTCACAACCCCCGATAATACAAATTGGGCACCGCTTTGCTTAATAATAGTGGATGCCTTAGTCAACGTTTTTGACTGTGTTAGATAACTCGGCGCATTGCGGACATTTCCATATAAACTGTGTTCCGAGCTCTCAAACACTAGTAACTTTTCATGCTGCTGGAGCGCTTCATTAATTGAAGAAGACAGTCCACGACTTACACTGTGTAAATCACCCCAATTAGCCTGATCTGGGGTTTGTAAAGAGAAACCTAACAAAGCGACTGTCTTACGATATTTGGCCGCTTGCGAATCAGGGCATAAATGCAGTTGATCAATATCAACACCTAGGGTGAGCGTTAATGAGTCGCCATCGAGCTCTTCATTGCGTACCTCAATACGACGGATATGTGCATCGCTATCAACCTTCAACTCGTCGCGCAGCAGTTCACCATTTTTGATGTACTGATGACTCTCCAACTTTATACCCTGAGATTGCAGAGCCTGGCGCAGCGCCTCTTGCTGGGCTTGCTCACGCGCCTCATCATACGTTTGCTCGTCTACCGAGGCCGAGCCAGTTACCTCTACCCAGTCGGCATGCGCCTTTGCGAAGACAAAGACCGAGTAGAAAAGTACCTGGACGAAAAATCGAATAACCATAGTGTTAACCTAAATCGAGGTGGTAGCGGACCTTATTGCAAATGATAATTTTGATGCCTCAGTGCGCGCGAGCTTCGATGGTGGCTGCGTGCCCCCGAAACGTTAGTGCTTGCGAGTCTGGCGCATAATTCATCGTTAATTATATTATTTGTACTGTTCAAACAATCAACAAAAGAGCTGGGTAGTGAGAGTTCCATGACGGTTTCAATGCTCGTTTGTTTACCTCCACCAATAGACACAACGTTAGCGCCATGAAACATCGCGTCGAGATGCAAACAAAACCTATATTTAACATTACGAAGCGCAGGCAGAATCATAACCGAACGCATTGTCTCCACTTTATAACGCGGCCACCAAAAATGAAGTACTATGAAAATCTCGTGCCAACCTCGTTATGTATCCAGTAATCCTGAAGCTGCCTGCGAAAAGATAGAGCATCTATCGATCATCATATATCAACGCCTGAACGCTATGCTTCGGCTGGTTGCAGTTAAACAAAATTAGTTAGGCCAAAGTTTGCCGCTTTGAGTCTGAAATTGACGCTTCTTCAAAAAGTGGGGGCAAAGCGCTATTAACGTTCGCATCCATATAAAAACTTTTAAAGCGTGACGAACTTGCCTTTGTTT